>CAVRBK010000061.1:0-18030 GCA_963719025.1 uncultured Gammaproteobacteria bacterium | reverse complement strand
AGGCCGGCCCGTTGAGCCGGGGTGTCGTCGATCGGTGAGATCACCTTGACGAAGCCGTTCTCCATGCCGACCTCGATGCCCAGCCCGCCAAACTGCCCGCTGGTACCGACGCGCATTTCACGATAGTCGTCTTCATTCAGATACGCCGAGTGCGGATCGAGGCCGCTGAGCATGCCCTCGATCGCATAATTCAAAAGCTTGCGGTCGTCGACTGCTTCGACGTAGTCGTTCTTGATCCTGCCGAACACCTCGGCAAACACCCGCAGCTCCTCGAGCGGCAGATCATCAGACGATTCGGCACGCTCGGCCACCGCCGATGTCTCGTAAACCAGAACACCGGCGGCAACCAGAAGGCCGGCTGCGAGCCACGAGGAAAAAATCTGTTTCATAACATCCTCTATGTTCCGCTCCCTGAGTCGGGAACGGGTTCAACCCACTTTGCGCCCCTGCGGGCGACGACACCATTTGGCGGGGTTGATTGCGCGCCCGTCATGGCGGATTCCAAAATACACGCCGGCCTGTTCGCGGCCGCCGCTGCTGCCGACCAGGGCAACCGGCTCGTTTACTGCGACCCAGTCGCCGGCCTCTTTGAACAGGCTCTGGTTGTGGCCATACAGTGTCATGTAGCCGTCGCCATGATCGACGATCAGTAGCAGGCCGAAACCCCGCAACCAGTCGGCAAAGGCCACCCGCCCGTGGTGTACCGCACGGACCTCGCGCCCTTCTGGCGCCTGGATCATAACACCGTCCCAACGCAGGCTTCCGAGTTTGGGCGCGCCAAATCGATGTACGATACTGCCCTTTGCCGGCCACGGCAGACGCCCCCGCAGACCAGCGAACTTGATCTGCTGCGGGTGCTCGGCAGGGATGTCGGCCAGCGCCTGTTCCAGCCCCCTGATCAGGGTTTTCAGATCGCGCTCGTCGGTCTGCAGACGGTCGAGCTTCTGGCCCTGGTCCTGCAACTCGCGGGTCAGCTGGGCAACGACCTCACGCCGCGTCTCCTGGTTGCGCTGCATCGCGGCCAGTTCATCCCGCTGTTCATCGTGCAGACGTGCCAGTTGCTGTTCCTCGATGCGGATAGTGTGCTCGGTCTGCACCAGGCGCTCCATCTGCTGATGGATCAGTTGCATCTTTTCGGCCCGCGCCCTGTTGAGGTAATCGTAGTAGACCATGACGCGACTGACCGTGGCCGGGTCCTGCTGGTTCAACAGGATCTTCAATCGCTCCTGTCGGCCCATCGCGTAGGCCGCCCGGACCTGGCGGGCCAGCGCGGCACGCTGTGCGTCCAATGCCTGGCGTTGCGCGGCCTGTTCGCCCAGCAGGCTATCGAGACGCTTGCGCTGGCGGATCAGGCGGCCGTCGAGTACCCGCAGTTTGCGCGCCAGCCTGCCGATCTGCTGCTCCGACGCCTGCAGCAGCGCTGAAAGCTGGGTTTTTTCCCCGCTTTTCGCCTGCATCTGCGCACGCAGGCCACTGATGCGTTCGCGCAGGGCACCGAGTTTCGCCTGTTGCTGATCCGCGCTGGGCGCCGCCACGGCGCCTGCCGCGGCCAGGGTCAGGCACAGCAGGGGGATGAGAAACCGGTGCGGGAGCGTGGCCAGGGTCATACCGTCAACCATTCTGGCAGCAAAACGCCGGGGCGTCCTGCGCGCGGACCGGCGAGCTGTTCAGGCGGCGTCTGCGTCGGCCGCAACGATCAGCGAACGGCCGGTCATCGCCGCGGGCTGTGGCAGATCCATGATCTGCAGCAGGGTCGGTGCGACATCGCACAGGGCGCCGTTTTCCATCAACTGGGGCGCATTCTCGCCGACATAGATCAGCGGCACGGGGTTGAGTGTATGCGCGGTATGCGCCTGTTCGCCCTTGGCATCGACCATCTGTTCGGCATTGCCGTGGTCGGCGGTGATCAGCATCGCACCGCCAACCTCTTCGACCGCCTCGACGACCCGGCCGACACACTCGTCCAGTACCTCGATCGCCCGCACGGCGGCGTCGAAATTGCCGGTATGCCCGACCATGTCGCCATTCGCATAGTTGCAGATGATCGCGTCGTAGGTGTCGCTGCAGATCGCCTCGATCAGGCGCTCCGTGACCTCGGCCGCACTCATTTCGGGCTGCAGGTCGTAGGTTGCCACCTGCGGTGACGGCACCAGGATGCGTTCCTCACCCTCGTTCGGCGCCTCGATGCCGCCGTTGAAGAAGAAGGTGACGTGGGCATATTTCTCGGTCTCGGCGATGCGCAGCTGGTGCAGACCGAGGTTGGCGATGTATTCACCGAAGGTATCGGCGAGGCGTTCCGGCGGATAGGCGACCGGGATATCGAAATCCTTGTTGTACTCGGTGAGCGAGACAAACGCCGACAGCTTCGGTACCACGGCGCGCTCGAAACCTTCGAAATCGTCCTCGATGAATGCGCGGGTGATCTGCCGTGCACGGTCGGATCGGTAGTTCATGTTGATCACGACATCGCCATCCGCCACGATCACCGGTTCGCCGATAACCGTGCCGCTGACAAACTCATCGGACTCACCGCGGGCATAGGCCTCTTGCAGGGCCTGCTCGGCGGTGTCCGCGTGATAGTCGGCCTTGGCCTGGGTGAGTAGATCGTAGGCTTTCTTGATGCGATCCCAGCGATGATCGCGGTCCATCGCAAAATACCGCCCGATCAGGCTGGCCGTGCGGCCGGTGCCGTACTCGGCAAACTGCTGATCCATGCCGCGCAGCGAATCCTCGGCGCTCTTCGGTGGCATATCCCGACCGTCGAGAAAGGCATGCACGTAGACCCGGCTCGCGCCACGATCGACCGCCAGCTTGGCCATCGCATGGATATGGCATTCGTGGCTGTGCACGCCGCCAGGCGACAGCAAGCCGAGAATGTGCACCGCGGTGCCCTTTTCCACCGCCAGGTCGACGGCGTCGGTCAGGGTGCGGTTGCTGTAAAACGACCCTGTACGAATCGAACGGCCGATCCGGGTGAACTCCTGGTAGACCACCCGGCCGGCGCCGAGATTGAGATGGCCCACCTCGGAGTTGCCCATCTGCCCGCCGGGCAGGCCGACAGCCGAACCCGAGGTGCGAATCTCGGTATGCGGGTAGGTGTTCCAGAGACGGTCCCAGGCCGGCTTTTTGGCCGCCTGAATCGCGTTGTGGTCTGTGCTGTCACTCATTCCCCAGCCGTCGAGGATGAGGAGAACTGCGGGGCGTACCTTGTCGTTCATCGTCCGTCTTGATCCGTACTGCTTGCGTTTGGCCTCGAACGCTGTCGATTAACCCTATGATTAAACGGGAAAATAGTGTGGCGGCGACGCGCGGAAATACGCCGCAAAATCCCTTGGTATTGAAACATCTTAGGCGCGAAACCGCCACTGTGGGTAGACCCCCGCGCGCGGTCATCAAATTTTATTTTCCGCTGATCGAAGAAAAATGCTCGTGCCGGAAGCTATGTTCCTGTTCCAATAGCGTTCTATTATTAGATTAGAGGCTATTAAATAGCCCATCCAGGTTCAGTGGACGCTGGACCGGTCAAAGGAGGAAGTAGTTTGAATCTGCCCCACAAGTCGGTTGTATCTATGCATGACGAATTCGACAAAGAACTCACGCTCCTCGAGGGCGACGAAGACATCGACCGTGCCTCACGTTCGCTGAAGGCGATGTCCCACCCACTGAGGCTGAAGATCCTCTGCACCCTTAGCGACCAGGAGGTCAGCGTGCAGGATATCGTCGATCAGGTCGGGACCTCGCAGAGCAATATCTCCCAGCATCTTGCGATCCTGCGCGATAAAGGTATCCTCACGTCCCGCAAAGACGCCAATCGGGTGTTTTACCGGGTGAGCGATAACCGCACACTGCGTCTGATCTGTATGATGCGCGAGGTGTTCTGCACGCACGAACACTGAACAGGGCGCCCCACTCAGCGTAGGGCACCCCTCAGCATTTAGGACAAACGGGCAGGCTCACGCCTCCCGTTTTGTCGTCTGTAGCTTTGGTTTGTGTCACCACGATGGTGAGGGTTCATGGAACAATTCCTGGAGTTTGCCAGCAACCACCCCCTACTGGTTGCTGCCTTTTTCGTCGTCGCCTCCGCACTCATGTGGAATCTGGTCATGGACCCGGGCGGCAAGAATGCAGTCGATCCGCTGACGGCGACCGCGATGATCAATCACGACGACGCGGTGATTGTCGACGTGCGCTCGATGGCCGAGTTCAAGGACGGGCACATCGTCAACTCGATCAACATCCCGCTCAATGGGTTCAGCAACAGCATCAAGCAGCTGGAAAAACACCGTGACAAGCCGATTGTCGCGGTGTGTCGGTCCGGTTCGCGCTCGGGCTCTGCCTGCGGCATGCTGCGCAAGCAGGGATTCGAAAACGTAAAGAATCTACGTGGCGGGATGCTGGCGTGGGAAAGCGCCAACCTGCCGGTAAAACGCAAATAAACGCTTCTGCAGGAGATCCACCGTGAGCGACGAGCAACAGCCACAGCGCCAGTTCCTGGTGCAACGCATCTATACCAAGGACATCTCTTTCGAGGCGCCGAACTCACCGGTCGTCTTCCAGGAAAAGTGGTCGCCGGAGATCAGTGTCGGCCTGGGCAGCGAATCCAAGGACCTGGGTAACGGCACCGTCGAGCTAACGCTGCGGGTGAACGTCGAGGCCAAGCACGACGACAAGACAGTGTTCCTGGTCGAGGTTCAGCAGGCCGGCCTGTTCACTGTGCAGGGCTTCAGCGAAGAAGAGGCCGCGGCAGTCATGGGCGTTGCGGCGCCTAACGTCCTGTTTCCCTACGCCCGCGAGGTGGTCTCCGACCTGGTGACGCGCGGCAGCTTCCCACAGTTCGTCTTGCAGCCGGTCAACTTCGAGGCGCTCTACGCGCAACAGCGTCAGGCCCAGGCCACCCAGGCCGCAGAGCAGCCCGACGGCGAAACCACCACCCACTGATTTGAACGGCGTGCTCCCCAAGGTCGCGGTTCTCGGCGCCGGCTCCTGGGGCACGGCGCTGGCGATTCAGCTGGCGCGCAATGGCTGCACGGTGGATCTCTGGGGGCACGACCCCGCCGAGATCGATGCACTGCGGCGCGATGGTGAAAACCGTCAGTACCTGCCCGGGGTGGCGCTGCCCGGCAAGCTGACGCCCAGTGACGATCTTGGCCACAGCGTGCGCGGCGCCGACGAAGTGTTGCTGGTGGTGCCCAGTCACGCCTTCTCCAGTGTCTGTGGCGCCGTGCTCGCGGTTCGCCCGCAGCTCAAGACCCTGACCTGGGCCACCAAGGGATTCGATCGCGAGAGCACGGAGCTGCTCAGCACCGTGGCGGCCCGACACTTTCCGCAATGCGACCTCGCCGTGGTATCCGGCCCGACCTTCGCCGGCGAGGTCGCGCGCGGCCTGCCGACCGCGATTACCGTGGCTGCCAACAACCCGAGGCATGCCGAACGGGTGGCGACCTATCTTCACGGGGACAGCTTTCCGCGCCTACACCAGCGACGACCTGGTCGGCGTGCAGGTGGGCGGCGCCAGCAAGAACGTGATGGCAATTGCCGCCGGCATCTCGGACGGCCTCGGCTTCGGCGCCAACGCGCGCGCCGCCCTGATCACCCGCGGGCTGCACGAGATCATCCGGCTGGGCCTCGCCATGGGCGGCAAACCGGAAACCTTCATGGGCCTCGCCGGACTCGGCGACCTGGCGCTGACCTGTACCGACGATCAGTCTCGCAACCGCCGCATGGGCCTGGCGCTGGCGGCTGGCAAAGGCATCGAGGCGGCGCGCAAGGAGATCGGCCAGGAGGTCGAGGGTGTCGGCACCGCCCGTGAGGTACATGCCAAGGCGGCTGCGCTGGGTGTCGAGATGCCCATCACCGAGCAGACCTACCAGGTGCTGTACGAAGGCCTGTCTCCGCGCGAGGCGGTGCAAAACCTGCTCAGCCGCGACGCCAAGGCGGAGTAGACCCCGGCTGCGGCGGCATGGTCGCCGGCAACCGGTCTTGGCGCACCGGCCCCGCCCGTCATTGCTTTTCGCTATTAAACATCTAGATGCCATAGACGGAGAGGCTTCGAAGCGTCCCGCCTCGTCAACCCTTGACCTGGAGTAAACTCCAGGTTTTAAGCTATCTATTCAGGTGAATGGGGAAGACACCGCCAATGTTGAGCATCCGACAGGCCAGCGAGCATACCGGGCTCTCGGCCGACACACTGCGCTACTACGAGCGCATCGGCCTGCTGCCGGCGGTAAGCCGCAATGGCGGCAGACAGCGGCGTTATTCAGACGCGGATCTTGCGCGGCTGGGGTTTGTCAAAAGGGCGCAGGCGATGGATTTCAGCCTGGCCGAGATTGGCCAGCTGATGACACTGCGCGACCGGCCAGGCGACGTGCGCGACGATGTGCGGGCGATGACCGAGGCGAAGCTCTCGACCATAGAGCAACGCATCGGCAGCCTGAGTCGTCTGCGCGATGAATTGAAAGACCTGGTGCAAAAGTGCCGGTCCAGCGATGACGGTTGTCCCATCATCGCGCGAATGAACGATTGTCCAGACAATCGATAGGAGGTTGTCATGAGCTATACCGTCGCGGTCGAGAACATCAAGTGCAATGGCTGCGCCAGCAGCATCCGCAGCAAACTCGTCGAACAGGAACTGGCCAAGGCCGTCGAGGTCGATGTCGAGCTGGGCGAGGTACATATCGAGGGCAACCCGGCATGGCGCGACCAGACCATCGCCGCGCTGGCCAAGATGGGCTACCCGGAGGTAGGCTCGGTCGAAGGCCTGAAGTCCGCCGCCGCCAAGGCGAAATCATTCGTCAGCTGCGCGATCGGCCGGATCGACAACGCCACCAGCGAAAAGTGACAACGGCCAACCATGCACAGCGCGTTTGAAAGACAGCTTTGCCGGCGACGCAGCATCTGGCCGGTGAGGCTGTTGCTCGCCCTGCTGCTGGCATTCGCGCCGCTGCTGTCGATCGCCCAGTCGATGCCGCCGCTGAGCGCCGCGGGTGAGACCAGCGGCGCCGACGCGATGCCCTGCCACACCCAGGCGGGGGCAGCGGACGATGCGTCAACAACGCAAACGCCGTGTCCACACTGCAGCGGTGACGCCCCGCTGTCGCAGTGCCAGTGCTGCGACTACGCGGTACCCGCTGGACTGGCGGCCACGTCAGTAAGTGCTTACTCCGCCCCTAAAGGAGCGGAAAGCTACGATGCCCGCCTGCCCGAACACCTGCCAGCGTCGCCCGGCGAGCGCCTTTACCGCCCACCCATTCATTCCAGCTGAACATACCGCCGGTAGCCGCACCGAGGCCCCAGAAGGCCATGACGCGGCGTTCCGCCCTTTGTTTTATAGTCCTGGAATGCATAGTGATTACTTACAAACAAACACTTTTCGCGGCGCTGATCGCGCTCCTGGCGGTGCTGCTCGCCGGCTGCCTCGATGGCGACCGCAAACCGACTGAAGACATCGCCGCCGCCAGCGATGATTCGGCGCTGGAGCACGCCGAAAAACACCTCGACCCGAAGTACGTCTGCCCGATGCACCCGCAGATCGTGCGCGACGAAGAGGGTACCTGTCCGATCTGCGGCATGGACCTGGTGGCGAAGATGATCGATCCGCAGGCCGGCAAGCGACCGACCGTCGAGATCAGCAATGCGGTGATCAACAGCATGGGGGTGCGCACCGCGCCGGCGGCGCAGGCAGACCCTGTGGAAATACATCGAGACGGTCGGCCGGATCGACTACGACGAGACCCGCCTGGCCCACGTCCACCCGCGCGCCGCCGGCTGGATGGAACAGCTCGACCTGCGCGCCGAGGGCGACCCGGTCAAGAAGGGCCAGCTGATCGGCCGGCTGTACTCCGAAGAGATCCTGTCGGCCCAGGTCGATTTCCTGATCGCCCTCGACCAGGCCAACAGCAAGGCGCGGATCGAAAAGGCGCGCAACCGCCTGCGCCTGCTCGGTGTCACCGAGGCCACGATCTCGGCGATCCAGAAGCGGGGCGAGTCGATCAACACCGTGCCGATCGTAGCCAATGCCGATGGCGTCGTGACCATGCTGGGCGCGCGCAAGGGCATGTACGTGACCCCGAGCATGGAGATCGTCACCATCGCCGATCTCACCCGCATCTGGGTGCTGGTCGACGTCTACGAGCACCAGATCGACTGGCTGGCAGTGGGCCTGACCGCCGAGATCAAGGTGCCCGCCTATCCCGGGCGCAACTGGGAGGGCGAGGTCGAGTACATCTACCCGGCACTCGACCCGAAATCGCGCACGCTCAAGGTGCGGCTGGCCTTCGACAACCCGGATGGCCTGCTCAAGGCCAACATGTTCGCCGACGTGGTGATCTACGGCGGGCCCAAGCGCGAGGTGCTGGCGGTGCCGGCCGAGGCGGTGATCGAGACCGGTCGGCGCAGCAGCGTGGTGCGCGCACTCGGCGAGGGTCGCTTCCAGCCGGTCGACGTGGTCACCGGCATGGCCAGCAACGGCATGGTCGAGATCCTCAGCGGCATCGAGGCCGGTGACGAGGTGGTGGTCTCGGGACAGTTCCTGATCGACTCGGAGTCCAGCCTGCAGGCCAGCTTCCTGCGCATGGACGAACGCGGCCGCACCGCGCTGCCGACGCCCACAGCGGCCACTGAGGGCACGATCATGTTGAAGAATCTGATCGCCTGGTCGATCCACAACCGCTTCCTGGTGCTGCTCGCCGCGCTGGTCATCACCGGCTGGGGCTGGGTGGCGCTGCACAAGACACCGCTCGACGCGATCCCCGACCTGTCCGACGTGCAGGTCATCATCCGCACCAGTTTCCCCGGCCAGGCGCCGCGCGTGGTCGAGGAGCAGGTCACCTACCCGATCACCACCACCATGCTGTCGGTGCCCGGCGCCCAGGTGGTGCGCGGCTACTCGTTCTTCGGCGACTGCTACGTCTACGTCATCTTCGAGGACGGCACCGACCTGTACTGGGCGCGCGCGCGGGTGCTCGAGTATCTCAACCAGGCCGCCGCCGACCTGCCCGACGGCGTGCAGCCGCGCCTCGGCCCGGACGCCACCGGGGTCGGCTGGGTCTACAACTACGCGCTGGTCGATCGCACCGGCCAGCACGACCTGGCCGAGCTGCGCAGCCTGCAGGACTGGTTCCTCAAGTACGAGCTGCAGACCGTGCCCGGGCGTATCCGAGGTGGCGACGGTCGGCGGCATGGTGCGCCAGTACCAGGTCGTGGTCGAACCCGGAAAAGCTGCGCGCCTACGGCATCACGCTGGCCCGGGTTTCGGCCGCGATCAAGGCGGCCAACCGCGAGGTCGGCGGCTCGGTGCTGGAACTGGCCGAGGCCGAGTACATGGTGCGCACGCGCGGCTATCTGCGCGGCCTCGAAGACCTCGAACACATCCCGATCATGGTCACCGAGATGGGCACGCCGGTCCTGCTGCGCGACATCGCGCGGATCCAGATCGGCCCCGAGATGCGGCGCGTGGTCGCCGACCTCGACGGCGAAGGCGAGGTCACCGGCGGCATCGTCGTGATGCGCTACGGCGAGAACGCGCTGGCGACCATCGAGCGGGTCAAGGACAAGCTCGAGCAGCTGCGCCAGGGCCTGCCGCCCGGGCGTCGAGATCGTCGAGACCTACGATCGCTCGGCGCTGATCGAGCGCGCGGTGAACAACCTCACCGAAAAGCTGCTCGAGGAGTTCATCGTCGTCGCGCTGGTCTGCCTGGTGTTCCTGTTCCACCTGCGCTCGGCCTTCGTCGCCATCGTCACCCTGCCGCTGGGCATCCTGGCCGTCGTTCATCGTGATGCAGCACCAGGGCATCAACGCCAACATCATGTCGCTGGGCGGCATCGCGATCGCGATCGGCGCGATGGTCGATGCGGCGATCGTGATGATCGAGAATGCGCACAAGCACCTCGAGCGCTACCGCCACGCCTACGGCCAGGCACCCGAGGGCGCCGAACACTGGCAGGTGATCACAACGGCGGCGTCCGAGGTCGGGCCGGCATTGTTCTTCTCGCTGCTGATCATCACCCTGAGCTTCCTGCCGGTGTTCACGCTCGAGGCCCAGGAGGGGCGGCTGTTTGCGCCGCTGGCCTATCACCAAGACCTACGCCATGGCCGCCTCGGCCGGGTCTGGCGGTCACCCTGGTGCCGGTGCTGATGGGCTATTTCATCCGCGGGCGCATCCCCGACGAGAACACGCAACCCGCTGAACGTGCTGCTGATCTGGCTCTACCGCCCGCTGCTGACGGCGGTGATGCGCCTGCCCAGGATGACCCTGCTGGTCGCCGCTGTTGTGCGTGCTGAGCCTGGTGATCCCGATCAGCGGGATCAGTGGTTTTCTGGCGCCGCTGAAATGGCCGTTCCAGATCGCCGAGGCGGTCACCGGCGAACCGCAGCCGATGATCGAACGCATCGAACAGACCGCAGGCCAACCTGGCCAAAGACTGGAAACGAACCTTTCGCGACACCCCCTGGCTGGCGCGTTTCGCCAACGGGCTGGGCTCGGAGTTCATGCCCGAACTCGACGAAGGCGACCTGATGTACATGCCGACCACCCTGCCCGGCCTGTCGATCGGCAAGGCCCAGGAGCTGTTGCAGCAGACCGACCGGCTGATCAAGCAGGTGCCCGAGGTGCACCAGGTGTTCGGCAAGATCGGGCGCGCCGACACCGCCACCGACCCGGCCCCGCTGACCATGATCGAGACGGTGATCCAGCTCAAGCCACGGGATCAATGGCGCGCCGGCATGACCACGCGCAAGATCATCGAGGAGCTCGACGCGGCGGTGCAGTATCCCGGGGTGACCAACGCCTGGGTGATGCCGATCAAGACCCGTATCGACATGCTGGCGACCGGCATCAAGACCCCGGTCGGCATCAAGGTCGCCGGGCCCGACCTGGCCGAGATCGAACGCATCGGGCGCGAGATCGAGCAGGTCGTCATGACCGTGCCGGGCACCACCTCGGCCTACTCCGAGCGGGTCGCCGGCGGACGCTATATCGACATCGTGCCCGACCGGATCGCGGCCGCGCGCTATGGGCTGAACATCGACGACCTCAACCTGGTGATCGCGGCGGCGGTCGGCGGCATCAACATCACCCAGACGGTCGAGGGCCTGGAACGCTACCCGGTCAACCTGCGCTTTCCGCGTGAACGGCGCGACAGCGTCGAAAAGCTGCGCGCCCTGCCACTGGTCACCCCGACCGGGGCGCAGATCCCGCTGGCCCAGGTCGCCGAGGTGGACATCGTCGACGGCCCACCGATGCTGAAGAGCGAGAACGGCCGTCTCAACGGCTGGACCTTCGTCGATATCCGCGACGTCGATCTGGGCAGTTACGTGGCTGCCGCCCAGCAGACGGTGCGCGAGCAGGTCGACGCTGCCGGCCGGCTACTCGATCACCTGGTCGGGCCAGTACGAATACATGCTGCGCGCCAACCAGCGCCTGGCCCAGGTGGTGCCGCTGACCCTGGTGATCATCTTCGTGCTGCTGTACCTCACCTTCCGTCACGCCGGGCAGGCGCTGATGGTGATGGCCTCGCTGCCGTTCGCCCTGGTCGGCGGCTTCTGGCTGATCTTCCTGCTCGACTTCAACCTGTCGGTCGCGGTCGGGGTCGGTTTCATCGCGCTGGCCGGGGTCGCCGCCGAGTTCGGCGTGGTGATGCTGGTCTACCTCGACAACGCACTGCGCGATCATGAACAGAAGGGACCGCTGACCCTGGCCGTGCTGCACGAGGCGATCATGGAGGGTGCGGTGATGCGGGTGCGGCCCAAGGCGATGACCGTGGCGGTGATCGTCGCCGGCCTGCTGCCGATCTTTCTCGGCACCGGTACCGGCTCCGAGGTGATGAGCCGGATCGCCGCGCCGATGATCGGCGGCATGATCACCGCGCCGCTGCTGTCGCTGTTCGTGATCCCGGTGATCTATCTGATGTGGAAAAGACGCGGCCTGGAGGAACCAGGCACCGGGGAACAGCCGGAGCCATCGCCAGACAAGGTTCCGGATAATGCGGATGCACCGCAATCAACTCAGGAGATTTGAACATGTATGGTTTTCACGTGAGTCCCAAAGGCGGTTTCGACCAGGTCGTCGACGAGGTCACCGCGGCACTGCAGACCGAGGGTTTCGGCGTACTGACCGATATCGATGTGGCCAAGACCTTCAAGGCCAAGCTGGATATCGATCGTCGTCCGTACCGCATCCTCGGCGCCTGCAACCCGGCGCTGGCCAACCAGGCGATCAGCGCCGACGCCGACATCGGCCTGCTGCTGCCATGCAATGTCGTGGTGCGCGAAGAGGACGACGGTGCGGTAACGGTCGCCTTCATGGACCCGGCCGCGGTGCTCGAACTGGTCGGCGACCCGGCGGTCGACGCACTGGCCGGACAGGTGCGCGAGCGCCTGCAGCGGGTCGCGCAACAGCTGGAGGGCTGAGTGCAGCCCAGTGCCGCTGACGGCGCGACATCGGCTGACATCATCGGCTTCTGGTTCGCCGACGGCATGCACAGGCGCTGGTTCGGATCGACCCGGCGTTCGACGCGCAGATCCGTGAACGCTTCGAGCCCACCTGGCGGGCGGCTGCCGCTGGTGAACTCGACGACTGGCAGCAGACCGCCGACGGCTGCCTGGCACTGGCCATCGTGCTCGATCAGTTCCCGCTGAACATGTACCGCGGCCAGGCGCACGCATTCGCCACCGAGGCCGTGGCGATCGGGTGGCGAAACACGCCGTGGCGCAAGGCTTCGACCGGCAGTTGCCGGGCGAGCCAGCTGGCTTTTCTGTACATGCCGCTGATGCACAGTGAAGACCTCGCCGACCAGGATCGGTCGGTGCGCTTGTTCGAGGCGGCAGGGCTCGGCTGACAACGCGCGCTTCGCCCGCCATCATCGCGAACTGATCCGGCGCTTCGGTCGATTTCCGCACCGCAACGCGATCCTCGGGCGCAGCAGCAGCGCGCAGGAACTCGACTACCTGGCATCGAAAGAGGCATTCACCGGGTAGGGCTGAATGACGCTGGCGCCGGGCGGCGCCAGTGCGGGCGGACTCAGTCGTTGAGGATGAAGGTGACCTTCAGGTTGACCCGGTACTCGGTGACCTTGCCGTCTTCGACCACGACCTGCTGATCCTGGACCCAGGCGCCGGTGACGCCCTTCAGCGTCTTGGATGCGCGTTTGACGCCCTTGGCGACGGCATCGTCGAAACCCTTTTTCGACGAGGCAATGATCTCGGTGACTTTTGCGACTGACATCGGCATTCTCCTTGGTAGTTTATGAGCCTAGCCTTGTAAACGTAGCAGATCCTAAGCAAACACCATGCCCGCTGGGCCGGTACAATCTGTCATGAATCCCTGAATTCTGCTGTGAGAACCCGCCCGATGTTGTCCGACAAGCTGCGCGCCTGCCTTGGGCCAGCCGATGACCAGCGTCTGAAAAAGCAGCTGGCGCTGGCGCTCGCCGAACTGCCTGTCGAGCAGCTGCCGCTGCAGGACGGCTGCAACCAGGGTGGCATGATCGACGCCAACGATCTCGCTGATCAGCGTGCTGGAGTGCAGCGCCGCCCGCGAACAGTTGAGCGCGCGCGTCGGGGTGTTCTTCACCGAGGTGGTCGGCGGCTGCAACTGCCACGATGATCCGGGCCGCAGCAACGCCTATTGCGTGCTCGAGGTCGGCGATCGATGGAGAGCGCGACACCCTGTCGCTGCGCGTCGTGGCCGGACTAACGGCGAGTTCCGGACCGGCCGCTGACGCTCAAGCGACGCCGCCGCGTCCTGTGTCGGACCGGTCGCGAACGTCTGTGTCGCACAGCGCCAGGAACTCGGCCCGCGGCACCGGGCGGCTGAACAGGTAGCCCTGCAGAAAGCCGCAGCCATGCTCGACCAGCCAGTCGCGCTGCGCTGCCTGCTCGATGCCCTCGGCGACGATCGCGCTGCCGAACTCGTGCGCCGAGGGTCAGGATCGCCTCGACCATGGCGCAGTCGCGCGCACCCTGCGGTATGTCGTCGATAAAGGATTTGTCGATCTTGATCGTGTCCACCGGCAGGCGCTTGAGGTAGGACAGGGACGAGAAACCGGTACCGAAATCATCCAGCGCGAGCTTGATACCGAGCGTCTTGAGACTGTGCAGCAGGGCCTCGGCACGGCGCTCATCCTCAAGCAGGGCACTCTCGGTCATCTCCAGGTCGAGGGCACAGGACGGCAGCTGACACCTCCGCCAGCAGTTCGCGGATCTTGTCGACGAAGCCGTCCTGCTTCAGCTGGTGCGGCGAGACGTTGACGTGCATCGTGATCGGCTCGCTGGCCCGGGCCTGCCAGACCTCGGCGAAGTGCAATGCCTCGCGCAGCACCCAGTCACCGATCGGGTTGATCAGGCCGCTCTGCTCGGCGACCGCGATGAACGATCCGGGTGACAACAGGCCGCGCTCCGGATGATGCCAGCGCAACAGCGCCTCGGCCGAGCTAACCCGCCCACTTGCCGCATCGATGATCGGTTGGTAGTACAGCTCCAGTTGTTGCTTCTGCAACGCCAGCCGCAGCTCGTCGCGCAACGCCAACTGCCCGCTGACCCGCTCCGACATGGCCGGATCGTAGAAGGCAAAGTTGTTCGGGCCGCGCGCCTTGGCCGCATACATCGCCGTGTCGGCATGCTTGAGCAGGCTGTGAATATCGGCGCCGTCCGCCGGGTAGACGACCACGCCACAACTCCAGGTGACAAAGGTCTCGTACTCGCCGATCGAGTAGTAACGGCCGACACAGCTGAACAGGCGCTCGATAACCCGCCCGATGCGCGCCGGCTCGTTGTAATCGTCGATCACCACGACGAACTCATCACCGCCGAGGCGCGCCACGGTATCGCTGGCACGCAACACCGCGCGCATCGCGTCGGCGACCTGGCTCAGCAGGTAGTCACCGTACTCGTGACCGAAGCTGTCGTTGATCGACTTGAACGAATCGAGATCGATGAAGGCCACGGCCACCTGGCCGTTACGCCGCTGTGCCCGGTACAGCGCCTGCTCAAGGCGGGTATGCAGATAGGCGCGATTGGGCAGGCCGGTGAGCACGTCGTGGGTGGCCATGAACTCGGCCTGTTCTTTCTGTTCGGTCAGTTCGATGTTGGCCTCGGCGAGCCGCTCGATCATCACCATGAAGAACTTCGGCATCAGCACCAGGCCGGTCATCAGGCCGATGTAGGTTCCGGGGTTGGCCCAGAGAAAACCGCTGGACGCCATGGCGCCGGTGAAACCGAGCAGACCGAACAGGGTCGCCACCTGCATGAAATGCTGACCGTAGCGCAGGCCATTGCCGATCATGACCCACAGGAACAGCGGGTAGAAGGCGATGCCGGTGGTCGGAGAAATGGGCGGCCAGGTAGGTGGCGACGCCCAGATCGAGCACAATCACCACGTAGCGCCGCCACAGGTAGTCCTGCTTGTGGCGCGACACGAAAGAGAGGTAGAAGAAGCTGGCCAGCAGTAGGCCAGGGCGAGCAGGAAGGGTTCGTCGCCCTGGCCGAAGCTGCGCGCGTCGCAAAGAACAGCACGCGTGCCGATAGCCGCCAGAACCACGCGGGTGAGCGCCTGTCCCTGCTCCTGCGTGATCTCTCGGTCCGGGTGGAAAAACAGCGATTGCATCAGCGAGCGTCTGCCGCTCGCCGCGATCTCGCGGTAGCGGCGGACTGCGCCGGCGCGGCGATGCACCTGCCATTGTTCCGGCCGGCTGGCTGACAGATTGATCCATAGCAGGTATGTTCCGAACGGGGCTGTCCCGCGACCGTATCGTCCTGTGTCAGACATCGGCGGCTACCGCACGATCTTGAAAATCGCGGCGCAGACGCCAGAAGTTCGGAGGAGGATCCAGGCCGCGACCCGCTGCGGGTCAGGCGCCGTCGGCGAATCCGTGCTGGCGCCATGCCTCGTAGACCAGGATCGCGACCGCTGTTGGACAGGTTGAGGCTGCGCTGGCCGGTGCGCATCGGCAGGCGCAGGCGGCGCTCTGCCGGCAGCTGGTCGAGCATCGGCTGCGGCAGGCCGCGGGTCTCCGGGCCGAACACGAAGGCATCGCCGGCCGCATAGGCGACCTGGTCGTAGCGCTGGCGTCCGCGGGTCGACAGGGCGAACCAGCGCGCCGGTGCCACGTCGGCCAGAAAGGCGTCGAAATCGGCGTGCTGACGCATCTCGGCATATTCGCGGTAATCCAGGCCGGCGCGCCGCAGGCGCTTGTCGTCGACGTCGAAACCGAGCGGATGAATCAGGTGCAGGGTGCTGCCGGTATTGGCGCACAGGCGTATGATATTGCCGGTGTTGGGCGGGATCTCCGGCTGATACAGAACGACATGAAACAAAGCGAGGAACTCGATCCCGATGGCTGATACTGACCCCCGGCTTGCCTCAGACTTCTGCGGCATGCACTTTGCTACGCCCCTGGTGCTGTTGTCCGGCTGCGTCGGATTCGGCGAAGAGTATACGCGGGTGCAGGGCTTCTCCAACCGCGATGCGGGTGCGATCTGCCTGAAAGGCACGACCGGCACCCAGCGGCTGGGCAATGCGCCGCACCGGGTCTACGAGACACCGGGCGGCATGCTGAACGCGATCGGCCTGCAGAACCCGGGGGTCGGACACGGTGGTCGACGACATCCTGCCGACCCTGGATTTCGACGAGACCCGCTTCATCGCCAATGTCTCGGGCTCGACCATCGAGGAATACATCGACGTCACCCGGCGCTTCGATGATTCGCCGATCGACGCCATCGAGATCAACATCTCCTGCCCCAACGTCAAGGAAGGCGGCGTCGCCTTCGGCAACGACCCGGACATGTCGGCGCGCGTGGTCGAGGCCTGCCGCGGCGGTCACGCGCAAGCCGCTGATCACCAAGCTGTCGCCCAACCAGACCGACATCGCCGAGAACGCCCGGCGCTGTATCGAGGCCGGCAGCGACGCCTTCGCGGTGATCAACACGCTGATGGGCATGGCGATCGACATCGAGGCGCGCACGCCGCATATCGGCAACAACCAGGGCGGCCTGTCCGGTCCGGCGATCAAGCCGATCGCCCTGCTCAAGGTGCACCAGGTCTACCAGGTCGACCAAGGCGCACGGCATCCCGATCATCGGCCAGGGTGGCGTCACCACGCCGAACGACGCGATCG
This sequence comes from uncultured Gammaproteobacteria bacterium, assembly GCA_963719025.1. Lineage (GTDB taxonomy): Bacteria > Pseudomonadota > Gammaproteobacteria > Chromatiales > Chromatiaceae > Thiosocius. The sequence goes on along the minus strand of CAVRBK010000061.1, from coordinate 918 downwards.
AGTTCCTGCTCGCCGGCGCCACGGCCGTCGGCGTCGGCACGGCGCTGTTCTACGACCCGCTGATCCTGCCGAAGATCAACCAGGGCATCGTCGACTACCTCGATCGGCATGAACTGGACGGTCTCGGCCAGATCGATCGGCGCACTGCAGCTCAACACCCAGCGCCCGGCGCAGCAGTGCGGCTGCTGAACACAAGGGCGATTGACCCGGAACATTAGCATCGGGTTATACTTCGCGCTACGCGTCCCCGGCGGACGCAGAAAACTCTCAACCGAATCTGGAGAGAACAACATGAGTGATATGGAAGCCCTGAAGGCTGAAAAAGCCACCCTGATCGCCGAGATGCTCGATCTGCAGAAGCAGTTCATCGACATCGAGCACGAAAAACGGTATCACCGGCAAAGACTACTACTACTCGCAGGAAGGTCTGCTGAAAGACTATCGCGAAATCTACATGCAGAAAGCCATGCGCGTGGTGGAACTGTCGCACCAGATCGTCGGCTCGCACGCCTGATCTGCGGCTATCTCGCCCAAAAGGCCCGCCTCTGGCGGGTTTTTTTGCCTGCGGCACGGCCGCCGCCAGTCTTGCGGCTGGCGCGGCCAGGATCACGCCACTTCCCCTTCCCTCAAAGGCTAAAGAATCCGCCCCTGCCGCCGATGCTTAAGGAACAAGAAGCATCGCGATAGCCGGACCTGAATGACCCAGACCGCCGAACACCCGACCACCGCGTCCTGCGCCGCCTGAGCACCCTGCGCGAGATGGCGCAGGACGACCTGCAGGCCCTGAGCGAGCAGCTCTACGTGCACGAGGAGCGCAAAGGCGCGGTATTGCTGGACATCGGTGCAACCGACGAAACCACCCTGTACCTGCTCGACGGCAAATGTCGCCTGACCGCCGAAGACGGTGGGATCAAGGTC
>CAVRBK010000060.1:0-13689 GCA_963719025.1 uncultured Gammaproteobacteria bacterium | reverse complement strand
TGCTCAAACAGGCGTGGCAGTTTCATGCCGGGGGGCGCGAGCCGATCGTCGCCATTCCAGGCATTCGCATGCGGGCGAATAATGGCGATGTGTTGAGCGCGGCCGCAGTGGCGGGACTGGGCATCATCAACACCCCCTCGTTTCTCGTTGCCGGACACATCGGCGCAGGTCGCCTGCACACGATTCTCACCGACTATCACCGACCATCAACCGGCATCCATGCGGTATACCCACCAGGGCGCCTGGTACCCCGCCGCATCCAGGTATTCAGCGAATTTCTCGCCCAGCGCTTTGGAGACCAACCCTATTGGGATGCCTTTCTGCAGCCGACCGATTGAGCGGGCGACCGCAGGCCGGGCACTGCCGCAACGGAAAACGGTTTGATCCCGGTCTGGGCCGATGCATGCATCAACGCTGCATCACGTTGCCGCGCGCGGCAGGACCACGGTAAAGGTACTGCCCTCACCGAGCGCTCCCGAGACTGAGATGCGGCCACCGGCGCCCTCTGCGATCTTGCGGCAGAAAGAGAGCCCGAGACCGGCACCCGGGACACCCGCGTCGGGGTTCACCCGATGGAAGGCCTCGAACACGCGTTCCAACTGATCCTCGGGAATCCCGATGCCATTGTCTTTCACCGCGACGACCACATCGCCTTCCGCGGTATCCTGATCAAGCCGCGCCACGTCGATTGTCAGCGACCGCTGTGGATCGCGAAACTTCAGCGCATTGTCGAACAGGTTCCAGACCAGCTGGTGCAACTGTTTCGGATCGCACCTCACCTGCGGCAACTGTCCCACCGTCACCTTGGCACCAACGGCGGCGATCCGTTCCGCCATGTCGCGCTGTACATCGGCCACAACCTCGCCGATATCGACCAGCTTCTTCACCTTGGCATGACCGCTGCGCGTGTAATCGGCCAGACCTTTCACCAGATCGCTCATATCCCGCGCCTGACTGGTCAGCGCCTTGAGCTGAGCCTTTTCGTTGCCACTGAGCGCAGCGCCCCGATCTGAACCAAGCGCCTCGCTCACCGACGCGATGTGCTGTAGGGGCGTCTGCAGATTATTCGATGCAATCTGGCTGATCTCGTCGAGTTCCCTATGCGAACGCTGGATCTCGACCGCCTGCGCAACAATCTTGCGTTGGGCCTCGTTGTAGGCGGTCATATCGTGAAGAATGCCGACAAACATCCGTTCTTCGCCCTCGAGCGATTCGCCGAGGGTCAACAGCGCGGGGAAGACACTGCCATCCTTGCGACGCGCCACCACCTCGCGTCCCTTACCCAGGATCTTGCTTTCACCCGTATTGATGTAGTGACTCAGATAGCCGTCGTGTCCCGACCGGTCCGGTTCCGGCATCAGCACCCTGACATTCGATCCGATCAGCTCTTTCGCCTGGTAACCAAACAGCTTTGTCACCGCGTTATTGACGTGATGAATCTTGCCGTGCGAATCAATGGTGACCATGCCGTCCACCATCGACTGCAGGATCGCCCGTTGACGACTCACGCTCGATTGCAGGCTGCGCATAAAGAGGGAACTGTTGCGCCGTTCAGAGCGGCGAATCAGAAACAGCAGTATCCCGCTGATTGCCAACAGGCCGGCGACCAGCAAGCCGGTCGTGATATAGGCCTCCTCGAGCCCGGCCTCCAGCGAGGCCTGATCGGGCACCACGAGCAGGCGCCAGTGGGTACCCGGCAGATCGGTACTGAAATGTTCATCCGGCAGACCCTCCACGCCGAGGCGGAAATCACCCTGCAGGGTATCGCGTGCACCGGATGCCGCCACCTCGATCAGGGTTGGCTGGGAACGGCTCGTCAGGTAAATCCGGTTACCGCTCGCCCGTTCTGCTGCCGCAATAAGTTCGACGATGCGTTCGGGCGACATGCTGATGAAAAACAGTCCGGACTGCCCGTCATCCAGCTTCCAGGGACTGATCAGGTCGAAATGGTAGGCACCGGGAACCGGGTGGATTGGCGGTATTTCGGTTTGCTGGATGCCGCTGGCCAGTCCGGTGGCATAGTCTCGCATCGATGCCTGGCAGACCTCGCCGACAAGACCGTCGAAATCCTCGAACAGCGGCACGCCATCCGGGCCGGTGACGGTAAACGCAAGCGCACCGCGGAACATGCGTCGCAAACTCTCCTGGATTGCCTCGACCGCCGGCCAGTTGTCGGGAAAGGCCAGGATTTTCCGGACTTCATCTTCCTTTTCGACGACAAAGGCACGCAGGCGCTCCTGCTCGCGATCGAGCACGCCTGCAATTTCGTTGGCTGTTGCCAGGCCCTGCGCACGTGCCGCGTCGCGCGCCGACTGACGGAGTGTCTGCCCAACCTCGTAACCCTCGTAGACGATGCCCGCGCAAGCGGCAAGGAGTAACAGCAGCGGTGCCCACAGGCTGGGGCCGAGAAAGGGCCTTTTGGACTCGCCGAGTACAGTGTCCGCCTGTCGCATCAATTGCCTCTCAGTTCGCCATCGCGGGTTGTCAGGACCGTCAGGGTGGCCCATCCCGATGGCCTGTGTCAGTTACGAGTCCGCCGCTGCACCAGCAGGCATCCCGGCCGAAATCGCCGAAATGCCTGCGGCAGCGGACAGGCACGAGCGCGCGGCCCATGCAGGCCGCTCAACCCCTTGCCGGTTGCCGGTGAAAGCAGCGGTACTCAGTCAATAAACAGAACGGGTCTCGCAAATCGAAACCAACGGCGCCTTTTTAGTGTTCTGGCGCTCTGCCCAGCTCAACCCGTGAGCCGAGTTTACCCGAGTGTTGTAGTCAGGAACAAAAAACGGGCCCGCGGGCCCGTTGATCATAAGTCTGTCAGCACGCGTTATTCTGCGTGGTAGCTCACGACCCGCTCGACTTCTTCGCGCGAACCGAGGATCACGGGAACACGCTGGTGCAGTTCACGCGGTTTCACCTCCATGATCCGTTCACGCCCGGTGGATGACGCGCCACCGGCCTGCTCGACGACAAAACTCATCGGGTTGGCCTCGTACATAAGCCGCAGTTTTCCTTCCGTTCCACCTACTTTCATTTTGTCGTCGATCGGGTACATGAAGATCCCGCCGCGGGTCAGGATGCGATGCACCTCGGCCACCATCGATGCGATCCAGCGCATATTGAAATCCTCGCCACGGTCACCCTCTTTGCCCTGCAGGCACTCGTCCACGTAACGCTTCACCGGGGCTTCCCAGAAACGCATGTTCGAGGCGTTGATCGCGAACTCGCGGGTCTGTGCAGGGATGGTCATGTTGGGATGGGTCAGGATGAACTCACCGATATCCTGGTCCAGGGTGAAGCCGTTGACGCCGTTACCGGTGGTCAACACCATCATGGTCGACGGCCCGTACAGCGCATAACCGGCGGCGACCTGCTGGGTGCCGGGCTGCAGGAAGGCTTCCATGTTCGGGCAGACGCGCTCGCCGGGGCAGCGCAGGATCGAGAAAATGGTGCCGACCGAGACATTCACGTCGGTATTCGACGAACCGTCCAGCGGATCGAAGGTGAGCAGGTATTTGCCGCGCGGGTACTGGCTGGGGATCTCATAGATCTCGTCCATCTCCTCGGAGGCCATGGCCGACAGATGACCGGCCCACTCGTTCGACTTCAGAAACACCTCGTTGGTGATGATATCGAGCTTCTTCTGCGTCTCGCCCTGCACGTTTTCGCTGCCGGCGGAACCCAGCACGCCGATCAACTCACCCTTGTTGACCAGGTTGGAAATGACCTTGCAGGCAGTAACGATATCGTTCAGAAGTGACGTGAAATCACCGGTAGCGCCCTCGATCTTGCGCTGTTCCTCGATGATGAACTGGGTGATGGTTGTGCCGTTGTGCATACCGGGTAGCCCCCTTAACGTGTTGTGTCAGGCGGGCCACTGGAACCCGCACCAGAAGTTTTCTGGCGGGCATTATATTAGTTTTCTCTTATTTTCTAAAGATCCAGTGGTGCGACCTCAGCATTGAGTCGCTGACGGCTTGCAGTCCGATAGACGGTTAGGTGCCGAAGCGGCGCCGCGGTGCCTGATTCACCACCCCGACAATCGCGGAATTGCGGCCACCGACGGCACCAATACCGGCCTGGCCTGCGTTTCTCGCTATCCGCCGGATACTGGTCGGATTGAGCAGGAGCTCGGCGGCCTGTTCGCGGGAAATCGGCTTACTGAACAGGTAGCCCTGGATCTCGTCGCATTGCAGGTTCTGCAGCACTTTGAGCTGCCGATCTGTTTCAACACCCTCGGCTACCACGCGCATACCCAGACTGTGCGCAATCGCAATGATCGCCGATACGATTTCCGTATCGTTTGCCTTGCTGGGGAAGTCCTGCAGGAATGAACGGTCTATCTTGATGATGTCGATCGGGAAACGATTGAGGTAACTCAGCGACGAGTAACCCGTTCCGAAATCGTCCAGTGCGATCCGCATGCCCGCTTTGCTCAGGCCTTCGACAATGGCCACCGCGGTTTCGAGATTCTGGATCAATGTCGATTCGGTAATCTCGACAATCACGGATGACGGATCGACGCCAATTTCCCCGAGGGTGGACACGACACGATCGACCAGGTCGAGATTGCGGAACTGAACCGCGGAAAAGTTCACCGACATGCTCAGTTTGTCCGAGCCCGCGTCTTGCCAGGCCTTGAGTTGACGCATCGCCGTCGCAAAAACCCAGTCTCCCAGCTGGTCGATCAGGCTGGCATGCTCTGCAATCGGGATAAACCGGTCGGGCCGCACCAGCCCCCATTCGGGATGACGCCAGCGCAGCAGGGCCTCAAACGAGGTAATCCGCTCGTCGTGCATATCGACGCCCGCCTGGTACTCCAGAAACAGTTCACCGCGATCGATCGCATGCCGCAGCTGAGTTCGCATCCGTAACTGTTCTTGTGACTGCTGATTCATGAACTTGCTGTAGAACAGGCAGACATTTCGCCCTTCGGTCGAGATTGCCTCGCGCAACGCGGCGGCTGAATTTGTCAGCAGAACATCGGGGTCGTCGCCATCATTCGGGAAAACGCTGACGCCGATACTGGCATCCAGCAGAATCTCGCTACCATCGATCTCGGCGGTTTCATCCAGGGCAGCAAAAATGCGCTGGACGATCCATGTCGTGCTCTCGATATCGGCCAGATCGGATAACAACACCGCGAACTCACCATGCCCCATGCTCGAAACGCTGACTTCCAGTTCGGCACCATCCTGCACGGCAACAGTATCCACCGAACGCACCGTTGTTCTCAGCCGCGAACCAACCATCCGCATCAGCTTGTCGGCGCTGCCACTTCCCTGGGTATTGCGCACCAGCTTGATCGCGTCAATGTCGAGTGACAACAGCACCAGCCGGCTGCCGTCGCGCTGGCTGCGCTGCATGGACTGACGAATTCTGTCGAGCAGCACCAGCCGATTTGGCAGCCCGGTGTTCTCGTCGACAGCAATGCCTTCGGCCATCTGCTGGTTGGTCAGCGCCTCCAGTTCGGCAACCCTGGCGCGTAACCGGACCGTTTCACTGACGGTGGTGCCATCGGCCTCGGTTTCCACATCAACATCGACCGTTGCGGTCTCGGTGGCAGAGGGTGTCGCCGTATCAGCGTTGTTGCCATGCACTGTCGCCGATTCATCCGAGGCGATCTGCGACCAGCACACGACACGGTTGCGGCCCGACTCCTTGGCCTCGTACAACGCCTTGTCGGCCAGGTCGACCAGTGCGCCGGATGTCATCTTGCCAAGCCAGTCGGTCGAAACACCGAAGCTGGCGGAGATTCTCAGTGCGCTGGTGTAACGGGCGTTCTTCCCATCATTCAAAACAAGCCGCATATGCTCAGCGATCTCGGCGGCCTGCGCCTCATCATGGCCAGGCAAGGCCACGCAGAACTCTTCACCACCGTAGCGACCTACCAGGTCTTCGGCACGCACCGACTGGGTGAGAATACCGGCAAGCATCTTGATGACCTTGTCACCGGTCGCGTGTCCGAATCGGTCATTGATCGACTTGAAATGGTCGATATCGACCATGATCACGCTCAACGGTTCATCGCTTTCGGCGGCCTCGGCGAGCAGCGTCTTCATGCCCTCGAACAGCGAACGCCGGTTCAGAACCCCGGTAAGGGGATCCCGGGTCGCCAGGACCTGGAGTTCGCGATTCTGCCGGGTGATCTCGCGTTGGCTTTGTTCCAGTTTACCCAGCGTGCGTTCCAGTTCACCGTTTTTATGCTCCAGCTCAGTCAGGTCATCGAATGTCACGACCGCGCCGCGGATTGCACCATTCGGCCCTTTGACCGGCGAGCAGTTGACCGCGAAGGAGAGGCGCTCGTTGGTCGCCGTACGCAACTCCATCTGCGAGGTGGGAGGTGCCTCACCGACATCGATCAGGATCTGCCACGGCATCGGCTTGGCAGTTCTGCCGCTACCTTCCTGCTTTTGCCAATCCAGTGCCCCCAGCGAACTGCCGACCAGCAGGTCTCTCTGGGTACCCAGCTTGCGTTCAAATGCCAGGTTGGCCAGCACGATACGACCACTCTGATCGAGGATTACCAAACCTTCAGCGAGCACATCCAAGGCGGCACGAACCCGATCCGGAACCACCGAGCTGGGGTCCAGCTCACTCAACGCACGTTTAAGGAACAACCAGTACGCGCCGAAACCCACCAGGGCAACGAACAGGATGACACTCGCAATCGAGCCACCGCGAAACATCGACGACCAGATACTGTCGAGCGGGACAAAGGAGACCTCAACCACGCCCCACGGCCCGGATTCGCCATAGATCGGCACCTTGACATGAGATGCCGTGGAGCGCTCCTCCACCGCAGGATCCCAGTGCACGGTGTGATCGCCGGCGGCCGCCACCAGTCGACCATCGCTCTGTCGCAGGCCTACCGAGAGAACATTGTCGTTGCGCTTCTGCAAGGCTTCGACCGTTTGAACCACGGCAGCCACCCGGTTTTCCGAGATATCGGTTGAAACCTGCACGGCCAGGGCCTCGGCGATGGACTTGCGCGCATCGAGCTCGGCACGACGCTCGTCCGGCGTGATCCCCAGCATATCGCCGACCAGCAAGAGGCTTACGGTCAGGAGTATCAGACCAATGGCCAGGCGGAAAATCGGTGAAACATTGAACACAAGCAGATTCCCTATGATTCGTTTTGGACGGTGTCAATCAGGTTATCGGTCGAACATGGCATCAACTTTTGCATCTTCTTCGTTTTCGTCGGCGTCCTTCAGCGTTTTATCGCTGTCAGATGCCGCGGCTTTTTGCCTGGCCTCGTCTGCACCCAATACCGGCATCGGGTCAAAATTCCGCCATGTCGGCATCGCAGCCAGGAAGCTGGCCACCATGGAACCGGCGCGCAAGGCCCAGCTCACGAAGCCTGCCGTAAGACTGATCCCAAGGCCTGCCGCCGCTTCTGCGTTGAGTTGCAGCTTCTGATCGACCTCCTCGGCATCGTCCGACATATCAACGCGCATCTTGTCCAGGTCTACCCAGAAACTCTCGGACTGGCCAAGGAACTGCGGCGGCGCAGCAACCTCAGGTTGCTCGGCCACCCAGAAAGAGTGAAGTTCCTGAATGAATGTTCGGGCCGATTCGACAGACGGCTTGACCGCCGAGAGATCGGACGAATTGCCATTGGTATTGCGCTCATGCATCACGCTGAGCACGATCTCTCCCGGAAATATTGGCGAACGCGCGGAAGACGACTCATCCAGTGACTTATCGGGTTCGCCAGTCTTGGCGGCATCCTCGGTTTCGCCATCCTGCCCGTCGTCAACGGGCTCCTCTTCCACCTCGGGATGCGTATCGACTTCGTCATCAGCGGTATCGGTTTCCGCCGTATCATCATCGTCCGCCGGCGGTGGAGGAACCTCGGGCGGCGCCTCGATTTCCACTACCCTTTCGGCAAGTGCGATATTGACAACCCGGTCAGTGACGCCACCCTCGTCGTCGGTGACAGTGACCGTGAAGCTGTCGGTACCGAACCAGTTCGAGCTTGCCGGGGAATAGGTCCAGGCTCCGGTCTCGGCATGGATCGCCGCGGTACCGAAGGTGCCATCGGTCTTGATCGTGAAATAGCTCAGGTCGGTCAGGCCGTCAGGATCAACAGCATTGAGATCGCCACGAACCGCATCGCCTGCGTCGCCGCTGAAAATGGTGTTGCCGGTAATCGTTGATGCAACGTCGACTCCGGTGACCGTGATCACCAGTTCCGCGGTATCGGTCCCGCCGTTACCGTCACTGGCCGTGTAGGTAAAGGTGTCGTCCGCGGTAGCGCCGTCGGCCAGCGCATCCGCCGCGGCCTGGTCCGCGATATAGGTATAGCTGCCATCGGCATTCAGGGTCAGGGTGCCGTAGGTGCCGGTCAGCGCTACGCCGACGGACCCTGATGTACCGCTACCCGCCTCGGTGCCGGTGCGGATCGCACTGACCGCTCAGGGTGTCGCCATCGAGATCGGTATCGTTGGCATCGATCACGCCCAATGCCTTGGCCACCGTCAGGGTCGCATCCTCATTCACTGCGCCGGTATCGTCCACCGCGCTCGGGCCGTCGTTGGTACCGGTGATCGTGATCGTCACCGTATCGGTCGCCGTCGCGCCCACGTTGTCGGTCGCGGTCAGCGTATAGGTCAGGGTGATCGTCTCGCCGACTTTCAGGAAATCCAGATCGGCATTGTTTACCGTGTAGCCCCACGCCGTGCTGCCCGGTGCCGCCGCATCCGTCACACTCGCGCTGAAGCCGGCTTCCAGCAAGGCCTTCAATGCGGGATCTATCGAACCGCCGCTCCATACGGCAGCCGTGCTCAATGTCGTGCTGATATCGACCACGTCCGTGCCATCGAGGTCGCCAAAGCTCACGGTGCCACTGGCAATCAGATCCTGCGCACTGGCATCCGCGGCCTCGCTGAAGCCGATGTCGGCCACATCGCTGATCGTCGGTGCGTCATTGGTGCCGGTGACCGTGATCACCAGCTCGGCCGTATCGGTCCCACCGTTGCCGTCGCTGACCGTGTAGGTAAAGGTGTCGGTATCGGTGTCACCCGAGGCCAGCGCATCGGCCGCCGCCTGGTCGGCCACGTAACTGTAGCTGCCGTCCGCATTCAGGGTCAGGGTGCCGTAGGTGCCGGTCAGCGCTACGCCGACCGTACCTGACTGTACCACTGCCCGCCTCGGTGCCGGTGCGGATCGCACTGACGCTCAGGGTGTCGCCGTCGAGATCGGTATCGTTGGCATCGATCACGCCCGATGCCTTGACCACCGTCAGCGTGGCATCCTCATTCACCGCGCCGGTGTCGTCCACGGCGCTCGGGCCGTCGTTGGTACCGGTGATCGTGATCGTCACCGTATCGGTCGCCGTTGCGCCCACGTTGTCGGTCGCGGTCAGCGTATAGGTCAGGGTGATCGTCTCGCCGACTTTCAGGAAATCCAGATCGGCATTGTTTACCGTGTAGCCCCACGCCGTGCTGCCCGGTGCCGCCGCATCCGTCACACTCGCGCTGAAGCCGGCTTCCAGCAAGGCCTTCAATGCGGGATCTATCGAACCGCCGCTCCATACGGCAGCCGTGCTCAACGTCGTGCTGATATCGACCACGTCCGTGCCATCGAGGTCGCCAAAGCTCACGGTGCCACTGGCACTCAGATCCTGCGCACTGGCATCCGCGGCCTCGCTGAAGCCGATGTCGGCCACATCGCTGATCGTCGGTGCGTCATTGGTGCCGGTGATGGTGATCACCAGCTCGGCCGTATCGGTCCCACCGTTGCCGTCGCTGACCGTGTAGGTAAAGGTGTCGTCCGCGGTCGCACCGACGGCCAGCGCATCGGCCGCGGCCTGGTCGGCCACGTAGCTGTAGCTGCCATCCGCATTCAGGGTCAGGGTGCCGTAGGTGCCGGTCAGTCGCTACGCCGACCGTACCGACTGTGCCGCTGCCCGCCTCGGTGCCGGTGCGGATCGCATTGACCGTCAGGGTGTCGCCGTCGAGATCGGTATCGTTGGCATCGATCACGCCGATGCCTTGACCACCGTCAGGGTCGCATCCTCATTCACCGCACCGGTGTCGTCCACCGCACTCGGGCCGTCATTGGTACCGGTGACCGTGATCACCAGCTCGGCGGTATCGGTCCCGCCGTTGCCGTCGCTGACCGTGTAGGTAAAGGTATCGGTCCGCGGTGCGCACCGACGGCCAGCGCATCGGCCGCGGCCTGGTCGGCCACGTAGCTGTAGCTGCCATCCGCATTCAGGGTCAGGGTGCCGTAGGTGCCGGTCAGCGCTGCGCCGACGGTACCTGATGTACCGCTACCCGCCTCGGTGCCGGTGCGGATCGCGCTGACGCTCAGGGTGTCGCCGTCGAGATCGCTGTCACCGGTGGTGGCATGATCGATCACGCCATTGGCGGTCGAACTGTCAGGGTCGCGTCTTCGTTGACCGCGCCGGTGTCGTCCACCGCACTCGGGCCGTCGTTGGTACCGGTGATCGTGATCGTCACCGTATCGGTCGCCGTCGCACCCACGTTGTCGGTCGCGGTCAGCGTATAGGTCAGGGTGATCGTCTCGCCGACTTTCAGGAAATCCAGATCGGCATTGTTTACCGTGTAGCCCCACGCCGTGCTGCCCGGTGCCGCCGCATCCGTCACACTCGCGCTGAAGCCGGCTTCCAGCAAGGCCTTCAATGCGGGATCTATCGAACCGCCGCTCCATACGGCAGCCGTGCTCAATGTCGTGCTGATATCGACCACGTCCGTGCCATCGAGGTCGCCAAAGCTCACGGTGCCACTGGCACTCAGATCCTGCGCACTGGCATCCGCGGCCTCGCTGAAGCCGATGTCGGCCACATCGCTGATCGTCGGTGCGTCATTGGTGCCGGTGACCGTGATCACCAGTTCTGCGGTATCGGTCCCACCGTTGCCGTCGCTGACCGTGTAGGTGAAGGTGTCGGTATCGGTGTCTCCCAAGGCCAGCGCATCGGCCGCCGCCTGGTCCGCGATATAGGTATAACTGCCATCGCTGGCTAGCGTCAGGGTGCCGTAGGTGCCGGTGGTCGTCCCACCCACCGTACCGCCCGTACCCGTGCCGGCCTCGGTACCGGTGCGGATCGCGCTGACGCTCAGGGTGTCGCCGTCGAGATCGCTGTCACCGGTGGTCGCATGATCGATCACGCCGTTGGCGGTCGACCACCGTCAGGGTCGCGTCTTCGTTGACCGCACCGGTGTCGTCCACCGCACTCGGACCGTCATTGGTGCCGGTGACCGTGATCACCAGCTCGGCGGTATCGGTCCCGCCGTTGCCGTCGCTGACCGTATAGGTAAAGGTATCGGTATCGGTGTCACCCAAGGCCAGCGCATCCGCCGCCGCCTGGTCCGCGATATAGGTATAACTGCCATCGCTGGCTAGCGTCAGCGCGCCCTGCAGGTTACCTAAGAGCTTTCGTAGAGTCTTCTGACATTACGTTCCCTCTAGACTACTCCGCGAGTGGCGCAGACCTGAAGATACTTATTGAATCTTCAGCTCCGCTAAGTAGTACACGTACATTCGCTATTGCTATCTCTACGGTCTATAGCACCATCACTCATCTCGTTAATGCAATCAATGCAGATACGTCATTCGTAGGGGCTACCCCAGATTTTGAAGCTATAGCAGATGGGGACAAGCTTGTACTTCGTACCCTACGAAATAATCTACCGCGCGAATACATTGATATAGACCCGACCTCTACTTCTATCCTCGGAGGTAGTGGCCCTGCTGCAGGTATCATTACGTTCACTGGAGAAGAAGCAGATGGCAGGCGTATAGGAGCGGTAGGTCTAAAAGATACCAAGAGGATTTATGGATCCAAACTCCAAGCAGCGGCCCCCGACCTCTGGTCTGCCAACCAATGGATCTCCATCCATGCTGTTCGTGAGGCCACTGACCCAGCCAACGACGTGGTCGTCAAAGACGGGAATGACGAGGCGTATCTTGGTACCTTTCAAGTAGTCAATGCAGGTACGCAATCTGGAGGTCCGTTCGACGGCGACCCCTACGTAGAGATAGATAGGTCTGCTAACTTCGAAGAGACCGTAGAACTACGTTGGGTACGTCACTCTCAGCCAGAATCTACTCCGTCTGATACATCTGGCGGTGGTAAGAATCTATCTCAGAATTATTTCCGAGGTAGATTTTACAGAGAAGTCTCTGAGAGAACCATTATATCCATACCCTGGGGTTCATCTCCGAATCCTATCTTTGGTGTTCTAGATATTTTAGAACCCTCCCAAATATCTTCGCCAGATGATCTTCTATCTACTGATCTGAATTTCTAATATAAGACTCCCTATCGCATCTTACGTGACGGTATCTTAAAGATATCGTCTACAGAGATGGAGAATAATCAGGGATCTCTCTACTATGTAGATGTCCCTGTCATTGGTCTTGGTACGAATGAAGACTTAAACATCTCTACGAATGTAGGTCTTCAGCTTGAAGGTAACTACACTATCTTTGGGTATACCCTTCAAGTGGGCGATGAGATCTTTGTATTCTCTGGTCAGGAGCAGGTCAGTATCATTCTTCCTACGTCCGTACTTCCCGTAGGTTCTACCCCTGACCTGACGAATCGTTTATCTCTAGCCGGACAGAATCTTCAGATCAGCTACGACAACGCAGAGTTGATCGCCAACATTCAAGACTTCTTCGATTCGCCATTAGATAGAGTCGTTGTATCGAATACTCTTGTTAGGCATTTTCTACCGAGTTACGTCAGTGTTGATGCTGTCATACGGGTGGTGATTCGGAAGAAGATATAGTTACAGAGCTGACTAGCTATATCAATAATATCGATCCTAACTTGAACGAGATAAGCTCCGACGAAGTTACGAAGATAATCAGACAGAATGGGGCAACTCGAGTCCGTCAGCCTATTCGGTTGGTTGTTCTGACTCACGGAGTTGATCGTCGTATTAGAGGCAGTCAGTCCTTCGATGTTATCGGAGGAACAAATCTGCCTACCTTTAGCGGTACGTTCAAGCAAACCTACTTTATTGCAGGTCCTGATACATCAGATGAGGATCCGCGTCCTAGGGAACAGATTTACCTAGATAGAATTTAGGTACTTTCCTCGAGAGGATTTTTGGTAGGTCCACGAAGTTCGATTACCGTATAAGGCTCAAACTGTGCTCCGCAATCGTTACATTCGGCGAGATATTTTGGAAGTATCCCTTCGGGTGTGAACAGCATATTAGGTAAGAGAATCTCGCGAACTCCTCCCCCACAGTACGGACACTGAAACGAATCGAAGAAGGCCTTATGCTTCTCGTATTCAGGGGCGAGGATATTCTCTTGGTCTTTGAGAATCTCTTTGAGAACTTCTTGGTCCATGGGTTTGAAGATCATCGGTCTCCTCCCTGACGTAGGAACGTACCATGCCTCATTACATCTACGACGATACGGCTCTCTTCTTTCCGAAGACAGACTTAGTTGCTATTCCGGGTGGTGCGGATACTACTCAGTACGTTCAGGCTGTTGATTGGAACACGCTCAATCAAGCTGTCGATGACATCAAGTCGCAGCTCCGGGGTGCCAAGTGGTATGGCCTAGAGCAACAGACTGCAGACCCTGCTCCAGGTATTGCTGAGTACGTCTGGATCGATCTCAACAACAACTTCTTCCTCCACAAGGACGGAAGTGACTTCCAGATCAGTGTCAACAGCAATACGTCGAACGAGCACACAACAA
>CAVRBK010000059.1:0-10888 GCA_963719025.1 uncultured Gammaproteobacteria bacterium | reverse complement strand
TGTCCTCTACTGGTTCGGTTGGGTCTTGCTGGTAACTCATGGCCTTCGCATCGATCAGGCCTGGTTCCTTGCGGCTGTACCTTTCGGCTTTACCCTCACCTGTTTTCGTCTGCTGCAGTCGATCTGGCGTGACTGGGGGGACTTTCGTCATGGGCGTCCTGTGTATGAAGGTGCGAGGTTATTCGACTAATGGAACATCTCTACCAACAGGATACGTTCGAGCTCGTACTGGGGTGGGAGTTTTACCTGCCACTGCTCATCGCGGTCATCATGATCATACTCGCCGTTCCGGTATGGGCGGTGCTTGGCGTGACCTCCATCTCCATGCTCGTCTTCTCCGGCGCGTTGCCGCTCTCGCTGGTCGGTGAGGCGCTCTTCGATGGCATCGATGCCTTTGCGCTGATCGCCGTGCCGCTGTTCATCCTTACCGGTGATGTACTGGTGCGCACAGGGCTTTCACACAAACTTCTGGATGTGGCTGAGGCGCTGGTAGGCGGTTTCCGTTCCGGCTTCGGCACCGCCACCGTGTTGGTATGCGGGTTTTTTGCCTGCATCTCCGGCTCCGATGCTGCAGGTGCCGCCGGTGTCGGGCGCATGACGATCGACCGCCTGGTAGCACAGGGCTACCCGAAACCCTATGCCTGCGCCCTGGTTGCCTCCGGTGCCTGTACAGGCATTCTGATACCACCGTCGATTGCCTACATCATCATCGGCCTGATCCTGGGGATCTCCGCGTCGACCCTGTTTCTCGCCGCAATCATTCCCGGGCTTCTGGTCATGGTGACCATCATGATCACCAACGTGGTGATGAACCGGATCATGGGCTATGAAAACGCGAATCAGGGTTTCTCTGTCCGGCGTATCGGGAAGGCAATATACGACGGCCGTTACGCACTGATCGTGCCGTTCATCATTCTTGGCGGTATCTACACCGGCATCTTCACCCCCACCGAGGCCGCTGCAGTGGCCGTGGTGACGACGATCATTATCGGACTTCTTCAGCGCACGATTACGCTTGCAGATTTCCCCAAGATGCTGGCGAGCTCAGCCAAGGTCAACGGCGTGATCGTCCCCATCATTGCCTTTTCTTTGCCGCTGGCGCAGACGTTGGCCGCGCTCGAAGTTCCGCAGGGCTTCGTACACGCAATGACCTCGATGACCGACAGCGACACGGTCATCATCCTGATGATGATTTTCATCCTGATCATCGCCGGCTGTGTCATGGAGACAACGCCGAATATCGTGATTCTTGCCCCGATCATGCTGCCCCTGGCGCAGGAGATCGGCATGAATGAGATCCACTTTTGCATCATGATGGTGACCTCTCTCGGGGTTGGCTTCATAACCCCACCCCTCGGGCTCAACCTGTTCGTGGTTTCCGGTTTGACCGGGACCCCAATCCTCAAAGTGGCTGGCAAAGCCGTGCCCTACGTCCTTTCGATGTTCCTGGTCGTATTGTTACTCGCCTTCGTGCCGGAGCTTTCGCTGTGGGCGTTGTGATGACGCCAGGCAGCCGGCTTTTTCTGTCTACATGAAACCAGAGAAAAGATTATGACTATCGAATACCTCAAAAAGGCGGACAAGACCGCCGCCAGTGGTGAAGACGACACCCGTAAGATCGTCTCCGAAATGCTTTCGGCGATTGAAGCGGGTGGTGAAGAGAAGGCCCGCGAGTACGCGGAAAAGCTGGACAAGTACTCCGGCAACATCGTGGTTACGCCCGAAGAGATCGCCGCGGCGTCCGCCAAGGTACCTCAACCGGTGAAGGATGACATTCAGTTCGCCTACGAGCGCGTGCGCGGTTTTGCCGAAAAACAGCGCGCCGCACTGGTCGACTTCGAGGTCGAACTCTCCCCGGGTTTGTTTGCCGGGCAGAAACAGATACCTGTCGCTACGGCCGGCTGTTACGTGCCGGGCGGGCGCTATTCGCATGTGGCGTCCGCGGTGATGTCTGTGGCGACCGCGAAGGCGGCGGGTGTCGGCCATGTGATCGCCTGTTCACCACCGAAGCCTGGTGCAGGCGTGCATCCCGCGATCATCTATACGGCCAATCTCTGTGGCGCAGACACCATCCTCGCCATGGGCGGCGTGCAGGGCATTGCCGCCATGGCCTTCGGGCTGTTTACCGGTCATGCAGCCGATATTCTCGTGGGTCCGGGCAACCGCTTTGTGGCCGAGGCAAAGCGCATGCTGTTCGGTCGTGTCGGTATCGACCTGTTTGCCGGCCCCACGGAGATCGCGGTCATCGCTGACCAGTCTGCAGATCCCGCGATCGTAGCTAGCGACCTGGTGGGTCAGGCCGAGCATGGCCTGGATACACCGTGCTGGCTGATAACGCTGGACCGCGCCCTGGGAGAAAAGGTGATGGAACTGGTTCCGGCGTTGATCGCCAAACTGCCTGACACTGCACGCACGGCAGCGGAGGCATCGTGGCGCGATTACGGCGAAGTCGTCCTGTGTTCCGATCGGGAAGAAGCCGCGCAGGTGAGCGACGATTACGCCGGTGAGCATCTCGAGGTGCAGGCACAGGATCTCGACTGGTGGGTGAACCGCCTGCGCAACTACGGTTCGTTGTTCGTCGGCGAAGAAACCACCGTGGCCTTCGGCGACAAGTGTTCGGGAACCAACCACATCCTGCCGACCAAGGGTGCCGGTCGATACACCGGCGGTCTGTCTGTGGGCAAGTTCATCAAGACTGTCACGACCCAGCGTATGAGCCGCGAAGCGAATCGCGAAGTGGCTGCGGCGTGCGCCAGAATCTCCCGCCTCGAAGGCATGGAGGCGCACGCGCGCACCGGCGACGACCGCCTGTTCAAGTACTTTCCCGGCGAATCGTTCAAGCTGAAACCTGAAGCCGTAGAGTGATGGCGGACTTCAGCCTCAAAGGCAAGGTTGCGATGGTGACGGGGGCGACGTCCGGTATCGGACGCCGCCAGGCCCAGGCGCTGGCGCAGGCCGGTGCCGCCGTGGTGCTGACCGGCCGCCGCGAGGCGCAGTTGCAGCAGGCCGTTACCGATATCGAGGCTGACGGGGGCAGGGCAGCGGCGCTTCCTGCAGACCTCGGCGATCGCGCTGAACTGCCCGGTTTGGCGAAACGCGCCGAGCTGCCTTTCGGTCCGATCGATATCCTGATCAACGCAGCGGGTGTCAATTTTCGTCAACCGGTTGAAGAGATCACGCTCGAGAGCTGGGACAGAACACTCAATCTCAACCTGGCGGTGCCGTTTTTTCTTGCGCGTGAACTGGTGCCGGCGATGCAGGAGCAGGGCTGGGGCCGAATCCTGAATATCGCCTCCCTGCAATCGAGCCGGGCCTTTCCCAATGGTCTGGCCTACGGCGCGTCCAAGGGGGGAATTGCGCAGCTGACGCGTGCCATGGCGGAGGCCTGGTCGCGACATGGAATCATCTGTAACGCGATAGCCCCCGGCTTTTTCCCCACCGAGCTGACGGCACCGGTATACGAGAATCCCGAGTTGCTGGAAAAGCTCGCTGTCCAGACTACGATTGGTCGCAACGGCGTGCTTCCCGATCTGGACGGATTGACCGTGTTTCTGGCCTCGCCGGCCTCCGACTACATCGCGGGCCAGGTTATCCATCTCGACGGTGGCTTCACAGCGAAATAGGCAGACAACGAATGAAAGCGCTCGTATATACAGACACACTCGAGGTGCAGTACCGCGACGAACCTGATCCTGTCCCGGGACCGGGTGAGGCGCTGATCAAGATAGAGGCGGTCGGCATCTGCGGTTCCGACATGCATGCCTATCATGGACACGATGCCAGGCGCGTTCCGCCGCTGATACTCGGGCACGAGGCCGTCGGAGTGGTGCAGAACGGCCCGCAAAAGGATCGGCGCGTGGTGCTCAACCCGCTGATGACCTGCGGTGTCTGCGACCACTGTCAGGGTGGCCGGTCGAATCTGTGTGCCAAGCGCGAATTGATCGGCATGCGCCTCGCCGGTGCCTTCGCGCAATACATCACGATACCCGAGCGCAATCTGCTCGAGATGCCGCAGGACATGGATCCTGTGATCGCCAGCCTCGCCGAGCCCGCAGCCACGTCGTTGCACGCAATCTATCTGGCGGACAGGGTAATGCACCGACCGCTCTCCGAGTGCCGGGCCCTGGTGCTGGGCGGCGGCTCGATTGGTGCCTTTGCTGCGTTGATGCTGAAAGGCAAGGGATGTTTTGAAGTCTGTCTTGGCGATACGAATCCCCTGCGCAGGCAAACCGCCGAAAAGCTTGAGTGTTGCGAGGTCTATGATCCCCTGGGAGACGACCTGCCCGAGGAAAACAGTTTCGATCTGGTGATCGATGCGGTAGGCAGCGGCCGAACGCGAGCGGCATCGTGCCGTTTTGTGAACGCAGGTGGCGTCATCTCCCACGTGGGCCTGCAGGACAACGAACCGGGCCTGGATACACGCAGGATGACCCTTGAAGAAATCACCTTCCTCGGCAACTACACCTACAGCGCGGTAGATCTGCGTGCCGCCATCCATGCCTTATACCGTGGTTCGCTTGGCCCGCTTGACTGGGTCGAGACCCGCCCGCTGTCCGATGGTGCGGCAGCGTTTCGTGACATCCACGAGGGCAAGGCGGCCGCGCCGAAGATTGTCCTGCGGCCGTAAGCCCAGGGTAGCCCGGTGACGATGCCAGAAACACCGATCGGGCTCATTCAGACATCGCGTTGATCGCGAAAAAGGCAAACCTTATGGCAATCAAGAATCTTCTCATCGCATACAGCGGCTCTGACTCCTCTGATGCTGCCCTGGATGCCGCGTTATTCATGCGTGACAAGTATGACGCTCACCTGACCGGCCTGTTGGCGCACAGTTTTGCCCCGGTGAATCCAAACGTAAACAGCTGGATCCCGGAGGATGTTCGGGAAAGCATAAAAACAGCGCAGGCGCAGGCGACCAAGAAAATTGAAGCCCGTTTCAATCAACGCACCGCATCGAGTTCGGCGCCCGACAAGCTTCACTGGATATCCAGCCCTGGTGACAGTAATGCGAAGGTAGCCAGATATGCGCGTCTGTTCGATTTGACCATTCTCGGCCGTTACGACGCGATACAGGGTGAAGATGACGAGTTGCATCCGGACATCATTGCGATGGTCAGCGGTCGGCCGGTCCTGCTGGTGCCGCGGGAATTCGACATGTCGACGTTCAACGAGCACGCCGTGCTGGCCTGGGATGGAAAGCGGGCCGCTGCGCGCGCGCTCGCTGACGCGATGCAGATCCTCAAGACCAAGAGCCTGGTGACGGTCCTCACGGTTGCCGACGAACACTCGGAATCGCTGCTACCCGAAATCGATGTGGCAACTTCCTTGCAGCGTCATGGCGTGAAGGCCGAGCACGTGAATATCAAGCGCAAGGGCAAGACGGTCAGCCACCGCATTCTGGAATTCCTCGACAAGGAGCAACCGAGATTGTTGGTGATGGGTGCCTATGAGCACAGCAAATTTCGTCAGTCGATTCTGGGTGGGGTCACCAGTAGTGTCCTTAGAAAGGCAAAGGTGCCGATTCTGATTTCCCACTGACAGCCAATCGACAGGTGTACGTTTCAAGGCAACGCCGCCGCGATACCGGCGCAGGTTCGATGCAATACTGAGAAACAAGGAGGCGGGTAGAAAGCCCGCGAATGTTACCAGGAGGAAATCACCCTGCCGGGTGCTGTTTTGGTCGGTTTGCAGCATGCCATCGATCTTTCGAAGGTAACGCTGCTGCGCCTGAGATCGCACTGCGGCCGCAGGCTCAAGGGGTTGGCTGGCGCGTTCTGCAGGGGCCGGTCGATGCAATGCGCCGGTAGGCTACTCTTTGGTTTGACGACAACAGAGATGAGAGGAGACTGAAATGAAATTAAAACAAATGGCGGTTATAGCGCTGACGGCACTGCTTCCGATCGGTTCGGCCCTTGCCGAGTATCCGGAAAAACCCATCAACTACATCATTCCGTTCGGCCCGGGTGGCGAATCGGATATTACGGCGCGACATCAGCAGTCGTTCTTCAAGGACAAGTTCGGCCAGGATCTTGTCATCTCGTACAAGCCGGGCGGCGGCGGGGCCGTGGGCTGGTCGCAGCTCAACAGCGCCAAGGGTGACGGTTACACCATCATGGGTATCAACCTGCCGCACATCATCGTCAAGCCGATGCAGAAAGACGTCGGTTTCAAAACCGACGACATAACCGGTGTGTACATGTTCCACTACACGCCGGACGCCCTGGTCGTACATGCCGACAGCCCGTTCAAGACACTGCAGGACATCATCGACTACGCCAAGTCCAACCCGGGCAGATTGACCCTGTCCGGATCCGGCAAGGGTACGGCCAATCACCTGGCGCAGATCCGCTTCGACGACATGGCCGGCATCAAGACCACCTATGTGGCCTTCAAGGGTACCGGCAAGGCCGTGGCGGCATTGCTCGGTGAACAGGTGAAGGCGGAATGGGGTTACACCTCGGTCGGTGCCAAGCACGAGGGCAAGGTACGCCTGCTCGCGGTTGCGATGGAAGAGCGTCACCCCAAGTTCCCCGATGTACCGACCTTCAAGGAACTCGGCTTCGACCTGGTCTCCGGTGCCTATCGTGGTATCGCGGTACCCAAGTCGACACCCGAGGCGACCCGCGTGCGGCTGTCGGAGATGATCGCCGAGATCAACGCCGATCCGGAGTTCCGCGAGCGCATGGAGAACGACGGCATGGCGTTGCTCGATGTCGACTATGCCGGCATGCAGGCCTTCATGGATGACAAGAAGGCGGTGTATGGCAAGGCGGCACGCGATGCCGGGGTCGTGCAGTAAGGCCTTTCGGAAACCAGGACGGCAACACAGGCCGGGAGGGCAGCGACCATGCCAGGCATTGAATACCTGCTGGAGGCTCTGACCCCGCTCAACATCCTGCTCGCGCTGGGCGGCGTGATCGCCGGGACCGTCATCGGCTCTCTGCCGGGGCTGACCGCCACGATGGCGGTCGCCGTCCTGGTGCCGATCACGTTCACGATGCCGCCGGCGTCGGCGCTGATCCTGATGGGCGCGATCTACACCGGGGCGATCTATGGCGGCGCCTATGCCGCCATCCTGCTCAACACGCCCGGCACACCGTCGGCGATCGCCACGACGTTCGACGGCTTTCCGATGGCCAAGCGCGGCGACGGCGACCTGGCGGTCACGCTGGCCTGCCTGGCATCGGTCGTCGGTGGCCTGGTCGGTGCCATCTTCCTGCTGATGCTGGCGCCACCGCTGGCCGACGTCGCGCTCGCGTTCGGGCCGGTCGAATACTTCTGGCTCGCGGTATTCGGCCTGACGCTGATCTCCGCCCTGTCCGAAGGCAATTTGCTCAAGGGCCTGATCGGTGCCTGTTTCGGTTTGCTGTTGGCGTGTGTCGGTGTCGCCGAGATCAGTGCCGATATCCGCTTCACGTTTGGCAGCCAGACATTGCTCGGCGGCATCGAGACAGTCGTGCGCTGATCGGCCTGTACTGCATACCGGTGTTGATCGACCTGGTTGCCACGCCCGACAGGCACCTGAAGGTCACGCACAAGCCGCGCGGCTTTCGCTTTCGCGAGGCGATGGCAATCTCGTGGAAGTACAAGTTCAACCTGCTGCGCAGTTCGGTGATCGGCACCCTGGTCGGCATCCTGCCAGGCGCCGGCGGCTCGATAGCCGGGCTGGTCGCCTACTCGGAGGCACGGCGCAGCTCGAAGCGTTCGGAGCATTTCGGCAAGGGCGAGCCCGAGGGCATCCAGGCGACCGAGTCGGCCAACAACGCCACCGTCGGCGGGGGGTTCATCCCGACGCTGGTGCTGGGCATACCGGGTACGCCGCCCGACGCGGTCATCCTGGGCGCGCTGCTGATCCAGGGCGTGCGTACCGGCCCGAACCTGTTCACCAGCGAGGGCTCGATCGTCTACACCTTTATCTACGGCCTGTTCATCGCGACCATCCTGATGCTGCCGATCGGCCTGATCATCGGGCGCTATGCCTACAAGACCATCATCACCGTACCCAAGGCCATGCTGGTGCCGACGGTCGCGTTCATGACGATGATCGGCACCTACTCGATCCGCAACAATATCTCGGATGTCGCGATCATGATCGTACTCGGTGTCGTCGGCTGGGTACTGAACCGCCTTGGCTTCAGCCCGTCACCGATCGTGCTCGGGCTGATCCTGGGCAGTATCGCCGAGCAGGGCTTCGTACAGGCGTGGACGATCGGTGCGGCGACAGAAGACCTGGTCGGCATGTTCTTCGGGCGACCGATCAGCCTGGCGATCATCGCGCTGATCCTGGTGTCCTTGTTCTACCCGCTGATCCGGTCACGCTGGCTCGGCAGTTCGAGGAGAAAGGTCAGTGCCGATTGACAACCACGCAACGCGGGGCCGTCGCGATACCGGCGGCATGGTCATGGCCGTCGTGTTCATCGCGCTGGCGGCGGTGTCGCTGTGGGATACGACGACGATGACCGATGCCGATTCCTACGTATTCCCACGCGCCATCGCGGTCGCGATGATCGTGTTCTCGATGGCATTGATCGTATGGAACCTCGTGAGACCGTCGGCGGGCGACGGGACGCCAGCCGACGGGGCCTCGACGCCCCGCCGCATCGGCCTGGTGGCGACGATGCTGATTGGAACCGGGCTGATGCCCTATGTCGGGTTCGCGCTATCCGGCGTGTTGGTGTTCGCCGCGATCATGTGGCTGGCGATGTACGACGAGTGGACCCGCTATCGGCTGATCGTCTATCCGCTGGTCGGCGTCGGCATCGTGCTCGGCTTCTACACGATGTTCGCCAAGGTGCTGCTGGTGCCGCTGCCGAGCGGGCTGCTGTTCGACTGAGAAGACTTGCCATGCCTATTGATTTTGTTTCTGTCTGAGGGTGTCGATGACGGATGTCGTGATCTGCGAGTTCATGGACCAGGCCGCGGTCGACGCGCTGGCTGCCGATTTCGATGTCATGTACGACCCGGCCCTGGTCGACAGCCCGGAGGCGCTGGCGGCCGCGCTCGCCGACGCGCGCGCGCTGGTGGTGCGCAACCGCACCCAGGTACGCGGCGGCCTGCTCGAGGCGGCGAATGCACTGCAGGTGGTCGGGCGACTCGGCGTCGGGCTGGACAACATCGATCTTGCGGCCTGCGAGCGGCGCGGCATCGCCGTGTGCCCCGCGACCGGTGCGAACGATGTCGCCGTGGCCGAGTATGTCGTCGCAACGGCGATGCTGCTGCTGCGCAACGCCTACCAGGCGAGCCCGGACGTCATCGCCGGCGACTGGCCGCGTCAGCGCTGCATGGGACGCGAGATCGGCGACAAGGTGCTGGGCCTGGTCGGTTACGGCGGCATCGCGCGCGAGACCGCGCGGCGCGCCCGGGCGCTGGGTATGTACATCATCGCCCACGATCCTTTTGTGGCCGATGACGACCCGGCCTGGCAAGAGGCCGAGCGATCCGATCTCGACAGGCTGCTGGCACGCGCCGATGTCGTCAGCCTGCACGTACCCCTGACCGACGCGACCCGCGGACTGATCGACGCGCACAAGATCACGCAAATGAAACCGGGAGCGGTGCTGATCAACACCGCGCGCGGCGGCACCGTCGACGAGGATGCCGTGATCGAGGCCCTCAGAACAGGGCATCTGGGCGGTGCCGCGCTCGACGTGTTCGCGACCGAGCCGGTTTCCGACGATTCCGGTGCGCGATTCGCCGGCGTCGACAACCTCGTGCTGACGCCGCACATCGCCGGGGTGACCCGGGAATCCAATGTGCGGGTCAGCGCCGTGACCGCGGAAAATGTACGCAAGGTATTGAGCAGGCAATGAGTGGCACTACATTGAGCATCGAACAGGCCGAGTCGCTCGCGCGCAACGTATTGATGCGCAACGCGACCGGCGAGGCGAATGCCGCGTGCGTTGCCCGCGCGCTGGTCGCCGCCGAGATCGACGGGCAGAAGGGGCATGGCCTGTCGCGGCTGCCGTCATACGCGGCGCAGGCGGTATCCGGCAAGGTTGACGGTCATGCGCTGCCGACCCTGGAGACGGCCGCGACCGCGGCACTGCGGATAGACGCGCGCAACGGCTTCGCCTATCCGGCGCTGGCGTTGGCGGTCGAGACGCTGGTCGATCGGGTCGCCGGGACCGGTATCGCGGCGGCCGGCGTGTATCGTTCCCATCACTTCGGCCAGGCGGGCTATCACGTCGAGCAACTGGCGGCAGCCGGTCTGATCGGACTGGTGTTTGGCAACAGTCCCAAGGCGATCGCCCCTTGGGGCGGCACGGCCGGCGTGTTCGGAACCAACCCGATTGCTTTCGCTGCACCCAGGCAGTCCGACCCGCCACTGATCATCGATCTGAGCCTGAGCAAGGTCGCGCGTGGCAAGGTCATGGTCGCAGCGAAGCAGGGCGAGCCGATCCCCGAGGGCTGGGCGCTCGACAAGGATGGCAGACCGACGACCGATGCCGAGGCAGCCATGCAGGGCACCATGTTGCCGATGGGTGACGCCAAGGGTGCAGCGCTGGTCTTGATGGTCGAGATACTTGCCGCTGCATTGACCGGCGCGAGGTTCGGTTTCGAGGCCACCTCGTTCTTCACCGCGCCCGGCGAGCCGCCCGCGGTCGGCCAGTTCCTGATCGCGATCGATCCGCGGGCGTTCTCCGGTGGCGCCTTTGCCGAACGCCTCGAAACGCTGCTCGGCGCCATCCTGCAGCAGCAGGGCACGCGCCTGCCTGGTGCACGACGCTATGCCTTGCGAACGGCGGCGGCGCGCGACGGGATCACGATACCCGCAGCACTACACGATGAACTGAAGGCGTTGTCGGCAGCGGCATAGCCTTCTGTCCCGGCACCAGCTGCTGTATAAGCAAGGCGGAAACGTCATAGGCCTCAGGGAGCGCGGGCCCGG
>CAVRBK010000058.1:0-101912 GCA_963719025.1 uncultured Gammaproteobacteria bacterium | reverse complement strand
GGGCGGCGCAAGGGATGCGGCATTCGGCGCGCTGGTCCTGATGGCGCTGACCCATGGCTTCGCCAAGAGCGCGCTGTTCCTCGCCGCCGGGGTTATCCAGCAGCGTGCCGGGCATGACCGTATCGAAGATCTTGGCGGCACGGCGCGCGCGCTGCCGGTCACGATTTTCGCCATTGCGCTGTCGGGTGTCGCTCTGATCGGCCTGCCTCCGAGCGGCGCCTTTCTGGCCAAGTGGCAACTGCTTTCTTCCGCCGTCGCGCTCGAGCAGTGGATATGGGTACCGGTCGTCGCAATCGGATCGCTGATGGCCGCGGCCTACACGTTCCGCGTCCTCGGTTATGCCTTCGGTCCCGGCGAAAGATCGGCACCGGTTCTGGCAGACGGTCGTGAAGAGATTCCAGCACTGCTGCTGGCCATCGTCGCTACCGCCGTTCTCGGCCTCGGTTCCGTGATGGTTTGGGAATTCGTCGCACCCGCGGCATTGTCGGCAGGAGCCGCATCATGAATCTGGAAACCTGGCTTCCCGCTCTGATCGTTCTCAGCTCGCTGCTGCCGGGACTGGTTATCTTCATGCTGCGTGAGGAAAGCCACGGCCTGCGCACCGCACTCAATCTGTTTGGCGCGGTGGTAAAACTCGGACTGGTCGGTGTCATGATCTGGGGCGTTTTTCACCAACAGGTCTTCGAAACCCGCTGGACACTCGCGCCGGGACTCGACCTCGTGCTGCATGCCGACGAGCTTTCGGTACTGTTCGTGACCCTGTCCACGGTGCTGTGGCTGGTGACCACCATCTATGCCATCGGCTACCTGGAAAACGCGCCGCACCGCAGCCGTTTCTTCGGCTTCTTTAGCCTGTGCGTGACCGCAACGGTCGGTCTTGCACTGGCCGGCAACCTGTTCACTTTCGTCATCTTCTACGAACTGTTGACCCTGGCGACCTACCCGCTGGTGGCCCACAAGGGCACCCCCGAGGCAGTTCGCGGCGCGCGCATCTACCTCGCCTACACACTGGCAGGCGGCATGCTGCTGCTGGTTGGGGCGATATGGCTGCGGACGATTGCCGGGCCACTGGATTTCGCCCAGGGCGGTATCCTTGGCGGCATCCCGGGACTGGATCCATCGGTTCTGACCTGGATCTTTGTTCTGCTGATCGCCGGCCTCGGGGTGAAGGCCGCGCTGGTACCACTGCATGGCTGGTTACCGCAGGCGATGGTCGCACCCGCACCGGTCAGCGCCCTCTTGCACGCCGTGGCAGTCGTCAAGGCCGGAGCCTTTGGCATCGTGCGCGTGGTGTATGACGTATACGGGGTCGAGTTCGCCGATTCCTTGAACCTGCTTGCGCCGTTGGGTGCGCTGGCCGCCTTTACCATTGTATATGGATCGGTACTTGCACTGTCGCAGGACCACCTGAAAAAACGTCTCGCCTATTCGACGGTCAGCCAGGTGTCATACATCGCGTTGGGCACCGCGATCGTTGGGCCGCTGGCAACCATAGGCGGCGTGGTTCATCTGGTACACCAGGGACTGATGAAGATCACCCTGTTTTTCGCCGCAGGCAACTATGCCGAAACGCTGGGCATTCACAGGGTCAGCGAGATGAACGGCGTGGGCAAGCGCATGCCGGGCACAACCCTGGCATTTACGATCGGGGCACTGGGCATGATCGGCATACCGCCGGTCGCCGGGTTCATCAGCAAATGGTATCTCGGTCTTGGCGCAGTGGAGGCCGGGGTGGTGGAATGGGTCATGCCGGTATTGATCGCCAGCAGCCTGCTCAACGCCGCCTATTTCCTGCCGATTCTCTACCGCGCCTGGTTTCGTGAAGCGAACACAGCGTGGCCCGCATTGTCCCAGCATGGTCCGCGATTGGAAACGCACGCCTTTCTGTTGTGGCCGCCACTGGTCACCGCGGCGCTGGCGCTGGCCGCGGGAATCTTTGCCGGCGCACCCTACAGCCCCCTCGAATGGGCGCAACTGATTGCCGATCGGGAGTACACGAAATGAGCACATCGTTGCTTGCCTTGTCCTGGATGACACCGATGCTGATGCTGCCGCTGCTTGGCAATCGGTACGGACCCCGGATGATCGCGCTTGCCGCATTGCCTGCATTGCTGGCCAGCGTCATGGTGCCCGCCGGCAGTGCGCTCGATATCCCCTGGCTGTTGCTCGGCCTGTCACTGCATCTCGACCCGATTGGCGCATCTTTTCTGCTGTTCAGCAGTGCGATGTGGCTGTTCGCTGGCCTGTACGCCACCATTCGCATGCATGGCGATGCCCATTTTGCGCGTTTCGCCCTGTTCTTTCTGTTGGCCTGTTCTGGCAACCTGCTATTGATCCTTGCTGCAGACATCGTGACCTTTTACGTCGGCTTCGCCTTGATGGGCCTCGCAGCGACCGGGCTGATCGCACACCGCCGCTCGCAACATGCACGCCGCGCCGCCCGGGTCTATCTGGCCTGGACCCTGGTGGGTGAGATGGCGCTGTTCGCCGCCGTGGTGATGCTCGCCCAGCGCATGGGCACGTTCGGCTTCGCCGATCTGACCCCGGAAATTCTGAACCAGGGCACCGTGGCGCTCCTGCTCTTCGGCTTCGGTATCAAACTGGCATTGCCCGGTCTGCATGTCTGGCTACCGCTCGCCTACCGGGCGGCCCCCGCCGCCGCGGCCGCCGTCCTCAGTGGACCAATGATCAGCGCCGGTCTACTCGGCTGGATACGTTTCCTGCCGGCAGGTAGCGATGCACTGCTGGGCTGGGGCGAAATCCTGCTGATGGTGGGCGTGATCGGCACTGCGCTGGGTGTCCTTGCGGGCCTGATGCAGCGCGATCCGCGCGCAGTTCTGGGCTACTCGAGTATCGCCAAGATGGGGCTGGCCACCGGCGTTTTTGCCGTGGCACAGATCCATCCCGACATGGCGCCCGGGATCGTTGCGGCGCTGGTGATGTTCGCGATGCATCACCTGTTGCTGAAAGGCACCCTGTTTCTCGGTCTCGGCGAATGGCAGCAGCACGGCAACAGGCCATGGCTGCTTGCAGCGCTTGGTGTGCTTGCCCTGGCGATGATGGGTGCGCCGCTGACATCCGGCGCCGGCGCCAAGATCGCACTCACTGAAGCGACCGCTGCAAGCAGTCTCAACCTGGCCTTGCTGTTTGGCTTCTCCGCCATTGGTACAACGCTGCTGATGGCCCGCATGCTGTGGCTGCTTGCGCAGCGTGGGGCCGCAGCAGAATTCCAATATGCCTCGGTCTTCTGGTTGCTTACGGCCGCATCGGCCGTGTTGATGCCGCTGATTTTTCTGCCCTTGCCGCTGTCATCTTCCGGACTGGGAATGATCGCAATAGGCCTTGCCATCACGCTGCTGGTTTGGCGTGCGCAGCACCGCTCATCCTTCTCACCACCAACGATTCCCCCCGGGGATGTGCTGTGTCTTGTCGGCGCGGCGTATCAGTTGTCGAGTTCACGTCTGCAGTTTCGCGATCTGAGATTCTCGCCGGTGCTGCTGACATCGCAGGCCTCTCTCCCGGTTGCCATCCGCCGTGTCGGGATTCTGCTGTGGTTCGTGCTGGGCATTTCTTTGCTGGCAGTTGGCTTGATGCCCGGCTGATCCGGCCAGGAGGCAAAAAAAGCGCTTTATGAACGGTTAGACCCGCAGTCTATTATTCAGACCGCCCGAAGGCACGTAACCTGAGCGATGCACGAACCGCGACGCGAACAAGGAAACTCAAGATGGCCAACCTAAAGCTCAACCTCAAACATCTGCGCTACTTCTGGTCGGTGGCCAGTCATGGTTCCATCACCAAGGCGGCCGAAACGCTTTTCCTGACCCCGCAGACCATCAGTGGGCAATTGCGAGATCTCGAAAGCCAGGTGGGCTCAAAACTTTTCGACAAGGATGGACGCAACCTGGTATTGACCGAGACCGGCCGGCTGGTGTTTTCCTACGCCGACGAAATGTTTCGCCTCGGCGTCGAACTGCAGGACGTGCTGGCCGGGCATACACCCGGCTCCGCGCTCACGCTGAAGGTCGGGGTGGCCATGGTGGTGCCAAAACTGCTCGCCTACCGGGTGCTGGAGCCGGTCCTGCAGATGGACGAGATGGTGCGCTTGATTTGCCATGAGGCGCCGCTGGTGGATTTGCTTGCGGACCTATCCGTGCATAAGCTCGATGTCGTACTGGCTGACAGCCCGATCAATCCAACGCTGAATATTCGTGCCTACAATCACATCCTGGGCGAGTCGGGTATCAGCTTTTTCGCCACGCCAAAGCGGGCCAAATCGATGAAAACCGATTTTCCGCAGTGTCTCGATGGCGCGCGCATGTTGATGCCGAGCGGCGGCAGCGCCTTGCGCAGAGAATTGGAGGCCTGGTTCGAACGCAAACAGATCAATCCGTTCGTGGTCGCCGAATTTGATGACCGCGCCCTTATGAAGGCTTTCGGTGAACGTGGGGCGGGGGTATTCAGTTCTCCAAGCGCGGTGGAAAAGGATGTACTGGACAAATATGGTGTGGAAACCATAGGCCGCACACTGGAAATAACCGAACGCTACTACCTGATCTCTGCCGAACGGCGGATCAAACACCCGGCCGTTTCTGCGATCACCGAGACAGCCCGCAACCAGCTTTTCGTCTGACCCGCCGATCCTGTCAGCCGGATGTGAACCGACAAGATGCGCGAAGACGAAATGCCGGAATGTTCATCCGCCATTGACCAGGCCTTGCCAGACAGGCTGGGCGCGTTGTCGGAGTCGCAATAACCGCCCAGCGAATCGGATCAACTTGCCGCTTTTATCGCCGCCGCAGTCACGGCGTGGAGATGCTCCACCAGGCCTGGTTCCAGTTTCAGCCGCGCCGCCAGCATCGCCAGGTAACCTTTCTCCGCCGGCTTCGATGCGTCTACAGCCATCAGCGATGCGGTATAGATCTCGGCCGCGGTCTCAGCACCGACCGCAGGCGCCACGATCTTTCCAAGGTCGAGCGGACTCGCCAGTTCCTCGGAAATAAACGTGCGCATCGCATCATCCATCCCAAGCTGTTCCGCCTGCTCGAAAATGCGCTCCCGTTCCAGGGCATCAATCTCCCCGTCCGCCTTTGCCGCACCGATCATGGCACGGATCAAGTCACGTTCCAGGCCTGCCTCCTGCCCCGGAGGTGGCAGAAACGCGGAACCGGACGGAGGGGTTGGCAGGTCGATATCCGCCATGCCCGCCGCAGATCCTGGCTGTGCTGCGGGCTTTCCATTCTGCCAGTCACGCCAGGCCTTGTAGGCTAGACCGCCCAGTAGCGCTGTTCCGCCATAGGTGAGGACATTCTTACCGACTTTCCGCCCGGTCTTCGTCCCCGCCAGCAGGCCGAGCAGACCACCGGCAAGCGCCCCACCGGCGATTCCACCCATATTTCCGGCCTTCTCGCTACCTTGTGGCGCGCCATCGATCTGGCCGCCCAGGTACTGATTCAAAATTTGTTTGACATCAAACATGATCGTTGATTGCTCCCTGGAAAATGGCTGATGCAGTCTCAATCCTGACTGCTGTTAAAGAACAGTTTGCGCGACGATCGACTTAAAAATAATTCGCATATGGGTCGTCCAAACATCGAAATTACCGAAGTGTTCAAGGGTCGGGGTTTTTCGGCGGCGCGGGTGATCCAGCGCATCCCTTATCGATCCAGACAGGCTCGACAGACGATTTCATTTTCCAGCGATGAGCGACAGGAACGGGGTCACTTGGTTTCGTTTACTCAGCGAAAACCCCGGGTCTGCGAACCGATGTCCGATTGACGCGTGGATTAACCATTCGGCAAGGCGCAGGAAAACGCCTGAACAGCGGGTTGAGGGCGCGCGAGTCTAACGGCGCTTCGCGAAAAGCCGCCACAGGTGGGCTTAGGACAAGGATTCAATCATTGGAAAAATGGAGGCCGAGACCGGAATCGAACCGATGTCCACGGATTTGCAATCCGCTGCATAACCACTCTGCCACTCGGCCAAACTGGGCATCATCAGTCACGACGAATGTCGCGATTGAAACAAGAAACCCCGCTTGCGTGCGGGGTTTCCTGGAATATCTGGAGCGGGAAACGAGACTCGAACTCGCGACCCCAACCTTGGCAAGGTTGTGCTCTACCAACTGAGCTATTCCCGCCGAACGAGCGCAGTATTTTAGGCATTTGGCGGCATGTGTCAACCCTGATACTCAAGGATCTTCGGTCAGGCGCGGCGGGACCTCGTCGCCGCGCAGACTGGGCCACGCCGCCCGCACATACAGGGTCATCGACCACAGGGTCAGCACCACTGCGATGCTCAGCAGGACCAGCCCCACCACATAGGTCGGCATGGCCCAGAGATCGTCGCGATAGATCAGCAGGGTAATCGCCGCCATCTGGGCAGCGGTCTTGAATTTTCCGATCTCCGAGACCGCGACCTTGGTCCGGCTGCCCAGTTCGGCCATCCATTCGCGCAACGCCGAGATGGCGATTTCCCGGCCGATGATGACCGCGGCCGCCACCGCCATCAGGATGCTCGGATCAGACTGAACCAGCAGCACCAGCGCCGTCGCGACCATCAGCTTGTCGGCCACCGGGTCGAGAAAAGCACCGAACGCGGATACCAGCTGCATGCGTCGCGCCAGATAACCGTCCAGCCAATCGGTGATGCGCGGCGAGAATGAAAACGGCCGTCGCCGCTTCGCGACTCCAGGGAACGGGAAGATAAAACAGCACAAGAAAAACCGGGATCAGAAAGATCCGCAGCACCGTCAACAGGTTGGGAAGATTATAAATCGGGTTCATTTGTTACCGTGAAATGCTGCGTAAATTTCCTGCGCCAGCTTTTCACTGATGCCCTCAACCGTTCTGATGTCTTCGATACCCGCGCGCGACAGGCCCTGCAAACCGCCAAACTGCTTCAACAGACGCGTCCGACGCTTGGGTCCGATACCGCTGATATCCTCCAGCACCGATCGTGTTTTCGCCTTTCCACGGCGCTGTCGGTGCCCGGTGATTGCAAAACGATGCGCTTCGTCGCGAATCTGCTGCACCAGATGCAGTGCCGGTGAGTCTGCCGGCAGTATAAGAGGCTCGGTGCGACCCAACAAGAACAGCTGCTCCATGCCGGCACGCCTGTCGGGGCCCTTGGCGACGCCGAGCAGCAACACGCCTTCGACGCCCAGTTCGTTGATGATGTCGCGGGCGATATTCAACTGCCCCTGTCCACCGTCGATCAGCAGAATGTCGGGCAACCTGCCCTCACCGGCCATGACACGCTTGTAGCGCCGCTCCAGCGCCTGGCGCATCGCGGCATAGTCGTCGCCTGGCGTGATCCCTTTGATATTGAATCGTCGGTAGTCGGCCTTGCTGGGACCGCCTTCGCTGAACACAACGCACGACGCGACAGTCTGATCGCCCTGGGTATGGCTGATATCGAAACATTCCATTCGCAATGGCGGCTCGGGAAGCGCCAGGACATCCTGCAGGGCCTCGACGCGCTGCCGCGCATTGCCCTCGTTGGCCAGTCGGGAGACCAGCGCCAGTGCTGCATTATCCACCGCCATGCGTAACCAGCGCGCACGCTCCCCACGCGGTCGGGACTGGATGACGACCTTTCGGTCGGCCTGGCGACTGAGTGATTCCTGCAAAACCAACTTGTCGTCCGGTTCGACGTTTACCAGGATCTGCTGCGGCACCGCCTTGCCGAGGTAGTACTGCGCAATAAAGGCAGACACTATCTCGCTCTCTTCAGCCCCGTTCCCCGAGCGTGGAAACAGGCTCTTGTTCCCCAGGTTCCGACCCTGACGGACATAGAACAGCTGAATGCAGGCGATCCCGCCCTTGCTTGCAACGGCCACAATGTCGAGATCGCCGCGCTCGCCACTTACATACTGCTTTTCCTGCACGGCCCGCAACGCCGTGATCTGGTCCCGAAGATGGGCGGCCTCTTCGAACTCGAGTCGCTCGGCGGCCTGTTCCATTTTATCAACCCATCGCTGCACCACGTCAGAGGCCTTGCCGTCGAGAAACAACACGGTATCGGCGACGTCCTGCGCGTAGGCCTCGGGCGTGACAAAACCGACACAGGGGGCCGTGCAGCGTTCGATCTGGTATTGCAGGCAGGGACGTGAACGGTTACGGAAATAACTGTCTTCGCACTGCCGGATCGGGAAAAGCTTTTGCAGCAACTGCAGTGACTCGCGTACCGCACCGGAGCTCGGGTATGGCCCGAAATAACGCCCCTTCTGCTTGCGGGCGCCCCGGTG
Source organism: uncultured Gammaproteobacteria bacterium (assembly GCA_963719025.1). Lineage (GTDB taxonomy): Bacteria > Pseudomonadota > Gammaproteobacteria > Chromatiales > Chromatiaceae > Thiosocius. The sequence continues at coordinate 93,667 of CAVRBK010000058.1, read as the reverse complement.
GAACGCCAGCCGGGGAAAGGTCTCATCAGACAGAAACAGGTAGGGATAGCTCTTGTCGTCACGCAGCAGAACGTTGTAACGCGGCTTGTGCTCCTTGATCAGGTTGTTTTCAAGCAGCAGTGCCTCGGATTCGGTATGGGTCGCCGTGATCTCGATACCGCGGATCTGCGCCACCATGTTGGCGATGCGCTGATTGCTGGCGCGGGTGAAGTAACTGCCGACCCGCCGACGCAGGTTTTTCGCCTTGCCAACGTACATCACCTCGCCATCGCCATTCAGCATGCGATAGACCCCCGGACCCTCGGTCAGGCTGCGCAGGAAGGTTTTTGCGTCGAAAGTGTCGTCCGCTTCAGTCACATCACAAGTTTACTGTGCGGCACCGCGATTGAAACCCGCACGCAGGGTCCGGGTTAGTTCACAAGTTCGCGGGCACGGGCGAAGACCTGCTCGAACATTGGCGTGGTGAGGCGGCGGGTCTGCGTGTTGTAGCGACTGCAGTGATAGGAATCGATCAGGGTAATACCGCGCGGCATGCGATGTTCGGCGGCATGCGCAAAGTTGTGGTCCTTCTGCTTCTCGCCGAATGCGGCGACAACCGATTTATGCGCAATCGAACCCAGCGCAATCACCACCCCGCCGGGTCGAAACGCTGTCAATTCCGCGGACAGAAACTGCCGGCAGGTGTTGATCTCGGCGCCAACCGGCTTGTTCTGTGGCGGCAGACACTTGACGGCATTGGTGATGCGGCAGTCGAGCAGTTCCAGCCCGTCATCGAAGGCCTGCGACTGTGGCGCGCTGGCAAAGCTGTATTTGTGCAGGGTTTCATACAGCAGAATACCCGCATGATCACCGGTAAACGGCCGGCCCGTGGCGTTGGCGCCATGCATTCCCGGCGCCAGGCCGACCACCAGCAACCCAGGCGCAGACGCGCCAAACGATGGCACCGGTCGGCAGAAGTAATCCGGGTGTTGTCCGCGAACCTCGTCAAGAAAGTCGGCGAGGCGCTCGCACTGCCGGCAGTCGGGGTCAAACACGGCCGCACTCATTGCGTACTGTTGACCAGGCCGTGGCGGATACCGAAGTGGGTCAACTCGACATCGTTGCTGACGTCGAGCTTTTCATACAGGCGATGGCGATAGGTGCTCACGGTCTTGGGGCTCAGGAAAAGGGTGTCCGAGATCTCCTGGTTGCCCTGCCCCTGGATGATCATCATCATGATCTGCATTTCGCGCGCCGACAGTGTGCCGATTGGCGACGATTCGCCCTTGTTGCGGAAGTTTGCCAACGTGAGCTTTTGCGCCACGTCGCCGGAAATATAGTGATGTCCCTTCATCACCATTCGAATCGCCTCGATCATCTCGTCCGAACCACTGCCCTTTGAGATATATCCGAACGCGCCCGCGTCGAGCAACTGATTGGGGAAAGGGTCATCGCTCAACACCGTCACCGCGATCACCTTTACATCCGGCGCGATTTTCAAAAGCTTGCGGGTGGCCTCAATGCCCCCCATGCCGGGCATGTTCACGTCCATGAGTACGAGATCCGGCGGGTCGTTACGAATAGCCTTGACGACATCCTCTCCATTCGAAAACTCACCCACCACGACGAGGTCTTCGTGCTCCTGCAGGATGCTACGCACACCGGCACGGAACAGGTGGTGATCGTCAACGAGTTGAATTCGGATCATGGGCAGGAACGATGGCTGACTGCGGCTTTACTGTGAGCGGGTCTGTACCGTCACGATGCTAGCACGCAGGGGCGAGTCGTCGTCAAACGATGCAGGTTCAGCGAGCATTTCTCACTCCGCAAACACGCCCGGTGGCCCGGCTCAGGTCACGAGGAATCGGGCGCTACGACGGATCTTGCGGTTATACCTGCGCACCTGGAAAGGCGCGAGAATCAGGCAAATCAACCAAAGCAATCCGATCAGGGGCCAGTAGACAAAGCCGAGTCCAATCGCTGCCACGAGAAACAGGAAGGCCAACTTCGGGTTCGAGTAGAGGAGACCAAAGGGGCCATAAATAAGCGCATAGAGCGCGCCGGTGGTCTGGCTCTTGCTGTTCGCATCTATGAAATCACGGATCTTCTGTCTGCGTTCACTGCGTTTCTTGTTATCCATTGTCTGCACCTCTGGCTCGATGCGCGGTCCAAATTGAGACCGAAACGTCAAAGCCATGCACCGACAATAAAACACCAGTACGCGCAATTTCAATCTTTTAGCGGCATGAACGACGCAAATAGGAACATTGTTCCGCTTTTTCGCTGCAGCACGCGAATTTAGAGCGTATTCCGGTTATTTTCAGGCTCAAGCGTCCATTCAACGGTCGCGCGTAAACCGCTGCTGAAATCGATTTTCGCGTCCCAGGTGAGCAGATCAACATTTCAGACATCTACGCCGGGCTGCCTCAGCGCAAGGCGAACAAAGTGACTGCCGACAAAACCGGCCCCGCCAGTCGCCAGCAGGCGTCGCATCTACCGCACCGACATGATCAACAGGACAATCAGCCCAACCACCGCCAGAAGCGGCAATACCACGGCCTGCCAGTCGCCGGCCTCCGCCTTCGGACTGTTGGCGGACCAGTGCTTATAGGCCGGCCACAGGAAAAACAGCATCATGATGCCGGCGACCAGCCCCAGAATCTGCATCCATTCCATCGAGAATGCCCCCTTCAGATAGCAAAAACCCCGGCGCAGGGCCGGGGTTCGGTTATCGCCTGGCTTGGCGAATCAGTCATCGCCGCCCATGATCCCAAGGATCTGCAGCAGGCTGATGAAAATATTGAAGATACTCAGGTACAGGCCATAGGTCGCCATGATGTAGTTGGTTTCGCCGCCGTTAATGATCCGGCTGGTATCGAAGAGGATAAAACCACTCATGATCAGGATGATGCCGCCAGAGACGGCGAGCGACAGTGCGGGCATCTGCAGGAAGATATTGGCCACCATTGCCAGTACGACCACCATCATGCCGGCGAACAGGAAGCCGCCCATGAAGCTGAAGTCGCGCTTCGACGTCAGTGCATAGCCCGACAACCCAAGGAAGATGATTCCGGTTCCGGCAAACGCCGTGGCGATTACCTGCGGGCCGTTAGGCAGCGCAAGGTACATGCTCAGAATGGAACCCAGTCCGAATCCCAACAGGCCTGTGATCAGGAAAACGACCCCGATCCCCTTGCTGGAATTGGCGAAACGCGGCAGCACGAAGATACCCAGCACCATCGCGACAATCACCGACCCGAGGTATGCGATTGGCGGTACGCCGATCATCATTGAGACCAATGCCATCACGGCACTGAAACCGAGGGTCGCGGAGAGCAGCAGATAGGTGTTTTTAAGAACCTTGTTGCTGGATACGACCTCGCCACCACTGTGTGCGACAACATTCTCGTAACGATTCATTGCAATTGCCTCCTGGGCAGTAAATGCGTTGAAAGTCTGGAACTAAGACCAAAAGGCGGTCTATAAAGTTTCGCCAAGGATACCCGACTAATGGGGTCAGTCAAATCGAACATCAAGCCTAAAAGACAGTTGTCTTGTGGGGAAATTCCGGTATCCTTCCGGCCTCGCTTTAACACCGGAGGGGTGGCAGAGCGGTTGAATGCAACGGTCTTGAAAACCGTCGTGGGTGAGAGCCCACCCAGGGTTCGAATCCCTGTCCCTCCGCCATCTCCCTTTCGTTTTCACATGCTGCCACGGCACACTCACCGCGTCCTGGCATTGCCGTGGCCAGCAGTCGCGGCATCGTGGAATCGCCTCAGCTCATTCCGCAGATCGGCAACGCCGCCGGTGATCTGTTGTTCCGGCAACGGTGCAAGTTCCAGGCAGTTCTGCACATAGGTCGCCTGCGATTGCACCCGGCTGGCGCCTACAGCAGCCGATGCGCCGGCCAGGGTATGTACCTGCTGCAGTAAACTGGAATAGTCGCGTTCCGACAGTGAATTGCGAATGGCGCGTTCGGTTTCAGACATCCGGCTGAGAAAATCGCCGAGCATGGATTTGGCCAGTTCTTCATCGCCGCCCGTCAAATCAAGCGCCTTCTGCCGGTCATAAACGACACCGGGATCGCTGACAGCAACTGTACCAGGCCCTGCTGCGTCACTTGCAGCAACACCGCCACACCATTTGGCGATAACGGCATACAACTGGTCAGGCAGATACGGCTTCGCCAACAGATCATTCATACCGGCCTCGATGACCTCGCGACGCTTTTCCGGAAAGGCGTGCGCAGTCACCGCAACGATAGGTACATCACGGGTGGAACGGTGTGCTTCGCGCAACTTCCTCGCGACATCCATACCGCTCATTTCCGGCATCTCGAGGTCCATCAGTATGAGATCGAACCGTTCCGTACCAACCACGGCCAACGCCTCGTCACCACTTTCCACCGCTACCACCCTCACCTGGTAGTCACGCAACAGCGCCTCTGCGAGGGTCAGGTTGACGATGCTGTCATCGACCACGAGGATTCTCAGTCCGGCGAGCCCCGAACCCGCGGCTCCTTCAGGCGCAGACGATGTCCCGGACGCTTCTGGATCAAGCGCTGAATCGATCCTTTCGCGCAGCAGAAAATCGGGCTCGGCCGGCGGATCGAAATAAACCGCGATCGTGAAGCTCGATCCCTGGCCGGGAACGCTGTAAACCGATATTTCGCCATCCATCAGATCGACGAGACGTTGGGTGATGACCAAGCCGAGACCGGTTCCCCCATAGCGCCGGGTGATTGAACCATCGCCCTGTTCGAAAGGCTGAAACAGCCTCTCCTGCTGATCCGGCGGGATTCCGATGCCCGTATCACTCACGGTCACAACGAGGCCGACCTGTTCCCCTCTATCGGGCGCGGGCTCGACATGCAGGTCGATCTGGCCACGATCGGTGAACTTGACGGCGTTACCCAGGACATTCGTCAGGATCTGGCGGAAGCGGACCGGGTCACCGTTCAGGATGGTTGGTACGTCGTGTGCTATCGAGGTGGTCAGCGTCAGACCCTTGTCGATTGCCTTCGGTGAAAACAACACGCGGACATCGGACAGCAGACGCTCCAGGTCGAAATCCTGGGTTTCCAGTTCGACCTTGCCGGCCTCCATCTTCGAGAAATCCAGAATGTCATCGATGATGTCCAGCAGGCTCTTGGCCGAGCTGCTGATGATGCGGGTGTAATCGCGTTGCTTCGTATCCAACGCGGTCTTTTCCAACAGCCCGGTGAACCCGATTACACCGGTCATCGGGGTGCGGATTTCATGACTCATGGTGGCGAGAAAATCGCTCTTCGCCAGGCTCGCCGCCTCGGCTTTTTGCTTGGCATTCTCCAGTTCCCGGGTACGCGACATAACCTGGCTTTCGAGGTCATCGCGATACCCGGTGAGCTCATCGTCATACGCCTTGAGCTGACCAATCATCTCGTTGAATCCATCGGTAAGACTGCCGAGTTCATCATTGCTGACACGCTCTGCTCGCCGCGAGAAATTACGCGTCGTGCCCACTTCGCCCATGGCGTCGCGCAAACGCCGCACCGGCTCGGAGATAATCCTTTGCAAACGAATCGTCAGCAACAGCGCAAGAAACATGGAACCGACAAACAGGGCGAACGCCAGGAACACCTCTTGACCCAGTGCCTTGCGCATACGCCGCATATCGCCCGCGATGGTCAGATTTCCAATGACGCGCCCATCGAGAACAATCGGTTGATCGACGCGAAGGAGGCGAAACAGGAAACTTCCAAATGCCCTGTGGTCTTTCTCCATTGCCGCAGGGTCGATACCTCCGACTGAATAATCCGCGAACGTATCACCACCCGACTGAGTGATCACTGCCCACGCCACATCGTCCTGGGTAGACAGCGTCTCCAGTACCTCCGCAGCGGTTTCCGGATCACGGAACGCCAAAGCGGCGCGGCTGTTGGCGGCGAGTACGCTGGCCAGCGCCTGCAGGCGCGCCGTACCCTCGTCACGCGCTGCCGCAAACTTGAAAACAACCGACATGATCAGACCGATCAGCAGCACGGTTGCCGCCGTAAACAGGATTATCGCGTACAGCTTCTGCTTGATCGGGGCATCGTGCAGCAGGCTCATGGGGCCTCCCAACTGTCGATGACATCAGCCAGGTCGAGCAGCCTCGAACTGAGTTTCAGGCCGGCCCGCCGGGCCGTATCGTTATTGATGATGAAACGAATCCTGTCTCCGTCCTGATAGAGCTGAATAATACCGCCGGAATTGGCGAATCGGGGCGCCTGACTGATGGTCAGGACAGGGCTGTCATCGACAAGGTCCAAGATTTGCGCGAACCGGCCCTGTTCCGAATCGGCGATATACAGCACCTGGCAGTCCCAGGCGGGCTGCAGGGCCTCGAGCCGGAGGATTTCAACGTCCCGGCTCCTGATTTTTTCGTTGCCGAGCCTGGAGAGTGTCTGCACCAGCATGTCCGTGCCAAACGTGCACATGCGCAGGGGTGAGGCAAGATCATCCGTCGCAGATTCGGGCCAGATTGTGAACTTCACAAAATTGTAGACAAAAGCCGCCTTGAGCAGACGTGCGTCTTCATCGGCATCCGCGATAAGCGGCGCCGGCACCCAGGTACAGACAAGCCAGGACAAGAAAAACAAAGGCGTTTTGAAGCGAATGCGTTTCAACGGCCCGCTCCGGTACCACCGCCACCCGACATCGCAGCGTGTCGACGGCTTGCCCCGTTGGCTGACATCCTCGCGCGTCCTTTCGCTGGCGAACGCGGGACCCCACTTGCATCGTGTCGATGCCGTGTCGGGTTCGTCTTCACTTTCGGTACGTCCTGCACCGTATCCACCATTCCTTGTTTTCTATTTCCACAGACTATCGAGGTCGTAACGCGCTTCCACGTAGAAACTGCGCTCCGGCAACGGGAGGTCGTCCGGAATCGAGGAACGCGTGTACTCCCTGGCATCCGCATCGAACAGATTGCGCACCGAGAACGCAAAATCCCAATTCTTTACCCCCGCGTAACGCAGCGTCGAGTCAACGATGGCGTAATCATCCACCGCCGGGCGCGGGTCCGTGGATGACCGGTCGCGTTTGCCAATCCAGTTCGTTTGAACATTCAAATTCCAGCCTGGCCGGAACTCCCAGTCTGCCCGCAGATAAGCTTGGTGTTGCGGCGAACCTATCGCACGGAACTGGCTGTCATCCGGGTCGTTGAACGCATAGTTGCCGGAAAGACGGACGTCCGGGCTGACCTGCCACCACGATTCGAGTTCGATCCCGTTGATCACGTGTTTACCGGCATTGTGAAACTGCGGCAACGGCAGCCCCGCAACGGCACGCGTGGTGATGAAATCACTCTGTTCGAAACGGAACACATTGCCACCGATGCGAAAATCCCGCGTTGGCATGTACGACAGTGACAACTCCCAGGTTTCCGAACGCTCGGCTTCCAGTTGATCATTCGGCAAGGAGAACGAGGTCGTGGTGTACAGTTCCTGAAAATACGGCGCGCGGTAGGCCTGGCCGTAAAGGAGTTTCGCGGTGATTTCATCGCTGGCCTGCCAGACAAGCGCAACTCGTGGGGTCAGGGCATCGCCAAAGTCAGAGTTGTGGTCATAGCGGGCGCCTGCTGTCAGTTCCCAATCATCATTGATCGACCAGACGTCCTGCACAAACAGGTAGGTGATAGTCCGCGCTTTTTCCGGTGCGAAGGCATAAGGGGTGTCGGTCAGTTCAATGACCGGCCCACCCGGTGGCAAAGGAGCCCCCGTAGCATCCACACCGCTGTTGACCCACTGCTCCACGCGGTAGATATCCTGCCATCTCACCCCGGTTCCCACCGTCAGGGCATGGCTTTCGAAGCCCTTGTAGAGCCCGCTGACCTCGGCATTAACGGCATGTTCGGCAGAGCGCATTCGATTGATAACACCCTTCGGATAGACGCCACCACCCGAATCTTCATAACCGGCAGGCCATTCCTGGAATCCTTCGCCCGAGGAATAATCGATATGCCGGTATTGCAGTTCGCCCTTTGCGCCCCAGTGCTCGCTGATCTGTTCGTTGTCGTACGCCACCTTGACGTTGAGGCGCGAATCCTGCCCGCTCGTCACCGGATCGATTGCCCCGGCACCGGTCATGCCGGTCTCGAGGTCATCGTGCCGGGCGTAAGCCAGTTGCATGCGCCAGTTCTCGTCGGCCACGGAAAATCTCAGATCGGCACTGTCCCAGCCATACTGTGCATCGCCGGGCGCATGCGAGACACTCGTGCCGGTCGCCAGATCGTTACGCGTCTGTGCGTCTGCACGAATCCGCGGCGAATGCCCATTTGTCTTGGACAGATCGGCGGTCATTGCGATGTCCAGTCCGTTCCATTTCCCACCGTGTTCCAGGGTCGCCGATTGCGAATCGAAACTGCCAAGTCGCACAGCAGCCCGGGTGCCGTCGATCGCCCCTGCGGTCTTGGTGATCACGTTGATGACACCGGCCGAGGCATCTGTTCCGAACAAGGCGGAACCGGGGCCGCGGATAATCTCCACCCGTTCGATGATGCTGGCGGGGATTCCCTTCCAGAAGATGCCGATGCGCCACATCAGATCGCTGACCGGCGCGCCATCCACCATCACCAGGGTCTGCTTGTTGTTGGCGCCACGAAAACTGATCAGTGGCCGCATGCCGAAATGGTTGTAGAACACATGAATGCCCGGAACGCTTTGCAGGATATCGGCAAGGTCGGTCGCACCCGTGGCCTTGATGTCGTCGGCGGTGACAACCGAGACCACGGACGGCGCTGTGCCCAGCGATTTCGCGGTGTTGGTCGCGATCGTCACCTTCTGGGCCACCAGGTCTTCCAGGCTTAACGATAGAAAATGTTTGAGTTTCTGATTATCAAGGGCTTGCGCGCCCGTAGACGCGGCCACGGCGACAATGAAGACGGCAAATCGTGAATAGCTCATAGGCAAGGGATTGGCATGGAACATGCTTCAGAGACAGTGACTGGGAAAGAGGCGACTTGGAGACCAGCAAAGGACAGGGCACATCCCCGCGCCCGCCTTGCGCGGCCGCGCTTCGATACTGCTCCAATGGAGGATTCGGGCATCATCATTCCCTGTAATGCATGGGTAAATCTCCCATGCCCGGAGCATGCCCTATTCGAGATAATTGATAAATAGACGTCTTTTACATCGCCGCGGCGAGGTAGAGGGCTGATTGACCGACATCAAGACCCGCCCCGGCGCCCCGTAGCGCCTCAGGCGACGAAGTTGCCCCTTTCCCTTATCCAGCCGCAAGTACTTCAATGCCGCCCATGTAAGGCCGCAGAGCGTCCGGAACGCGAACGCTCCCGTCCACCTGCTGGTAGTTTTCCATCACCGCCACCAGGGTGCGTCCAACAGCCAGCCCGGAACCATTCAGCGTGTGCACGAGTTCGGGTTTGCCGGTGTCGGGATTGCGCCAGCGGGCCTGCATTCTTCTGGCCTGAAAATCACCCATGTTCGAGCAGGACGAGATCTCGCGGTATTTCCCCTGGCCCGGCAGCCAGACCTCCAGATCGTAGGTTTTGCATGCCGAGAAACCCATGTCACCGGTGCACAGGGTTACCACCCGGTAAGGCAGGTCCAGTTTCTGCAGAATGGCCTCGGCATGCCCGGTCAGGGCCTCCAGCGCCGCCTCGGAGTCGCCGGGCCGTACGATCTGCACCATCTCCACCTTGTCGAACTGGTGCTGACGGATCATGCCGCGCGTATCCTTTCCATAGGACCCCGCCTCAGAGCGGAAACAGGGTGTATGCGCGACGTAGCGCCGCGGCATATAGCCGTCCTCGACGATCACATCGCGCACCAGGTTGGTCAGCGGCACCTCGGCCGTCGGGATCAGGTGATAATCCGTACCCTCAAGCTTGAACAGGTCCTCCTCGAACTTGGGCAACTGGCCGGTGCCGTACAGGCTGTCCGGATTGACCATGTACGGGACATAGGTCTCGGTGTAGCCGTGCTCTGCCGTGTGGGTATCCAGCATGAACTGCGCCAAGGCGCGATGCAGGCGGGCCAAGGGGCCGTTCATCACGGCGAAGCGCGAGCCGGTCAATTTTGCTGCGACATCGAAATCCAGCATGGAAAGCGCATCGCCGAGATCGACATGATCCTTCGGCTCGAATTCAAAGGTCGGCAGATCACCCCAACGCCGTTCCTCGCGATTGTCGTCCTCGTCCTTGCCCTCCGGCACGCTGGCGTGCGGCAGGTTCGGCATGTTAAGTGCCATCTCACGCAGTGCCTCCTGCACGGTGCCAAGCGACTCGTTTGCCGCCTTGAGACGATCACCGAGGGTCGCCACCTCGTCCAACAGCGGGCGGATATCCTCACCCGCCGCCTTGGCCTTGCCGATCGACTTGGACTTGGTATTGCGTTCGTTCTGCAAATCCTGGGTTTCGACCTGGAGCGCCTTGCGCTGCTCTTCCAGTTCGGTAACCCGGGCCGTATCGAGTTGGTAACCGCGACGCGCGAGGGTTTCGGCGACGGTCTCGAGATCGGTGCGGAGAAGTTTTGGATCTAGCATGCTTCAGTCCAGATTGGCTTGTGCCGACCACGAGACAAGGTGTCCCGGGCCAAGCATTTGGTGTAAGAGAGGGAGAACGACCGCAACCTTGTCGGGACGATCAAAGAATTCGATAACGATCGGCAGATCGAGTGATACATCCAACAGGCCAAGCTCGTGCAGTTGGCCCGATCTGCCGAAACCGGCAATACCTCGAAATGCGGTCACTCCGGCGACCCGATGTTCCTTGTGCAGCAGATCGATAATCTCCCGATGCTGGTGCTTTTTTTCGCTGCAGTACACCCGTACCACGGTCACGTCACATTGCTTCATAGCTGCCTCGCGATCAACACGCCGACGAATGCGGCCGCCACGCAGGCCACGACGCTCAGCGTCATATTAATGAACGCCTTCGCGTAATCGGCCTGCTCGAGCAGGTTCAGGGTTTCAATCGAAAACGTTGAAAACGTGGTAAACGCCCCCAACAGCCCCACCAGCATAAACGCCCGCCATTCGGCACCGAGTGACATCCGCTCGATCATCAGGATATACAGGAAGCCCATCGCCAGTGAGCCTGCCACGTTCACCGCCAGCGTGCCGTAAGGGAACCCACGACCGAGCCAGGCATACACACCCGTCGACACCCAGAAGCGCAGCAGCGCGCCGAGGGCGCCACCGGCAGCAATGGCTATGGTTTGTGTCACGACAGGATCCGTGCGGTGAAAGGGGGCATTCTACAAAAAGCGGCGCCGGGTCTACAGGGGTTTGACCGACCGGCTCAGTCCGGCTCGTCACGCGTCCGCCCGGCCTGCCGGTCGAGTTCGCGCAGTTGCGCCAGTTTTTCACCAATGCGGATCTCCAGACCGCGCTCGACCGGTGTATAGAAGGCGGTTCCCTCGAGTTCCTCCGGGAGATAGGTCTCACCGGCCGCATAGCCACCGGGCTCGTCGTGCGCATAACGGTAGGCCTTGCCGTACCCGAGTTCCTTCATCAGCCGCGTCGGCGCGTTGCGCAGATGCACCGGCACCTCCAGCGAACCAGACTGCTTCGCCGTGTCCATGGCCGCGTTGAATGCCTTGTACACCGCATTGCTCTTGGCCGCGCAGGCCAGATAGACCACCGCCTGGGCGACCGCCAACTCGCCCTCGGGGCTGCCAAGGCGCTGCTGCACCTGCCAGGCACTCAGTGCCACGTCCAGGGCCCTGGGATCGGCGTTGCCGATGTCTTCGGAGGCCATGCGCACCACCCGGCGTGCGATGTAGAGCGGATCGCAACCCCCATCCAGCATGCGACACAGCCAATACAGCGCGCCGTCGGGCGACGACCCGCGCACCGACTTGTGCAGGGCCGAAATCTGGTCATAGAAGGCCTCGCCCCCCTTGTCGAATCGCCGCACCTGCCCGCTGGCGACCTCCGCGATGACCGTATCGGTGATCTGCCCGTTTTCCGCGAGGTCTGCCGCAATCTCAAGCAGGTTGAGCCCGCGACGGGCATCGCCATCGGCCGCTTCGGCCAGTTTGTGCAGAGACTCGTCACTCACCTCCAGTGCCAGATCGCCCAGGCCCTGTGCGGCGTCGGTGAGGGCGCGCCGCAACAATCCGGCGACCGCATCCGACTCGAGCGAACGCAACACGTAGACCCGCGCCCGCGACAACAGTGCATTGTTGAGTTCGAACGATGGATTCTCAGTTGTCGCGCCGACAAACAGGAAGGTGCCATCCTCGACATGCGGCAGAAAGGCATCCTGCTGGCTCTTGTTGAAGCGGTGGACCTCGTCGATGAATAACACCGTGCCCTGGCCACTCTGCGCACGCACCTGGCGGGCATTTTCCACCGCGGCACGGATGTCTTTCACCCCGGCGAGCACGGCCGACAGGGTCTCGAAGGCAAAGCCGGAGGTGCCGGCGAGCAGGCGCGCCAAGGTGGTCTTGCCAGTGCCAGGCGGCCCCCACAGGATCATCGAATGCAACCGCCCGCTCTCTATCGCGCGGCGCAATGGTTTGCCCTCGCCGAGCAGGTGCTGCTGGCCAATATAGCCTTCCAGCATGGCCGGACGCATGCGGTCGGCCAATGGCCGCAGGACAGTCGGTTCGACGGCAAACAGGTCATCGGATTTCATCGCTGCATTGTATCTGCCAGGCGGCGACGAAGCGCTGTCTGTGCAATTTATCCACAACGACTTGGCCCGCTAGTTCATCCCTTTATACGTTGTCTGCAGGTCATGGTGTTCCATCAACTCGGTCTCGCGCTGCTTGAGCTCCGCCAATTTATCCATTCGACCCGGCTTTATCAGCGGGCCGAGTGAATCCAGGTAGGGATGTTTTGCATCAGGCCAATAGATACTGAAATCGCCCATGTGGTCGCGAAAGCTTTTGAGCGGCTGTCCCAGACGAAGAACCCCAAACTCGCGACTTCGACGCACGTTATCCAGATCAAGTTCGATTGGCATGATCTCTTCGTTGTTTTGTGCCTGGTACATGACACGTCCATCGGGGCCACAAACGACGGAACGCCCACTGCCCCCGGCATCAAGCCCATTGACATCGAACATATAGCACTGGTTTACCGTTGCCATTGCACGGCAGATAGAAAGCTCCGTATCACGGTCAATCGTCCCGGTCAGGGTTGGATGGAGAATCACCTCCGCGCCCATTACCGTCAGTGTACGGACTGTTTCCGGAAACCACATGTCGTAGCAGATAGATACCCCAAACCGACCTACGCCGGGGACGTCGAAAATACAGTAGTCATGTCCGGGGGACACGCCTTCTTCGTATGGATAGAAGGGGAACATTTTACTGTACCTTGCGACGATCTCTCCCTGAGGGTTTATCACGGAGGCTGTGTTGTAAGTCTCTTCTCCACGCTTTTCGAATACAGAACCCGGCAGTAACCAGACCTCGTACTTACGCGCCATCTCCTGCATCTCGGCCTCGAATACGCCCGGAAAAACCTGCGCGGTATGTTTCAAAGGTCCATAACCGCAAAGCTCACTAAACACCACCATCTGCACCCAAGGGTAGAGATTCATCGTAATGTCCAGCTTCAGTTTCATCATTTCCACGTTGGATTGCACTGATGAAACCTTCATCTGAATGCCAGCAACTGCGAATCGACTCATATCATCCTCGAAAACAAAATATTGGGATTCTTGTTGGAATCACGTTTGGGTTTATTGCATCGACTGACCTCTCACCTATGCGGTGTGTTCAATCATTCGATTGAGATAATCTCAGTCGAGATGGAACGTGCCAGACAGTCATCCCTGGTAAGAGGCTCAGTTCATCCTTCATTGATAATTGGGAAAGCGTTTGATCTGCGCCTCGATAATTGAGGAAAACACGACGCTGTCGTCTCCCGAATAGGCCATCGAGGACGCGAGCGTATTAGCCAAGACAGCGTGCTTGATCTTGACCGGGAGGTTCTTGATCCGCTTCTTGTAGGTGCTGTCACCGCGAATCATCTTCGGCATCGAATGCAGAATGGCATTCTCATAGTCCGGCTTTAGACAGAGCCCCGGGTTGCTCTCGAAAAAATCGAAAAAGCGTGAGTAGTTCGTATTTATCTCACGGCTGAGACTGACTGAGATCTCGGTGTACAAAATTGCCCCACCGCCTTCGCGGTGTCGCCTGAGTATCAGTTCCGCCTCCTGTTCAGCCAGCTGATTCAGGATGGAAATAACGTCGGCCACATACTGTGCCTTGTTTGCGAGAAACTCCTCGTCGCTTAACATGAGGTTGGCGAGGATCTCATAAGACGAGGAGATTACACCGCACTTGTTTGCCGACGCGTCGCGCATGATGACCACCCCTCTCTTCTGCAACTCGCTACGGGCAACGGGGGTAATGAACGAGTTCGCGCCTTCCACGATTATCCGTGCCGAGGAATTTCCCGCGTCGTCGAAAAATCTCTCGAAATTCTCGCCATCGATCGTCTCCGGACGTCCGCCGGCAGGAACGAACAGATCGGCAGGGACCGTGAACAAGAGACCGTTATAAGCGCGATAGAATTCATCGTTCGACATCCAGATCTCTTCATTGCCGCCCTCAGTCTGCAGCACCTTCCGGTACAACTTTCGCATTCCCTCGCTGCGAGTTTCTCTGCGATACAACAAATAGCCCCCGGGATTCAGTGCAGCGGTGTCATAGGCATCGAGATCCCCTCTCAGGACGATCTTCTCCAATGCCGTCCGATCGAGGCCAGAGGGATCATAGAGTGCGCCGCTGCCGTCAATAATCAGTTTGATCTGAACCTGTGGACAGCGTTGCAGCAACAGCCTCATGGCATTGCCGGCAACATCCCCGTTTGGCCCCCCGGTGAATTTCACACTGAAGGGCTGGGTGTGCATGTCAATGCCCTTCTCCTTCATCGTCACTTCGGAAAACCGCACAACGCCAATCGAGGTAACACCGTACTCCTTGTGATTGATGCCGATCCGCTTGCTGGACATAATCCCCTTGCCAAGGACATAGCCACGCTTCACTGCCTGTGCAGCAATCAGTTCCACCATCTCATCGTGCATGTTTTCGTCGGGACCCAATTCAATCGGCTCGTCCTGGCAGTAGTAGTCAACCACGCGTGCATCCGCTGCCCTGCCCTCCTTGGTCACATACAGATCGAGAAATGCATTGATGAACCCAAACTGCAGCTTGTAGAGATACGGGCGCAAGGAATCCTTGCCCTCTTGTGGGTCGGCATTCAGGATGGCAACCAGCTTCGAGCCCCCCTCATAGATATCTTTGTTCTTAAGGTGCTGGGTATGTGCCAAAACATAGTTCTCGCGGAACATGGTGTTGGCACTGGTGATGTAGTCGTCTCGCCCCTGAGTTATCAGGGTACGCCATCCACCACGCGCGATATCCGAAAAGCCAATGTGGTAGCCCGACCCGTTCCGGCCGAGAAAAAAGGTGATTCGGAAGGGCCGATCCTTGGGCAGATCGGCGGTGAACTGTTCCGCCAGATCCTCCAGGTAAGCAGGATCAAGGCGAAAAGCCAGCGCATGTTTCTCAATAACGAAGAAGTTGGTTTTCAGACAGTGGCGGATGAAGGAAATCGCACAACGGAAAATTGTACGGCGAAATCCGTCCAGGAAACGCCGTCCCGTGTCGTATTCCTCAATCGCACGCAAGGTCTGATCCAAGGTATCCGCGTACAAGTGATCGCGCTCAACGATATCCGGATCGAAGCGCACATGAAAAAGGCGAATAAGCTTGAGAGAAATATCCGGGTGATTGTGAAACGCCCGCATGATGCCTTCCAGGTCGAAGGTATCGGGACGATTGTGGGCGAGATTGGTATGGCAAAACCCGATCATGGCATCAGCCAGGGCTGCATCCGTTCCGCTCATTACTCCGGCCTTTACGAAAAGCTCATAGCTGGAAGACTGAGTGGACAGAATTTGGATGTTGTAGAGCTCGCGCAGCAGCGCCTGGTAAAGGCTCGATGCCTTGTCGAGCTTCTGGCCGTCCACAAGCCGCACGTAAAACGTGGACAGAAAATAGGGGTAAACACCGTCGGTGACGGTCAGGCAATAAAGGCGCATGACATCCACGCCGAGACGATTGAGTACTTCGATGATCTGCAGCAAAAAGCCCTTATGCGGTGGATTGCCTATTCCGAGTATCAAGCGGTATGCCTCAATCCCCTCACTGTCACTCAGCGGTTCGAAATCAAGATGCACACCGTCTTCTGCCCTGGTTTTCCAATACAGGTAGATGATTCTTGCAACCCGCTCAAACGGCGAGATCTCAACATACTCCTGATTGTTGGCCCACAGCATCTGCAGGATCCCAGCCGTCTCAGCCTGATCGAAATCCGGGTGGAGGATCCGCATGAGTTTCGTTATCGATTCGAGCGTGCCCTGCGGGTAAGACGCTGTCACACCCTGCGCTATCTCCCTTTCCTGCTTGCGTTGATAGTCGAAACGCAGCACCTCGAGTTTCTCGCTGATCCCCGGCAGAGGTGCCATGGAGGTCGTTATCTCTCCGTAAGAGATATTTTTTTCATGCAGCCTGCCCAGTGCCCGATAGAGTGATTCCGGCTCGTCCAACTGTGCGATTATGGTGCGCTCTTCCCGGTTAACAAGATCCATGCGCCGGAACTCGGCCATTCTATGAAGGTTGACCGCAAGCAGGCTGAGCGCTTCCGCGTCGTCCTTGTTGAAGCTGAAAAAGTAATGGTGCATCTCGGCATTCAACCAGGCGAGGTTGTCGTCGAGTTTTTCCTCGTCCCGAGCGATCTGCTCTTTGACCCGATTGAGCACCACTAACTCATTCGTTTTCGAAGACACGGCGTTGTCCTCCCTGGCGTCAGGCAGTCAGTTCCTGCGATGCCGGGCATCAGCAGATCAAAAAGGGTTACTGAGAAACCGACCGTGGCTGCGCAGCAGTCAGGTGCATGAAACGAAATGGCCATGCACCCGCTTGTCTATTCCAATACGAGAACAGCTGTTCCAGAATGATGGACGACTTTTTCGGTATTACCCCCGAGGACAAAATGGCGGCGCGGGCCGCCTTTACGCGTCATGATGATCAAATCGCACTTGAGATCTGCGACTGTTTTCAGGATCTGTTCATAAACCGATCCAACTGCGACAACGGTCTGCACGGTGACGTCCTTCGGCACATGCTCAGCGACGAAGGCATGAAGTTCTTCTCCCACCTTGGCATGCGCCTTCTCCTCGAAATCCACCGGAAAGAAGCTCTCGACCACTGGGAAATCGAAACTCGGCACAACCGTCATCACATGCAGTCTGGCCCCACAGTTGCGTGCCAGATAGATCGCGGTTTCCAGGGGCTTCTCCCAGGTCACCGAGTCGCTCGTATTTACGGGCAATAAAATTTCCTTGAACATGCTTACTCTCCCCTAAGCCTCGGCCGGCACAGTTTCGTGGGCATCCCTGCGTCTGCGTTGCACCATGACAATCAGCGCTAACAGAATGAGTGCGGGGATGTACATCAGCTCTTTCCATGGCTGCGATGCAGGTGTACGGACTTTCAGGATCTTCTGATCCCAATCCATACCGGCCTTTTGTGCGGCCGAGCCGAATGTCACGTTATCCACGATCAACGCACCCTCCTTCTCAACCACCTTGAGGCCGGCTGCTTCCAGACGTTCCGCGCCGCTCGCCCCTTCGGGCATTGTCAGCAGGGCCACAAACTCCCTCGGTGCGCCGACCTCGTCCAACCCTCCGATCCGCAAGCGCAGTTGTTCACCGGGCTCCAGCGTGCCGGCCACCTGAGCCAGTTGAATCGGCTCGACATCTTCGTATGGTGAGACCACCATATCCATCCAGAATCCAGGCCGGAAAAGGGTGAAGGCAATGAGCAACAGTGCCGCTGACTCGTAGAGCCGGCTCCTGGCAATAAAGAAGCCCTGGGTGGCCGCGGAGAATATCAATATCGCGATCGTGGCCATGATGAAGATGAAAATCCCATGCGCCCAGTCCACGTTGATTAAGAGAAGATCCGTATTGAAGATGAAAAGAAACGGCAGGACCGCGGTCCGCAGACTGTAGAAAAACGCGACAAAGCCCGTGCGGATCGGATCACCGCCCGATATCGCGGCTGCGGCAAACGAGGCGAGACCGACAGGGGGAGTCACGTCCGCCATGATGCCGAAATAGAAAACGAACATGTGAACCGCAATCAAGGGCACGATCAGCCCGCTTTCTGTGCCCAGTGTCACAATCACCGGCGCCAAAAGCGATGACACGACGATGTAGTTGGCCGTGGTGGGCAGTCCCATGCCGAGTATCAGGCTCAGTACTGCGGTAAGGATCAACATCAGCAGGATGTTGCCGAATGACAGCACCTCTACCACGTCCGCCAGTACGGCACCGACGCCTGTCTGCGAAACAGCGCCGACGATCACACCGGCAGTAGCCGTCGCGATCCCGATACCAATCATGTTGCGGGCACCGTCGATAAGACCCTGCCGCAGGTCAACAAGCCCCGCCATGAACTGGGGCCCCATATCGCCCTGCTTCCTCGCCAGCGCCTTGAGGGGACGCTGAGTCACCAGGATAAAGATGAGCAGCATCGCGGCCCAGAAGGCAGACAGCCCAGGGGACAGGCGTTCCACCATCAGGCACCAGACCAGCACCACGACCGGCAGGATAAAGTGCAGACCCGATTTAACCGTCGGGCCAGGTTCCGGCAGTTTGGTGACCGGTTGGTTCGGATCATCCAGTTTCAACTCGGGGAACCGTGCACCGAACACAATGAGTGCCGCATAGACCGCCGTCAGCAGTACGGCGATGATCCAGCTTGCCGCGTCACCGAACGCTGGTTTCATCCAGCCCACCCCGTAGTACACAGCAAGGGCCAGACCAGTTACCAGCAAGAAGCCGGTCAAAATACCGATCACGCGTTGCACCCAGGGCTTCGGTTCAACCGCCCGCGGCAAGCCCTGCATGTTCGCCTTCATGGCCTCGAGGTGCACGATGTACACGAGGGCGATATAAGAAATCAGCGCCGGGACGAATGCGTGCTTGATGACCTCGAAATACGAGATACCGACATACTCCACCATCAGGAAGGCCGCTGCCCCCATGACGGGAGGCATGATCTGGCCGTTGACACTCGATGCCACCTCCACGGCGCCGGCTTTCTCCGCCGAAAAGCCGACTCGCTTCATCAACGGTATCGTAAAGGTTCCCGTGGTCACTACGTTGGCGATACTGGAGCCGGATATCAGCCCGGTCATGGCCGAAGAGACGACCGCCGCTTTCGCAGGCCCGCCGCGCAGATGGCCCATCAGCGAAAAGGCGACCTTGATGAAATAGTTGCCGGCGCCGGCCTTATCGAGCATTGCACCGAACAGCACGAACAGGAATACGAAACTCGTGGAGACACCAAGCGCGATGCCGAATACACCCTCAGTCGAGATCCATTGGTGATTGGCCACCGAGGCAAGTCCCTCGCCCTTGTGCGCCAGTAGCGCAGGCATGTAAGGGCCGGCAAAGGTATAGATGAGGAAAATAGCCGCCACCACCATCAACGGCGGCCCGAGCGCGCGGCGGGTTGCCTCCAGCAGAAGCAGCATCCCGACACAGGCGACCGCGATGTCGTAGGTCGTCGGCGCCGCGGGCCGCCCAGCCAGTTGCTCGTAGAACAGGAAGATATAGCCGGCACAGAATGCACCGACAAGGGCCAATACCCAGTCCTGAATCGGTATGTAGTCATGCGGCGAATTCTTCCGCGGCGGATAGGCCAGGAAGGCGAGGAATATGGCGAATGCCAGATGAATCGATCGGGCCTCGGTATCGTTGAACACGCCGATTCCCGCCATGAAAGGCAGTGGCGATGCGATCCAGAGCTGGAACAGCGACCATATGCCAGCCGTGGTCAAAATGATCTTGCCGGCAACGCCCGGCGGCGTGCGCGCACCGGTGTCGGACTGCGCGATCAGATCCTCCAGTTCATCTTGTTTACTCTTCTCTTTCCCCACCGACTCATCTTTTGAAACACCTTTAGTCATGGCGCTTCCTCCTGAAATTTATTTTCTTACATGAAAAGCCGATGCAACAGGCGGTGGAGTCTGTACTCCAAGCCTACTCGGTGATCCACCCACGCTCGATGTAATAACGGCGCGCCCCTTCATGTAGCGGAGCCGACAATCCCTCAGCAATCATTTTCTGCGGCTCCAGTCCGGCGAAGGCCGGATGCATTGCGCCCAGGCGTTCGAGATTCTCGAATACAGCTTTGACGACCTGGTAGACCGTATCCGGATCGAGGCTACTCGACGCCACGACCGTTGCCTTGACGCCGAACGTGGATACCGGATCGGGGTTTCCGGGATAAAGCCCACCCGGCACCTGTACATGGGCATAAAAGGGGTTGTCGTCAACCAGGCGATCGATCTCCGGCCCCTTGACTGCGACGATCCGGCCCCCGCAAACGGCAGTAGCATGTGCGACCGACGGGTTGGGATGTCCAACGATGTAGATCAGGGCCTGTATGCGGTCCTGGCAAAGCGCCATCGCCTGTTGCGAAGCAGGCAGCTCATTGGTCAGGGAGAACACGCGCTTGTCCCAACCCTTGGCCGCCATGACAACTTCCATGGTGGCGTGCTGCCCCGAGCCGGGGTTACCGATGTTGACGCGTTTTCCGCGGAGATCGTCAAATTCCCTGATGCCGGAATCTGCTCGCGCCACCAGCGTGAAAGGTTCGCCATGCAGAGAGAACAGCGCACGCAGATTATTGTCGGGTCCCGCCGCACCGAACCGTGAACTGCCC
Source organism: uncultured Gammaproteobacteria bacterium (assembly GCA_963719025.1). Taxonomy (GTDB): domain Bacteria; phylum Pseudomonadota; class Gammaproteobacteria; order Chromatiales; family Chromatiaceae; genus Thiosocius. The sequence goes on along the minus strand of CAVRBK010000058.1, from coordinate 72,951 downwards.
TTGTATGCATGGTACTGCCAGTCTGACTGGGCAAGACCAATCTCCAGGGCACCGGTTCGAACCTTTTCCAGATTGTCGATCGAGCCGGGTGAAGTCCTGGGGCCACAGATAATCCCATGATCATCCGTTCCCGCATTCACCAGGCGGCAGATACTCCGCCCAGCCTGATAATAGATGCCGGACGAACTGCCCGTGCCAATCGTGATTTCCGCGGCACCCATGGCGGTCATCATGCAACCAAACCATAGAAAACCGGATACAACCCAATGTGCCATCTTCATGACCCATCCTCCTCCATATTCAGGTGCACGTTATTCTTTTGCTCTGTGCACAATATCGAGGCCCGCAGGCTGCGTTCACACGCGACCCACGAACCCCTTCCCTTATTTCAACAGACCTTTTTCCTTGAAGTACTTCACCGAACCATCGTGGAGTGGTGCCGCAAGGCCGTCCGTAACCATCTTCTCTTTTTCCAGGTTGGCAAAGGCCGGATGCAGAGCCTTGAACCGGTCGAAGTTGTCGAATACGGCCTTGACCACGGCATGGATAGTGGCCTCGTCAGAGGCGGTGGAAGATACGAAGGTGGCGACGACACCGAAGGTCTCGACGTCCGCATCCGTGCCCGTATACATGCCACCAGGCACCTTGCCCATCGCATAGTAAGGCTTGTCGGCGATCAGCTTGGAGATCTCACCGCCGGTTACCGGGACGATCACGGCTTCGCAGGAACTCGTGGCCTCCTGGATGGAGCCACTCGGGTGTCCGACGACGAAAACCATCGCGTCGATTTTGTTGTCACAAAGCGCCTGCGCCTGCTCTGAAGATTTCAGCTCGGAGGCCAGTTTGAAGACACTGTTGTCCCAACCCTTGGCCTCCATGATCACCTCGATGGTGGCCCGCTGACCGGAACCAGGGTTGCCGATGTTAACCCGCTTGCCCTTGAGATCGTCAAACGAGTTGATCCCGGAATCCTTGCGCGCAACCACAGTAAACAGTTCCTGATGCACCCCGAACACAGAGCGCAGGTCCTTCCAGGGGCCCTGGTCTTCGAACGCGCCCAAGCCGTTCAAGGCATTGAACTGCTGGTCCGACTGGGCCACACCCATGTTCTGATTGCCAGACCTGATCGAATTGAGGTTGGCCACGGATCCGCCCGTCGAGGGCGCCGTGCACTTGAGCCCGGTCTTGCCACTGTCACGATTGACCAGTTTGCAGATCGACTGACCGACAACGTAATACACGCCAGTCTGGCCGCCTGTTCCGATGGTTACAAATTTATCGGCTGAGTATGCCGTGCCCGACAGGCTCGCCAGCAGCAACGAAGCCGCCGAAATCATTAGTCGCTTGTTCATGTCTTCAATACCCTCCAATGAGTATTCTTTATATACGCTGCGAGAAACACGCCAGCCTGAGAATCCAGGCCAGGGCTTGTACGCAACTGCCGGAGCCTTTATCGCTAAAGCGCCGACATCTCCTTTTTTTGCCGCGAATTCAAACGAATCCACGGTTACTTCCGAACTCATCAACAGCGTTTGGATCTCCTGTCCGGGCCAAACGCGTCCAAGTCATCCGCTCAGCGGGTCAGATCCTCGAGACAGGTCTCCAATAGGTCGATTCCCTCATCGACCAGCGCATCGGATGCGGTCAAAGGAACGAGGATGCGGATCGTGTTGCCAAAAACACCGCAGGAAAGAAGAATCAGACCATGCTGGGCTGCGGCCGAAACCAACTGTTTTGCCAGGTCCGGATCCGGGAGGCGCTGCTTACCGCCCTTGAACAATTCCATTGCAACCATAGCGCCCAAGCCACGCACGTCACCGATACAATCCATACGGGAGGCCATTTCCCGCAACCGTTTCTGCAGGTGCTCGCCCATTTGCAGGCTCCGCTGCAGGATTCCTTCTTCTTCGAAGACATCCAATACGGCGAGCGCGGCAGCGCAACCCAGTGGACTACCAGCATAGGTTCCACCGAGCCCGCCCGGCCCAACACTGTCCATGACATCCGCTCGGCCGACGACCGCAGAGATAGGGATGCCGCCCGCGATGCTTTTCGCCAGGGTAGTCAGATCCGGAACGACCCCACTGTGTTCCATGGCAAAGAACTTACCCGTCCGCCCGGCGCCGGCCTGGACCTCATCCGCAATGAGTAAAATGCCGTGCTCATCGCACAACGCTCGCAGTCTCTGCAGAAAATCGAACGGTGCAACATAGAAACCGCCCTCGCCCTGTACCGGCTCGATGATGATCGCTGCGACCCGCTCCGGCTCCACATCAAATTTGAAAACGTTCTGCAGTGCGGCCAGAGATTGTTCTGCCGTGATGCCATGGATATCCGTCGGAAAAGGCACGTGAAAAATCTCTGCAGGAAAAGGACCAAAGCCGGCCTTGTATGGCAGCACCTTTCCTGTCAACCCCAGGGTCATCATGGTGCGCCCATGGTAACCACCGTTGAACGCAATAAGCGCTGATCGCCCGGTGTGTGCGCGTGCAATCTTTACCGCATTCTCCACCGCCTCGGCGCCAGTGGTCAGGAACAAGGTCTTGTTGGCCTCGTCACCCGGTGCAAGCTTATTCAACCGTTCTGCCAGTTCAATATAGGGTTCGTAAGGCATCACCTGAAAACAGGTATGCGTAAAGCGTTCCATCTGTTCCTGCACGGCCGCTATCACTTTGGGGTGCCGATGGCCGGTGTTCAGAACACCTATACCACCAGCGAAGTCGATAAAACGGTTTCCCTCGACATCCCACACCTCTGCATTCTCGGCACGTTCAGCGTAAATGTTGTGCATATTGGCGACGCCGCGGGCCACCGCCCGGTCGCGTCGTGCGAGAAGGTCTGAATTCGTGCTCATAAACTGATTACACCTATTTTCTTAATTTGACGCCAGTCGACTTGCGATGGTCACATTCTCTCCCATCAGGAATGGATGCCGCCGATGCACAGGTACTTGATTTCGAGATAATCCTCGATGCCATACTTGGATCCTTCGCGGCCGATGCCGGAAGACTTCACGCCGCCAAAGGGTGCGATTTCCGTCGAGATGATACCGGCATTTATGCCGACCATGCCGTATTCAAGGGCTTCCGAAACGCGCCAGACACGGGCCAGATCGCGACTGTAAAAATACGAAGCCAGTCCGAACTCCGTGTCGTTTGCCATCTGTATGGCCTGTTCTTCCGATTCGAACCGGAACAACGGCGCCAAGGGGCCGAAGGTCTCTTCACGGGCTACCACCATCGCCGGACTCACGTCGGTCAGTATGGTCGGCTGGAAGAACGTCCCGCCGAGCGCATGCCGAGCACCACCCGTGGCCACTTTCGCTCCCTTGCCGATGGCGTCGGCGATATGTGACTCGATCTTCTCCACGGCTGCATCGTTGATCAATGGCCCCTGGGCCACGCCCGCATCCAGGCCGTTTCCCACGGTGAGTTGGCTCTTCACCGCATCGGAAAACTTGCGTGCAAACTCGTCGTAAACACCATCCTGAACCAGAAACCGGTTGGCACACACGCATGTCTGCCCACTGTTGCGATATTTCGAGGCCATTGCGCCCTCGACCGCTGCATCGATGTCGGCGTCATCGAACACGATGAAGGGGGCGTTGCCACCCAGTTCCAGCGAGACCTTTTTCACCGTGCTGGCACATTGCTCCATTAACAACCGGCCGACTGCCGTAGAGCCGGTAAAACTCAGCTTGCGCACGATCGCGCTGGAGGTCATCTCACCGCCGATCGCCTTGGCGTCGCCGGTCACCACGCTCAGGACACCGGGAGGTATGCCGGCTCTCGCGGCCAGTTCACATAATGCCAACGCAGAATAGGGCGTCTCTAGAGCGGGCTTTATCACCATGGTGCAGCCAGCCGCAAGCGCCGCACCCGCCTTGCGCGTGATCATGGCGGCAGGAAAGTTCCATGGGGTGATTGCAACGCAGACACCGATTGGCTGCTTGATCACGACAATCCTTTTATCCGCCTGATGCTGCGGGATCACATCGCCATACACGCGTTTGCTTTCTTCGGAAAACCATTCGATAAAAGACGCGGCATAGGCGATCTCGCCTCTGGATTCGGCCAGTGGCTTGCCCTGCTCGGTCGTCATGATCACAGCAAGGTCTTCCTGATTCGCCATGATCAGTTCGTACCAGGCCCGCATCTTCAGCGCGCGCTCTTTCGCAGTCAGTCCACGCCAGCCGGGCAACGCCGCCTGTGCAGCTTGCAACGCCATGCGCGTCTCGGCCGCCCCGCAATCGGGAACACTGCCGATGACGTCGCCATTTGCCGGATTGGTCACGGGCGCAGTGGCGCCACTGTCTGCACCTGCCCATGCGCCATCGATATAACAATCCTGGCGAAACAGACCCTGATCGATAAGGTTTTGCACCGTCTAACAACTCCTACAGATAAGTTCCAAGGCCGCACGCACCAAGGCGGCGCATACGGCCTCTGAATCAGCAGATTGCGGCAGTACTCGCGGCTTCAGATTTAAACGAAATGCACGACCGATGTTTTTCAAAAGCGTAGCAGTGGTTAGTATATTAAACAAGTGGATGCATTGCGCTTGCCGGTAACCCACGGACTCAGAGAATTTGCTCATCGCGAAGAGCTGCCAATTATCCCTAATATTTTGAATAAAAGTATTTAACAAAAGAAACAGATGCTGAACCCTGGCCTATTCGGCATGTGGTCGCAACAGCCGCAGCCTTGACTTTCTTGATTAATATATTAAACATTAAGCATGCCTGTGAAAATGCATCCCGCATGGAAACGTGACGGATCAGGAGCATTATTTGAACCTTGGTGACCGCTTGAAGGCTGCGCGTAAACAGAAAGGCCTCTCACAAAGGATGCTCGCCCGCCGTTCGGGCATCAGCAATGGGACCATCTCTCTCATCGAGCAAAACAAGATCAGCCCATCTGTGTCGTCGTTGAAAAAACTGCTGGACACGATTCCAATGTCTTTGGGCGAGTTTTTCGATGGCGAGGGATGCGCACAGGAAAAGCATTTCTTTCGCGCCGAGGAACTCATCGAACATGGCTCGGGCAATGTCTTCTTCCGCCAGATCGGGGCCGGTGTGCCAGGACATCAATTGCAGCTGCTGCGCGAGCGCTATCTACCTCAGGGAGACACTGGTGAAGAGATGCTCGGTCACGCCGGGGAAGAAGGGGGAATCGTCGTGAGCGGTGAAATTGAAGTGACCGTGGGCGATGACGTCGCCGTGCTTTCAACTGGCGATGCTTACTATTTTGATAGCAACATCCCCCATCGTTTTCGAAACCTCGGCGCAGAGGAATGCGAAATCATCAGCGTCTGCACACCGCCGACGTTTTAGTGACACATGCACCGATGAAGCCTCTCAATCCGCCCCTGCGGCCAGCCCCGATAAGTCTCACCGCAGTTAGCTCAGCATTGACTGGATCAGCTGAATTGATCCGCTTGGTCGATAGCGAAGCAATAAAGCTCCCGGTTCTCGGGAAGTCCGCGGGCATGGCCATCAGAGTCAATTAACAGAAACCGGGCAAGCGCCACCGTTGCCATCTTTCGAGGAAGAGCAATCATGACTGACCAAGCCATCGCGAAAACCAGTGACGTTGAGTATGCCGCCCTCGCCTTTTATCACAAGATCTCGTACCTGCGCTCCGACACCTGGACCCGGCTGCATCGCATCACGACCCGATTGAGCGAACGTCAGGCCGTGAGTGCTGAAACATCGGAGTTGGCTACAGACGCAAGGTCGGCGATGCACACCCTTGAAGAGATCGAAGACTATACCGCCTTCCCGTCGAAAGATGACTTTCGACTGCTATGGCGACTGCTGGATGAACTCGAGTACAACCTGCTCAACCGTGCGGTGAGCCGAATCTCACGCGCACTCTCCAGTGATGTATACCGCAACCGACCGATCAGTCTGTCGCGCGGCCAGATCGAGGGGGAAGAAAAGGAACAGGAGCAAGAGGGGCTCGAACTGCATCTCGATACCACGATGAGTCAGACGAAGCCCTACTTTGAGCTGCTGATCGTCGATGAGCTTACGCCCAAGGAAGAGGCGGTTATCCGCAGTTCCTTTCGCAGCGTGCAGCGGCCAGAGGATGAGTTCGTCTACGACGTTATCGTCGTGCCAAGCTTTCAGGACGCAGTTGCCGCAGTGCTGATCAACCCAAACATCCAGGCCTGCATCCTGCGATCCGGGTTCCGTTTTCATTCAAAGCGCAACCTGAAGCTGTTTGAGCGTTACCTCGCCGACACGCAACAGATAGACCTGGAGAACATGACGTCCACCGACATAAGCATGATCCTGGGTAATATCATAAAGAGCCTGAGACCGGAACTTGATCTCTACCTGGTATCGAACATGGCGGTCGAGGCCTATGCCGCGCGTGACACCGAAGCTTTCCGGCGCATTTTCTATCGAGAGACGGACTACGTCGAACGCCATCTGAATATCATGCGCGGCATCTGTCAGCGCTTCGAAACTCCGTTTTTTTCCGCACTTCGAAAGTACAGCCGCCAACCCATGGGCGTCTTCCATGCGATGCCGATCTCGCGTGCCAAGTCACTCATCTGTTCGCACTGGATTCGGGACATGCTGGAGTTCTACGGGCTCAACATCTTTATGGCGGAGACATCCTCGACCTCGGGCGGACTGGACTCTCTACTGCAACCTTCGGGACCGTTGAAAAAGGCACAGGAGCTTGCTGCTCGTGCATTCGGGGCACGCACCACGTTCTTCGCGACCAACGGCACCTCGACCGCCAACAAGATTGTGGTTCAAGCCCTGGTGAATCCGGGAGACATCGTTCTGGTCGATCGCGACTGCCACAAGTCACACCATTACGGCATGGTGCTGGCCGGCGCCGAAGTCGCTTATCTCGACGCCTATCCACTACATGACTACTCCATGTATGGCGGTGTGCCACTGCGGGAGATCAAACGCCTGCTTCTGAAATACAAGGCGGACGGGCGTCTGCACAAAGTCAAGATGCTGCTACTCACCAATTGCACCTTTGACGGCATCGTCTACGACGTACAGCGCGTCATGGAAGAATGTCTGGCGATTAAACCCGACCTGGTGTTCTTATGGGACGAGGCCTGGTTTGCCTTTGCCGCCTTCAACCCGGTCTATCGCTACAGGACCGCGATGTACTCAGCGAATAAACTGCGCGACAGATACCGTAGTGACACATACCGCAAGCAGTACCAAGCCTACCTTAAGGAGACCGAGAACCTGGATCCGAATGATACGGAGGCCTGGCTGGGCATGCGCCTGATGCCCGACCCCGATCTTGCGCGAGTCCGCGTGTATGCAACGCAGTCAACACATAAAACGCTAACCTCTCTGCGACAAGGCTCGATGATTCACGTCTACGATCAGGATTTTCGTCAGAAAGTGGAGGCCCCTTTTCATGAGGCCTATATGACCCATACGTCCACGTCACCGAATTACCAGATCCTTGCTTCCCTCGATGTCGGCCGCCGACAGGTCGAGCTAGAAGGCTACGAGATGGTAAACAAGCAGGTTGAACTGGCCCTCACGCTGCGCGAGCAGATCAAGAACCAGCCATTATTGAAAAAACATTTCAGCCTGCTTACTAGCAAAGAACTGATCCCCGAAGAGTTCCGTCCCTCCGGTATCGAGACCTACTACGATCCGAAGTTCGGCTGGTGCCACATGGAGGATGCATGGATCTATGAGCGCGACGAGTTCGTCATCGACCCATCGCGGGTGACCCTGTTCCTGGGTCGTACCGGTATCGATGGCGATACATTCAAAAACAAGTATCTGATGGACAAGTACGGTATTCAGATCAACAAGACATCGCGTAACACCGTATTGTTCATGACCAACATCGGCACGTCCCGCAGTTCCATCGCCTACCTGATCGAGGGGCTCATGGGCATCGCCCGTGAGCTGGAGTGGCAACGGGAAGAAAACAGTGCAGCGGAAAACCGGATTCTGAATCGCCAGATCAAATCGCTGACGCATGACCTGCCACCGCTGCCGGACTTCAGCGAGTTCCATCCTTCTTTCCATCGCTCGGTTTCGGGGGAGACACCCGAGGGTGACATCCGAACGGCTTATTTCATGGGGCAGAACGACAGCCTCTGCGAACATCTGCGGATCGACAATGGCGAGATGCAGCGGCACATGAACCAGAATCGCGTCGTGGTATCCACGACCTTCGTGATCCCCTACCCACCCGGTTTCCCTGTCCTTGTCCCCGGCCAGGTGATCAGCAAAGACATACTGGACTTCATGCTTGCCCTGGATGTGAAGGAAATCCACGGTTACCGACCGGCCCTCGGACTCTCGGTGTTTACCGAAGAAGCCCTGCGTGAAGTGAAGAATGCGGAATCAGTCAGCGCGATCGCTGAGATTGTCGAGGTAGAACAACAACTGGAGGCAACGAAGCCAAAGACAAAGAAGAAAAAGCCGGCGTCGAAAACAGGCCTGACAGCCTCACCTACCTCTGTAAAGAAGAAAAAGAAGGTAACGGCAAAAGAGAAACCGAAAGCGCCGCTGGCGTAGATCCGCATGCATGTCGCCATGAGCGAACACAGCCGCAAGACGAAAACGGTCTCGGCATACGGTCGTCAATCCACCGGATCAGCACACCGATTTTACTTGGCGCCGTTTCAGCAAAAACAGATCCGGTCGGGTTGACTCTATGAACATCAAGATAATCCAGCAGCTGCTGAGTAAATTCCTGGCAATACTCGGGCTCGGCCGGGAACCGGTGTTAGAGCACAGCAGACCACTGCGTCATCACCAGAACGAGGATCAAACTCCCATGAACAGAAAACTGACTGGCATCTCCGATATTCGCCGCTTCTTCCACCGCAACGAGCGCCCGATTTTTTTCATCAGCGCGACCAATTTCAACTTGCTGGGCATTGATGAGTGGGTCAAGAATTTCCACTATATCAGCTATGTTGATTGTTATGACGGCGCCCACCCGAACGTCTTTGTGCCGGCAGAAATAGCGCACCCTGAGTTTGAGAGCATCGAAGACATCAACAATTATCTGCTCGAACACAAAGAGGTCATCGACTACATCAGATCATTCGGTCCGAACCCGGTTGCGGTATTCCTGATGTTCGATGAGCGCACGGAGGAAATCTGTCGCGAACTGGGGATCGAGATCTGGTTTCCGCCAGCAAGCCTGCGCTCACGCTGTGATAACAAGATGGAGACGGTGCGGATCGGAAACAAAGCCGGCGTACCCAGTGCGCCAAACGCCTTATCCAAAGTGGAGAGCTACGCGCATCTGAAACAGATCTGTGCCGAGCATGGGCTTAGCGACGATGTTGTTATTCAGACCGCGTTTGGCGATTCCGGCCACACCACCTTCTTCATCTCCAACGAGGATGAATGGAACAAGCATGCTGACGAGATCACCCCGGACCCCGAGGTGAAAATCATGAAGCGCCTGAACTGCCGTGGCTCCACGTTGGAGGCCTGCACGACTAGCCAGGGTACCATTGTTGGCCCGCTGCTAACCGAGGTGGTCGGCGCAAAGGAGCTCACGCCCTACCGTGGAGGCTGGTGTGGCAACGAGATCTTTCCCGGTGCGTTCACCCAGGAGATCCGCGACAAGGCCCGCGACTACACCTTCCAGTTCGGCGAACAACTGCGCGAAGAGGGTTACCGTGGATACTTCGACCTCGACTACCTTATCGATACAGACAATGGCGAGATCTACCTCGGCGAGTTGAACCCAAGGGTCACCGGTGCGAGTTCGATGACCAATCATGCGGCCTTTGCCCATGCCGACGCACCACTATTCCTGTTTCACCTGCTCGAATTCTCCGGCGCGGATTTCGAGTTCGACGTCGAGGACCTGAATGCCCGCTGGTCGGATCCGGATTACATCGACAGCTGGTGTCAGCTGGTAATCAAACACACCAGGGACGAAATCGACATCGTTACCGATGCGCCGCCAACCGGCATTTGGAAAATGAACGATGGCGGTGCGATCGAATTCAGCCGCTTCGATTATCACCGGCGTGCGGTGAGCAACGAACAAGAGGCCTTCTTCCTCCGCATCACGGGAGCCGATGACTACCGCTATGAGGGCGCTGACCTCGGAATACTGATCCTGCGCGGACGTTCGATGAGCGGTGAATTCGTCTTGAACGAACGGGCGCGCGCCTGGATCAACGGCATTGTTGCAAACTACCGCGGCAAACCACTGCCCGCACCGGAAGCCGCACCAGAGGCAGGTGCGTTCAAGATCATGTAGCGGATCTGTCGCACCACCTCCCTCGATAGCCGCCCGGAGACCTGAGTAAGTCACCATGGAACGAACTATTGCTGCGATTGCTGAGGCCATGCCGGGTGAGAAATGGCAATCGCTGTTTCGCTACCATTGGCCAGCTTATCGGCGTTGGTTTCTCAGTGAGGGCGCAGATGCGCGCCCTCTGTATCTGAGTTCACGGAGGGCACTGCATCGGCATATGCCTGAACTGATTCCCACTTACGACAGACTTGTCGAACTCGCCGGGGGCGGCGACATCGCGGCGCGCTTTCTGACGCTGTACTGCCCGCCCGCTTACGTGCGCGGCTGCTCTCAGGCAGTGTGGGCCGGATCGCCCCAACTACTTGTCCGCAACTACGATTACAGCCCGCAGCTATTCGAAGGCGCGATCCTGCATACGGCCTGGAATGGCCGACGAGTGATCGGCACCAGCGATTGCCTCTTCGGTTTAGTTGACGGCATGAACGAGGATGGTCTGGTGGCCTCCCTGAGTTTCGGTGGTCGCAAGGTGGTGGGAGAAGGCTTTGGCGTACCATTGTTGTTGCGCTACATCCTCGAATTCTGTTCCACGACCGCTGAGTCGGTCGAGGTTCTGAGCCGAGTCCCCAGCCACATGTCCTACAATGTGACCATTCTCGACCGCCACGGCAACTTTAAGACGGTATTCATCGCACCGGATCGCGAGCCACTTGTCACGCGACGTGCGGTGACTACAAACCATCAACAGGATGTCGAATGGGATCAGCACGCTGGGGCAAGCCGAACCCTGGAACGCGAGCGCGCACTCGAAAATTACCTTGAAAGATATGCGCATGATTCCGAGCGCCTGGTCCGCGCATTTCTGCGGCCGCCGCTGTACTCCACGGCGTACCGGCGCGGATTCGGAACGCTTTACACAGCCGTGTACCAACCCAGTTCGCTGAACGTGGAGTATGTCTGGCCACATGACAGCTGGCGGCATTCGATACTCACATTCGTTGATGGTATTCGCACGGTGAAATATCCCTTTGTTCCGGGTTCATTGGAAATGTTGCACTAGTGGGCCAACAAAGCCGGCTTCAGTCATCAACGATGCCTGCCACATTTGCCGCGGAAAGCTGGTCAACAGCGTGCTCTTCGACGTTATCGGAAAGGCCGGCACGAGATCCACGATGCGGCTTGGTCAGTGGGCCCAGGCTCTGCAGATAGGCATCGGACTCGGGGCTCCTCTGGTATACCGAAAACTCCACCGGACGATCGCGAAAGCTTTTCAGGGGCTGCCCCAGGCTGCGTATACCAACTTCCCGCTCGCGGCGGACGCGTCCCAAGTTGATCTCAACCGGTATCATCTCCTCGCCGCCACCGGATTGGTGGATGATATAGCCCGCAGGGCCAACGATGATGGATGAGCCCACGCCGCCATCACCTACACCATTGATGTCGAAGAAGTAGCATTGGTTTGTCACTGCCGTTGCCCTGGCAATCGAGAGTTCGACATCGCGATCGATCGTATCGGTCATAGTCGGGTGCAGAATAACCTCGGCGCCCATCGAAGCGAGGGTGCGCGAGGTCTCCGGGAACCACATGTCATAGCAGATAGAGACGCCAAAACGACCCACATCCGGTACGTCAAAGACCAGGAATTCGGTACCAGGCTCTACATGATTCTCGTACGGTCTGAAAGGAAACATCTTGCGATAACGCCCGACGACATGACCACTCGGATCGATCACGGATGCCGTGTTGTAGATGAGATCACCCACAGCCTCGAACATGGAGCCGGGGAGTAGCCAGATTCGATGTTTAGCCGCCATCTCCCTGAAGGCCTCCTCCGCCGGCCCCGGCAAAGTCTGTGCATGCCCGGGCAGCGGGCCGAACGCGGCCAGTTCGCTGAATACAACCATCTGAACCCAGGGAAAGCGCGCCATGAGGATGTCGAGACGATGCCCCATCGCCGGAACATTGACTTCCGATGCAGAAATCCGCATCTGTATGCCGGCAATCGCAAAAGGGGTCATCGACAATCTCCTCAAAAGCTATTGGCGTTTGTGTTGGTGCGTCAACTGAAGCACTGATCTTATCCCAAAACAAAGACCCTGCTTCGCACTAATTTACGGGTGGAAAGGGTTGAACTCTACAAGTTTTGTATTGGTTTTTTACCGGTGTTTATGATCATGATGGAAATCCAAATCAGGCATTGAATCGCGCGCAGCCATGCTCGATCGCCTCCTGCATCACTCGCAGGTCATTCAGATCAAGGGCGACAGCAACCGGCTCAAAGAGAAACGCAAGGCAGCCATCGTGCAGTCTGCCGGCACCGGTAACGACTAACCAGCTGGTTCTGTTTGTAGTTGCTTTTGACAATCGGTCATCAACTGGCCTGAAGATCGGACCAATTGCTCCCACTGACGCTACTTGAGCCAGCCGAAGGCCCACTAGCCGGTCTGCGCCTTCGATGAGAGCTTGCGCAGCCGCATGTCGACGATCGTGCGCTGGATGAGTCGATTGGGAAATCGCTCTGCTCCTGTCTCAGAACGAGGGGGATTGCCTCATTCCTCAACAGAGGAAACAGGGCTTCTGGCTTGGCGACTCACCTCGGTCAAATCGGAGCAACCAGTACCGCGGTAGCGGTTTAGTCGTGCTCCCAAGGCGACGTTCCCCTGCATATGAGTCACAGGGGCGTATTGATCCCTCTTCCTGATCTTCAGTCAATCCGATTTTTTCAGCTGATGGTAGCTAAAGGTGCCTATGACTGCAGCGAGGAAGAAATAGAGTAGAACAAGAGAAAACATCAGGAACATGGTGGAAGGGAATGTCCCCTGCACTGCACGTAGCAACAAAGGCAACAAAAACGTAAGGAAAAGCACGATGGCCGCCAAACGAGATTTATAAAACAATCCGACCATGCAGACGACAGCGATGATCACTCCAGCGGCCATTTGTGGTCGAGCGGTCAAGATGGAAAGCGCTTCTCCACCGTGTTCCTGCAGCAGGAGTCCAAGATCGAGCATCAGCCAGGCTAACGTGGCATAAATGGCGTTGACGATAGCCTGTTCGGCTTTCTGTGTATTCATTACTCGTATCGATTGATATTTTGGTCTGACAGGCAGTATCAGATCTTATCTGACCGGAGTCGACCACTGCCGACGATCGAGTCACATCAGGTGGACGACCGTTCTGTGGCAGAGAACGAAACCGCTACCGCGGGGGTGGTTCAGTCCATAGGGCAAACTCCACCACCTTGTGACAAGTGACGCACTTGGTCGGACCGCTGCCGAGGAATGGCCTGTGGCACGCAAAGCAATCCTTGGCGATCTCGGCGTGGGCATCGATGGTCTTGCCTGGGACAATCGTAATATGCGGTGCGAAGATCGCCAATGCCACCAGAATGGCCAGGTGCCTGGGCAAGCGAGGGCCCGGATACTGGTGCAACATGCAGGTTAGTCCCAGCGAGGTTTGGACTGATGGCCAAATTATTCAAGCGGCCGGTTCCTGGTCGATAACCCGCCATTCCCAGCAGCCACGCAACCTGACAATCCGCCGTCAGATACGACATGCCCCCAAAGGACAGCATCAGATGGTCGCCTGTCACCGCAGGCAAGGCTGCGCATTACCTACCCAATAGCCGGAAGGTTTCCCGACGTCAGGATACGTCTTTCACGTCGCTTGCAGAACGCTGGGGATCACCCGGCGCATTCCAGGGCGTGGAATCACACAGGTACTTGGCATCGAGCAAAAAAGCATAGAGCTTGTGACGATCACTGGGCACCCGAATTTCGCCATCTTGTGCGGGATACTTCGACGCCATCTGTGCCCGCCTCTCGCCCGGCATATCGTAGAGATCGACAAGCCGCATGTTCCAGTCTTCGAAATAAGGCTCGACCCCTGTCTCGAACGACAGCAGCTCGACCTGTTGATGACGCTTGTCGGCGAGGATCCCGCCAAACAGTGCCGTAATCTCGACTGATGGTCCCTCCAATACCTGAAGATAGGTATTGCCGATCAACACAAGCAGACCCGTAATGCCTTCCTGCTGATTGTTCCTCGACGCCTCCTGCTCCAGCTTTCGCAGGGCCTGGTTCGAGACGACATCCGATGAGGCCCGGCTCTTGTAGATCAAACGACTCGTATTCATTGGTCCCCCCAAGACAAAAAGCAATGGCCCGATCATGCACCGAAAGGCTTGGCCAGTCTGCGGACACCGAACCGGCCAGGGCAAGCCCGATCGGCAAACCAACAGGCAGGTCAATCGACCTGCATCACGTCCCAGTCGTCTTCGCCCTGGTAGACGAACAGGTCCGGATCGATCGGCAGATTACGCTGCACCTCGAAGAATCGGAAGCGCGAGATCTGGCCGAACTTGTCGTTCAGTTCCATGTGCCGCAGTTCGCGGTCGGCGAAGGCCAGCAAAACCCGGTTCAGATCGCTATCGGGATCGCGTGGAATCAGTTCCAGCCACTGCATGCCCATGCGTTCACCGATCTCGACGATCTCAAAATCCGCGTCGACATCGGTATCCATGGTGAGGAAAGCCGCCGGGGTTCCTTTCAGGGCCCAGCGCTGCAGATGGCGGGTTACCTGCTTGAGGTCTTCCTCCACGACCCACACATCCCGACCGTCGGCCAGGATCACCTGCTTGCGCGGTGATACGTAGTCCCAGCGAAATTTGCCCGGCCGGTCGAGCAAAAACAGGCCATGCATCAGGCCCGAGGTCGCATTCTCGGTATCGAGCACAGACTGCTCGAACTTGGCCTGCAGGGTATCCAGGTCGGCGAGAAAATCGTCCAACGCCTCGCGACCGGCACCGGCCAGGGAAACGCTGCTTACGGCAAACAACAGAAACGAAAACAGAATTCTAACCAACGTCAATCCTTTACTGGTGGGGGTGCGAGCACTTCCCGGTTGCCCCGCTCGTCGGCCGAGCTGACGATGCCGATCCGCTCCATCTCCTCGACCAGCCTCGCCGCACGGTTGTAGCCGATCTTCAACCGCCGCTGCACGCCGGAGATCGAACCGCGGCGCGACTCGGTGACGATCTGGACCGCATCGTCGAACAGCGGGTCCTGGTCCTCGGTATCCACACCCGAAGCGTCAGCCGATAGACCGGGGATCGCCTCGGTTGGTTCCTGAAGAATCTCGTCGACGTAATTCGGCGCGCCGGCCTGCCTCAGGTGGCTGACCACGCGATGCACCTCGTGGTCATCGACAAAGGCACCGTGGGTGCGTTGCGGAATACTGGTGCCAGGCGGCAGGTACAACATGTCGCCATGGCCCAACAATGCCTCCGCACCCATCTGATCGAGAATGGTGCGCGAATCCACGCGTGACGACACCTGGAAGGCGATCCGCGTGGGGATATTGGCCTTGATCAGGCCGGTGATCACATCCACCGAGGGGCGCTGGGTTGCCAGCAACAGGTGCACACCGGCCGCGCGCGCCTTCTGTGCCAGTCGGGCAATCAGCTCTTCGACCTTCTTGCCGACCACCATCATCATGTCGGCGAACTCGTCGACCACAACCACGATGTAGGGCATCGACGTCAGATCGGGGATCTCCGGCAGATCGCCGGTCAGCGGATCGGGCTCGGGTTTGAACAGCGGATCCTTGATCGGCTCGCCGGCCTTGGCCGCATCCTTCACCTTCTTGTTGTATCCGGCAATGTTGCGCACACCCAGCGAGGCCATCAGGCGGTAGCGACGCTCCATCTCGGCCACACACCAGCGCAGCGCGTTTGCGGCCTCCTTCATGTCGGTGACAACCGGTGTCAGCAGATGCGGGATACCCTCGTAGACCGACAACTCGAGCATTTTCGGATCGATCATGATCAGGCGGATGTCTTCGGCGGTCGCCTTGTACAGCAGGCTCAGAATCATCGCGTTGACTGCGACTGATTTACCCGACCCGGTCGTACCGGCGATCAGGGCATGCGGCATCTTCGCCAGGTCGACCACCACCGGCTCACCGACGATGTCCTTGCCGAGGGCCAGGGTGAGCGGCGACTTGGAGCGATCGTAGGCCTCAGAGCGCAGGGTCTCGCTGAGAAACACGGTTTCGCGATATTCGTTGGGAATCTCCAGCCCGATCACGGTCTTGCCGGGGATAACCTCGACCACACGCACCGAAACCACCGAGAGGGCCCTGGCGAGATCCTTCGACAGGTTGGTCACCTTGCTGGCCTTGGTGCCCGCCGCAAGTTGCAACTCGAACAGGGTAACCACCGGCCCCGGGTGCACGGCCGTGACCTCGGCTATCACCCCGAAATCGGCAAGCTTGCGCTCGACCTGCCCGGAGAGCGCCTGCAACGCCTCGGTCGACAGGCCTTTGCCGCTCTTCTTCGGCGGATCGAGCAGCCCCAACGGAGGAAGCTCGCTATTCGGTTCCGGATCGAGCAGCGTCATCTGCTTCTCTTTCTCGACCCGCACGCTGGTCTTGATCGTCGGTTCCTTTTTCTCGATCACCGGCGGCGCCTTGTTGCGCTTGCGCACCTTTTCTTTCTTCGCGACTTCCTGGCGTTCCTGCTTCATGCGGTTCGCCTGGCGCTTTTCCGACAGGTCGCCAAGCAGCATGACACCCTGGCGCCAGGCGTTGAGGACAAAGCCACCCAGGCTGTCCATCACGCCCAGCCACGATACACCGGTAAACAGGGTGAAACCGATCAGCAACAGCGCCAGCAGCAGCAGGCTCGCACCGTCGGAGTTCAGTACCGCCTTGCCCGAGCCACCAATGAATTCGCCGGTAATACCACCGGCCCCTTCAGGCAGGTGGTCGGCACCACCGAAATGCAGCGAGGCAAGCGAGGTGGCGGTGAGGACGATCAGCACAAAACCGATCCAGCGGGCAACGCGCAAGGTGGCGCTGTGCTGTGCTTCGTCACGCTCGCGGAACATCAGCCAGCCGCCCCAGGCGATCATCAGCGGGAACACGTAGGCGACCTTGCCGAACAGCATGAACAGCACGCTGGCGACCCATGCGCCGGCAACCCCGCCGGCGTTATCGGCATGCCGCTTGGCACTCTCGTACACCCAGCTGGGGTCGTCCGGTGAATAGGAAAACAGGGCCATCAGGAAGTAGACCCCGATCGCCAGCAGCAGCAAAAAACCGCCTTCTTTCAGTCGCTTACTCAGCGAAGCATGCATAACGACACCAAATAGCCGTTAAAAAACAGCTATTTATGAAATGAATTGAACGTAATTTGGAATTATCTCACAGGGCATGCCCGAACAACAATCAAGCCAGTAGCGCCGGCAGCACCACTATGCCGTCGCTGACATTGACTGCACCGAGCAGACGCGGATCATCACGCCAGTCCGGCTCAAGCAGCTTCAGCAGGTATGGCAACACCGCAGCCGACAGGGCCTGAGTGGCGCTGCGGGGCACGGCGCCCGGCATGTTGGTGACACAAAAATGCTGGACCCCCTGCTCCACGTAGGTCGGCGCGTCATAGGTCGTGGCCCGCGTGGTCTCGATACAGCCGCCCTGGTCGACCGAGATATCGACCACCACACTGCCCGCCTGCATGGCGCCAATCTGCGCGCGCGACACGACGCGTGGCGCGG
Organism: uncultured Gammaproteobacteria bacterium; assembly: GCA_963719025.1. Classification (GTDB taxonomy): domain Bacteria; phylum Pseudomonadota; class Gammaproteobacteria; order Chromatiales; family Chromatiaceae; genus Thiosocius. The sequence continues at coordinate 55,160 of CAVRBK010000058.1, read as the reverse complement.
CGGCCCCTGGCAGCAGGACGGCCCCGATCAGCAGGTCGGCACGCGCTACCGCGGCGGATACCGCCGCCTCGTTGGGCACCAGCGCCGTGATGTTGGCGGCGAGCAGGTGCATGGCTTCGAGCTTCGCCGGATCACGATCGAAGACTGTTACGTTCGCACCCAGCGCAGCCGCTGCCCGCACCGCGGCACCACCGGCATTTCCCGCACCGAGAACAACCACTTCGCCGCGTTCCACGCTGGCCAGGCCACCGAGCAGCACCCCCTTTCCACCCTGCGGCGTATGCAGCAGGTGGGCACCAACCTGCACGGCAATGCGTCCGGCGATATCACTCATCGGGACGAGAACAGGCAGCCGCCCACGATCCTCGACCGTTTCAAAGGCCAGCGCGGTGAGGCCGATGTCGCACAACACCTCGGTCAGGGGACGATTCGCCGCCAGGTGCAGGTAACAAAACAGCAGGTGGTCCGGCTTCAGCAGCCTGATTTCGTCGCCTATCGGCTCCTTGACCTTGACCACCAGCTGGGCCCAGTCGTACAGCGCCTTGGCAGACGGAAGAATCGCTGCACCGACCGCTGCGTAGGCCTCGTCGGGATACATGCTGCCGATGCCCGCGGTATGCTCGATCGCGACTTCAACTCCGCGCTGGCAGAGTTCACCCACGGCCGCCGGGGTCAATGCGACCCTGCCTTCGAGGGGTTTGCTTTCCTTTGGAACGCCAACACGTAAGTACATGCATTTACCTCCAGACCAGGTTCCCTATAGTATGGCGCGCCAAAGCCCTTCGCCATCCCGTGAACGGGACTCGACACATCTTTCATAACAGGAGACTTTCTGCATGAGCGAAACCAAGCATTGCCGACTGTTGATTCTCGGATCCGGCCCTGCCGGCTACTCAGCAGCAGTCTATGCCGCACGCGCCAACCTGAACCCGGTTCTGGTCACCGGCATGGAACAGGGTGGCCAGCTGATGACCACGACCGATGTCGACAACTGGCCCGGCGACAACGACGGGGTCCAGGGCCCCGACCTGATGGCACGCATGCAGGCTCACGCGGAACGCTTCGAGACCGAAATCATCTTCGACTACATCAGCGAGGTCGATCTCAGCCAGCGACCGTTCCAGCTCAAGGGCGACAGCCAGCGCTATACCTGCGACGCACTGGTCATCGCGACCGGCGCCTCCGCGCAGTACCTGGGCCTGCCCTCCGAAGAGGCCTTCAAGGGCAAGGGTGTGTCGGCCTGTGCGACCTGCGACGGCTTTTTCTATCGCAACCAGAAAGTCGCGGTGATCGGTGGCGGCAATACCGCGGTGGAAGAGGCCCTGTACCTCTCCAATATTGCCTCGGAGGTCACCCTGGTGCATCGTCGCGACGCCCTGCGCGCCGAAAAGATCCTGCAGAAGCAGCTGCTCGACAAGGCCGAGAACGGCAATGTCACGCTGGCCTGGGACAGCACGCTCGACGAGGTCCTCGGCGACAAAAGTGGCGTCACCGGAATCCGCATCAAGAGCACCAAGGATGACAGTACCCGCGACATCGATGTGCACGGTCTTTTCATTGCGATCGGACACAAGCCGAATACCGACATCTTCGAAGGACAACTTGATATGGCCGGCGGTTATATCAAGGTGCACAGTGGCAACGAAGGCAATGCCACGGCCACTTCGGTCGAGGGCGTGTTTGCGGCCGGTGACGTGATGGACCATGTGTATCGCCAGGCCATTACCTCGGCCGGTAGCGGCTGCATGGCCGCACTGGACGCCGAAAAATACCTCGACGCCCTCGAACTGAAGGCCTGAACCAACAAGCGTCGCGGGCGAACAGGCGTGTCGCCCGCGCCATTTCAGCCAATCGGCAGAGCCAATGACCGCGCCTGGCAATACAGGGTGATGTCAGTATTTTTCCCGTGGCTTTATTCGGTTGACCGCGATGCGGCGCGGCCATACCGTCGCCCCATGACCGCTACTACCGTTCCCGCTGAACAACAGCTTCGCGTTCGCATCGTCGACGACATCAGCACGCTCGACCGCGACGGCTGGAATGCACTGGGTGTCGCCGCCTACCCGTTTTTGCGCCATGAGTTCCTCAGCGCACTGGAAACCGAGGGTTGCCTTGGTGAGCGCTATGGCTGGCTGCCACGCCACCTGACCCTTGTCGACACCGACGGACGGCTGCTCGGCGCGACACCGCTTTACCTCAAGTTCAACTCGTACGGCGAGTTCGTATTCGACTGGGCCTGGGCCGATGCCTATGAGCGCAACGGCCTCAGCTACTACCCGAAGCTGGTGAGTGCCTCACCCTACACCCCCGCGACCGGCCCGAAACTGCTGCTGCACCCCGACGCGGCGCCTGAGACGCGGGATCAGCTGATTCGCGCTGCGCTCGAACTGGCCCGCCAGCTTGAAGTTTCGTCATTGCACTGGCTGTTTACCCTACCCGAGGAAAATGCGGCGATTGAAGCACAGGGTCTGATGCGCCGCGTGGGGTGCCAGTTCCATTGGCAGAACGAGGGCTATGCGGATTTTGAGAGCTTTCTCGCCACCCTGACGTCCGGCAAGCGCAAGAATATCCGCAAGGAACGCCGACGGGTCGCCGAGGCGGGCATCGACTTCCGTCTGCTCAGCGGGCACGATGCCAGCGCGGCCGACTGGGCAACCTTCCACCGGCTCTACGAATCCACGTTCGATAAGCGCGGCGGCATCCCGACGCTGTCGGCCGGCTTCTTTAGCGCGATTGCGCGCGACATGCCCGAACAGGTACTGCTGATCATGGCCGAACACGCAGGCCGCCCGGTTGCAGCAGCCTTCTGTCTGGTTGGTGCGGATACCCTGTACGGCCGTCACTGGGGCTGCAGCGAACACTTCGACAACCTGCACTTCGAGGCCTGCTACTACCAGGGCCTGGAGTTCTGCATCCGCCACGGCCTGGCCCGCTTTGAACCCGGCGCGCAGGGCGAACACAAGATCGCACGGGGATTCCTGCCGACCGAGACGCTCTCGGCACACTGGCTGGCCAATGAGCAGTTTCATGCCGCTGTCGGCAAACACCTCGAATACGAGCGAGCGGGCATGCAGGACTACATGCGCGATATGCAAGACCGCAGTCCCTACCGAAAGCCGGATGACAGTGAATAAGGCCAGCGCCCGGCCGCTGCAGTCCGGTTCGCCGGATCCGATCCGGGCACGCTAAACTGCAGTTCCCGTAAGCGCCAAAGCCTTTAATGTGACGACCCCGAATCGTGATCTTTGACCTGGATGGCACGCCGCCCGAAATCGGATTTCCGGATACCGGTCTGGCCGAAACCGACCCGAACGGGCTCCTCGCGATCGGCGGTGATCTGTCGCAGCAACGCCTGCTCCATGCCTACCGGTCTGGCATCTTCCCCTGGTACAGCACGGACCAGCCGATTCTCTGGTGGAGCCCCGCCCCGCGCATGGTGCTGTTTCCGCATGCGTTGCATGTCTCGCGCAGCCTGCGTCGATCCATGCGCAACAAGGGATACCGGGTGAGTATCGACACGGCCTTTGAGGCTGTCATCCGCGCCTGCGCGGCACCGCGCAACGGCCAGGGAGGAACCTGGTTGCTGCCCGAGATGATCCAGTCCTATGTCGACCTGCACCGTGCCGGACACGCCCATTCCTTCGAGGTATGGGAGGCAGATGAACTGGTCGGCGGACTATACGGCGTATCGATCGGCCAGGCGTTCTTTGGCGAATCCATGTTCAGCCGGCGTAGCGATGCGTCAAAGATCGCCATGTGCCTGCTGGCCGAGCGCGCAGCCGAGGTGCCCTACCGCATCATCGACTGCCAGATCCATACCGATCACCTCGCCGGCCTGGGCGCCTGCGAAATTGACAGGGAACGGTTTCATCAGGAACTCGAGGCGGCGGTGGATGCCGATGCGGCGCCGCTCACCGCGCAAGCCCCCTTCCCTGCTGCGACAATCCGGTCTGCGCAGTGAAGGATCGCCAGCGCCAACTGCCACTCTACCTGTCGGCGCCGCATCCCTGCAGCTACCTGCCGGATCGGCAGAGCAGCACCCTGTTTGCCGACCCCGAAGCGGCGATGGACATGTCGACCTACAGCCAACTGCTGCACTACGGATTTCGACGCAGCGGAAAACTGGTTTACGCACCGCGTTGCGAGGGCTGCCAACAGTGCGTTTCCGTGCGGGTGCCGGTCGAGCATTTCGAACCACGGCGGAACCAGCGCCGGGTCATCCGTGCAAACACCGATATCGTGTTGGAAGAGAAAGCGCCGGTCTTCGACCCGGATCACTACAGCCTGTATGCCCGCTACACCAAGGCGCGCCACGAGGATGGCGAGATGGCAAACGCCTCGGAAGAGGAATACATGTCGTTTCTGACGGCCGCCTGGAGCGATTCGCGGTTCCTGGAGTTTCGCCTCGGCCGACGGCTGGTCGCCGTCGCAGTGACCGACCGCGCGGACGACGGCCTGTCAGCGGTCTACACCTTTTTCGACCCGGACCTGGCAGACCGTTCACTTGGCAACCTGGCCATCCTGCGTCAGATCGCCCATGCGAAAGACATGAAACTGCCCTACCTGTACCTCGGTTACTGGATCCGCGAGAGCCAAAAGATGGCCTATAAACTGGATTTTCGCCCGATCGAGCTGTGGCGCGAAGGCCATTGGCAGGCCCTGCAGGCCGGGCAGCAGCCCGATTCCGAGGCAAAATCGCCCGCCGACCTGGGCTGAGCCCGCCCCCCACCCGGCGCGAAGCGCGCTTGCAGCAATTACCTTACGCAGCCATCGGTGTCACACCGCAACGGCTTTGCTATACTTTCGCGCCTTGTGGGTAGCGCGCCCTTGTCGCTACCGAGAATCGGACACCCTAGAGATGGCGAAAGAAGACGTAATTGAAATGGAAGGCACCGTGGTCGACACGCTGCCCAACACGATGTTCCGGGTTGAGTTGGAAAATGGCCACGTGGTCACGGCCCATATCTCCGGCAAGATGCGCAAACACTACATCCGCATCCTCACCGGCGACAAGGTGAAGGTCGAACTCACACCCTACGACCTGAGCAAAGGACGTATCGTCTATCGCGAACGCTGATCAATCCCCAATCGGGCGATCAGCGCCCGATGGTCAATGCACCGCTGACTCTTCGAAGTCGAACACCAGTTCGCCGTCGGCCACACTGACCCGTAGCTTGCCCCCCTGCGCGAGACGCCCGAACAGCAGCTCCTCGGCCAGCGGTTTCTTGATCTGCTCCTGGATCACCCGGGCCATCGGCCGCGCACCCATCTGCGGATCGTAGCCGTGATCGGCCAGCCACTCCCTGACATCACTATCGACCGTGATGCTGACATGCTTTTCGTGCAGCTGCTCTTCGAGTTCGAACATGAACTTGTCGACCACGCTCAGGATTGTGGACTTTTCCAGTCCATTGAACTGGATGATCGAATCCAGCCGGTTACGAAACTCCGGCGTGAACAGCTTGCGCACCGCATCCATCGCATCACTGCTGTGATCCTGCTTGGTGAAACCGATCGACGTACGGCTGGCCTCACTGGCACCGGCGTTCGTGGTCATCACGATAATCACGTTGCGGAAGTCGGCCTTGCGACCGTTGTTGTCGGTCAGCGTGCCGTGATCCATGACCTGCAGCAGCAGGTTGAACACATCCGGGTGCGCCTTCTCGATCTCGTCCAGCAACAGCACCGAATGCGGATGCTTGTTGATCTCCTCGGTCAGCAGGCCGCCCTGGTCGAAGCCGACGTAACCCGGCGGCGCACCGATCAGGCGTGACACCGTGTGGCGTTCCATGTACTCCGACATGTCGAAGCGAATCAGCTCCAGACCGAGCACCCGCGCCAGTTGGCGGGTGACCTCGGTCTTGCCGACACCGGTGGGCCCGGCGAACAGGAAGGAGCCGATCGGTTTCTGGTCGGTACCCAGACCCGAGCGGTTCATCCGGATGGCTGACGACAAGGCGTCGATCGCCTCATCCTGGCCGAACACCACCATCTGCAGGTCGCGCTCGAGATTGCGCAGCGCCTCGGTGTCGCTGAGTCGACACCTTGCGCGGCGGAATACGCGCAATCTTGGCGACCACGATTCTTCCACGTCGCCCACCGAGACATTCTTTTTGCGCTTCGATGGCGGCAGCAGCTGGTTGGCCGCGCCCGCCTCGTCGATCACGTCGATCGCCTTGTCCGGCAGGTGGCGATCGTTGATGTACTTGTCGGCCAGTTCGGCCGCAGCGCGCAGCGCCTTGGCCGAATACTCGCACGTCGTGGTGCTCCTCGAAGCGGGTCTTCAGGCCCTTGAGGATCTGGATCGTCTCCTCCACCGTCGGCTCGATGATGTCGATCTTCTGGAAGCGCCGCGCCAGCGCACGGTCCTTTTCGAAGATGCCGCGGTACTCCTGGTAGGTCGTCGAGCCGATGCAGCGCAGATCGCCCGAGGCAAGCACCGGCTTGATCAGGTTGGACGCGTCCATGACGCCACCGGAGGCCGCTCCGGCCCCGATGATCGTGTGGATCTCGTCGATGAACAGGATCGCCTCCGGCTGGCGCTTGAGGTCGGCCAGCACCGCCTTGAGGCGCTTCTCGAAATCGCCGCGGTACTTGGTGCCGGCCACCAGCCCGCCCAGGTCGAGCGCATAAATCGTGCAACCGGCCAGCACATCCGGCACCTCGCCATCGACGATCTTCTTCGCCAGTCCCTCGGCGATGGCGGTCTTGCCGACACCGGCCTCACCGACGAAAAGCGGATTGTTCTTGCGACGCCGGCACAGAATCTGGATGGTGCGCTCGACTTCGCTCATGCCGACCGATCAGCGGATCGATCTTGCCCTTGCCGCGCCTGCTCGTTGAGGTTACTGGCATAGGTCTCCAGCGCGCTCTCCTGACGCTCCTCGCCCGCTTCCGCCTCGCTGGTCCCGCTCTCGCTCTCATGATCGCCGGACTCGTCACTCGAAACCTTGGAGATGCCGTGCGAAATGTAATTCACCACGTCGAGGCGGCGTGATGTTCTGGCGATCGAGAAAATACACCGCCTGCGATTCCTGCTCGCTGAAGATCGCGACCAGCACGTTGGCCCCGGTGACCTCTTTTTTCTCCGACGACTGCACGTGGAACACCGCACGCTGCAGCACCCGCTGAAAACCGAGTGTCGGCTGGGTCTCGCGCGACTCGTCGTCGGTGATCAGGGGTGTCGTTTCCTCGAGAAAGCCGTCGATGTCGTCGCGCAAGACCTCGATGTCGGCACCGCAGGCGCGCAGCACCTGGGCCGCAGCCGGGTTGTCCAGCAGCGCAAGCAGCAGGTGCTCAATCGTCATGAACTCATGCTGCTTGTCGCGGGCCTTCCTGAAGGCCTGATTGAGCGTGAATTCCAGCTCTTTGCTCAACATGCTTCGGCTTCCATTAGCCGGTTATCAATAGGCTCTGATCGTAAAATCTGTCTCGGGTTCCCTCCCCCGGTTACGCCTCCTCCAGGGTACACAGCAGCGGATGCTGATTGGCCCGCGCATAGTCGTTGACCAGTGCGACCTTGGTCTCCGCGACGTCTTTTGAAAACACGCCGCACACGCCCATGCCGCGCGTATGCACGTGCAACATGACCTGCGTCGCCTTCTCCCGGTTCATCGAAAAGAAATGCTCCAGCACGTGGACGACAAATTCCATCGGAGTGTAGTCGTCATTCAAGCAGACAGCACCTTGTACAGCGGCGGCCGCTTGAGTTTCGGTCGCGCCTGTTCGACCGCGACATCGTCGTCATGCTGTTCTTTTTCGTCACTCATGATCGTGGCTAAGTCTAGTCAAATCCGTGGAAATCAGGCGTAGGTAAGTCTAGCAAGCGAACCCCGCGATCCAATCCGCGACAACGCAGCGGTTTTGCATGGCATGCCCATCTCAGATTGGGCATCGGAAGGGAGATTTCAAGCCCGGCGGAACGCGCCGGCATTGTGCACACGCCGGATTGCCGGCGCTCACCGGGCACCGGTTAATGGCCGATCCGGCCCCTCACACACTTTACAGGTTACTTTCGATTAATTGCGATTTCGCATTGTTTTTAAAGACATTTCAGTATTTCATAAATACGTTGATTAATAAACTAGATTAATGATCGTTTGACCATTTCTTTCCTCTATATATACTCCAACTTGGTGCACATATTTCATACCCTGCCGCCTGGCCAATCCCTGACCGGCGGTAAAAGAAGGTAGCACCAGTAGCAAAGTCATCTGTTGGAGGAGTGCTTATGGCCACCGGTATCGTGAAGTGGTTTAACAACGCCAAAGGGTACGGTTTCGTTACCCCGGACGACGGCGAGCAAGACATTTTCGTCCATTTTTCGGCGATCGATATGGAAGGTTACAGAACACTGAAAGAAGGTCAGCGGGTCGAGTTCGAGGTCGAACAAGGTCCCAAGGGGTTACACGCGCAGAACCTGCATTCAGCAGCCGCAGCGATGTAACAGCTGCCCAAGAGACCAGTGAAAATGAAAAAGCCTGCCACGCGGCAGGCTTTTTTTGTCCGGCGAGAAGGCCGCTCTACATGTGGCTGATCATCGCATCGCCGAATTCGGAACAACTCAGCAGCTGGGCATCGCCCATCAGGCGCTCGAAATCATAGGTCACCGTCTTGGCAGCGATCGAGTTTTCCATCGACGAGATAATCAGGTCTGCCGCCTCGATCCAGCCCATGTGCCGCAGCATCATCTCCGCCGACAGGATCAGCGAGCCCGGGTTGACCTTGTCCTGGCCGGCATACTTCGGCGCCGTACCATGGGTCGCCTCGAACATGGCGACCGTGTCAGACAGGTTGGCACCCGGCGCGATACCGATACCGCCGACCTGCGCCGCCAGCGCATCGGAGACATAGTCGCCGTTCAGGTTCAGGGTGGCAATCACGTCGTACTCCTTCGGGCGCAGCAGGATCTGCTGCAGAAAGGCATCGGCAATCACATCCTTGATGACGATCTCCTTGCCGGTACTGGGATTCTTGAACGTACACCAGGGCCCGCCGTCGAGCTCGACGGCGCCGAATTCCTCTTGCGCCAGTTCGTAGCCCCATTCCTTGAAGGCGCCCTCGGTGAACTTCATGATGTTGCCCTTGTGCACCAGGGTCACCGAGTCGCGATCGTTGTCGATCGCGTACTGGATCGCCTTGCGCACCAGGCGCTTGGTGCCATCACTCGAAACCGGCTTGACGCCGATACCCGAGGTTTCCGGGAAACGGATCTTGGTCACGCCCATCTCACTGATCAGGAAATCGATGACCTTCTTTGCCTCTGCGCTGCCGGACTGCCATTCGACACCGGCATAGATGTCTTCCGAGTTTTCGCGGAAGATCACCATGTCGGTGTACTCCGGATGCAGCAAAGGACTCGGCGTACCGTCGAAATAGCGCACCGGGCGCAGGCAGACGTACAGATCGAGTTCCTGGCGCAGGGTCACATTCAGCGAGCGGATGCCGCCGCCGACCGGCGTGGTCAGCGGTCCCTTGATCGAAACCACGTAATCCTTGACGGCCTCCAGCGTTTCTTCCGGCAGCCAGACACCCTCGCCGTACAGCCGGGTCGATTTCTCGCCGGCGTAGATTTCCATCCAGGCGATCTGGCGTTTGCCGCCATAGGCCTTGTCCACCGCGGCATCGACCACCTTCTTCATCACCGGGCTGATATCAACACCGATACCATCGCCCTCGATGAAGGGGATAATCGGATTATCCGGCACATTCAGGGAATTGTCCGCATTAACCGTGATTTTTTCTCCGCTCGCCGGTACTTCGATCTTGTCAAATGCCATGGGGTAGAAACCGTCCAATTGGATGTTGGGAAGGTTGGAATTCTAGCACTCCAGAATAGGCCGCTACATTTTTAATGGCGCAATTAATACTGTTTAACAAGCCTTACGACGTGCTCTCGCAGTTCACGGACAAGACCGCGCGTCGAACGCTCGCCGACTTCATCGCACGGCCCGGGGTATACCCGGCCGGGCGCCTCGATCGTGACAGCGAGGGCCTGTTGCTACTCACCGACAATGGTGCGCTGGCACACCAACTGACCGCGCCGAAGAAAAGCACCTGGAAGACCTACCTGGTGCAGGTCGAGCGCGTGCCTGCCGAAACCGACCTCGACCGCCTGCGCCGGGGGATTGAACTGAGGGATGGGCCAAGCCGCCCTGCCCACGTGCGGCTGATCACACCGCCCGATCTTTGGCCGCGCGACCCGCCGGTACGTTCCCGCGCGAACATCCCGACACAATGGATCGAGATCCAGATCCACGAGGGGCGCAACCGCCAGGTGCGAAGAATGACCGCCGCGATTGGATTTCCGACCTTGCGCCTGGTGCGCTGGCAAATCGGCGAATGGGCGCTCGATCAGCTTCAGCCCGGCGAGTACCGGGAAATCTCCGTTCCCGATCCAGCACCAGGACGGGCGCGGCCGCGCGTGCAAAACCCGGCGCGCCGGCGTGGCCGACAGGCCTGATTTGTTAACATAGCGCCATGCAATGGTCACCACACGTCACGGTCGCTGCCGTCATCCGGCGCGACAATCGCTATCTGATGGTAGAGGAGAGTCCACACGGTCACCCCGTGATCAATCAACCCGCCGGCCACCTCGAAGCCGGCGAATCACTGATTGAAGCGGTCTGCCGCGAGGTTCTCGAGGAGACGACTCGCCATTTCAGGCCAAGCGGCGTGGTCGGCATCTACCAATGGACCGTGCCCGATACCGCGCGCAGCTATCTGCGCTTCTGTTTCTGCGGCGATGCCGACGAGCCGATTGCCGGCCAGGCCCGTGACCCAGACATCACCGCCAATCACTGGCTGACGCGCGAAGACATCATGGCCGGCCACCTCCCGCCGCGCAGTCCGCTGGTCATAAAATGCATTGACGATGCACTGAAGCGACAGCCACTTGGCCTGGAGATGCTGCATGCGCTTTTGTAGGCTGTGGCCGCTGATGCTGCTGTTCAGCTACCCGGCTGCGGCCGGCGAGGCCTACGATCGTCTGTTCAGGCTTTACGATGTCCCACAGACCCTGTCACGCGAACGGGTTCCGGTATGCGCCCATCACGGTTGCCAGCGTGTCTCGATGATTCGCCTGGATGCGTCGGCCTGGCAACGTATCGCGGCAAACTTCGCGCCGGTTGCAGCCGATCCGTCGACTGAACGTCTTCAGATAAAACGGGCCATCGCCGAGTTCGAGTTGATTAGCGGTGAACTCGCCGGCACCGCCGGTGACCGCGGCGGCGACCTCGCGGCCTTTGGCACCTGGCAGGCCCAGCAGGACTGCATCGACGAGTCGACCAACACCACGGTCTACCTGACACTGCTGGAACAGGCCGGTCTGCTGCGCTGGCACCGGGTGCTGCCCACGGCGCACCGTGGGTTCCTGCTGTTCGGGGGCTGGCCGCACTACACGGCGGTGATCGGTGAATTCGACAATGGGCAGCGTTGGGTTGTCGATTCCTGGTTTCATGACAACGGCCAGGCACCCGAAATCATCGATCTGGATACCTGGAAATCGGGCTGGAAACCGGATGGCTTTTCTTTCTGACCCCTCAGTATTGAAAGTTCCGGTAATGCCTGCGCTTACCCTCCCGTCGCAAGGTGACCGATACTCCGGTAGTGCCGTAAACCGCCCGGAAGCCCCAGCTTGAACGAAAAAAAGGTCATTGTCGGATTATCCGGTGGCGTCGACTCATCGGTGGCCGCCCTGCGCCTGCAGCAACAGGGCTGGGAGGTGGAAGGCCTGTTCATGAAGAACTGGGAGGAAGACGACGATGCCGATTACTGCGGTGCCGCTGTCGACCTTGCCGATGCCCAGGCGGTAGCGGACCGGCTTGGCATACCGCTGCACACGATCAACTTCGCCACCGAATACTGGGATCGTGTCTTCGCCTATTTTCTCGACGAGTACCGTGCCGGGCGCACACCTAACCCGGATGTGCTCTGCAACCGGGAGATCAAGTTCAAGGCATTCCTCGATCATGCGCTCGATCTCGGCGCCTCCAAGATCGCCACCGGCCACTATGCCGGCGTGACGAGGGGAGCGGATAGCTGGCATTTGCTGCGCGCGAAAGACGACAACAAGGACCAGACATACTTTCTCTATATGCTCGGCCAGCGGGCACTGCAACACAGCCTTTTCCCGCTGTTCGATATCGAAAAGGGCAGCGTACGCAGCATGGCCGCCGAGGCAGGATTCCCCAATCACAAGAAGAAAGACAGTACCGGGATCTGTTTCATCGGCGAACGCCGTTTCAAGGAGTTTCTGGCGCGTTACCTGCCCGCCCAACCCGGCCCCATCGCAACCCCGGCGGGCGAGACCATCGGCAGCCATCAGGGCTTGATGTACTACACCCTCGGCCAGCGCCAGGGACTGGGGATCGGCGGCGTCGCGAATGCCCCCGATGAACCCTGGTTCGTGGTCGGCAAGGATCTTCAGAACAACGTGCTGACCGTTGCCCAGGGACACGACAACCCGCTGCTGCTCCGTGATCGTCTGAGCGCGTCCCAACTCCACTGGGTCTCCGGTCAGGCGCCTCGCCCGGGGCTCCGCTGCACGGCACGCTGTCGCCACCGCCAACCGCTGCAGGCCTGCACCATCGACATCGATGGCGACAAGCTCTCGGTCGTATTCGATCAGCCGCAGCGGGCGCTGACACCCGGCCAGTCGGTTGTGCTGTACGATGGCCGGATCTGCCTGGGTGGCGGAATCATCGACTGACAGGGGCTATGGCAAAGTACTCAGAGAATGATCGCGTGATCGCCATTGGCGGTCTGTTTCAGGCCGCGCGCCTGGCCCGTGATATCGCACGCAACGGCATCTGTGACGCCTCGGCATTCGAGGCTATTCGCGAAACCCTGTTCGATTTCGAACCCGCCTCTGTCGAATCGGTATTCGGCGGCGCCGGGCGGGTTGCGCTTGGCCTGCGCACCCTGCTGCGTCAACTCGAGCAGTCGGGCAAAAGGGATCTCGAAGTCTCGCGCTATGTTGTCGCTGTAATGCACCTGGCGGATCGGCTGATGCGCAGCGATGAGAGCATGCAGGCACTGCATGAGGAACTCACTGCGCTGGCGCGTCGGCGAAAGCACTTCGAACTGGGCGACTCCACGTTGCACGAGCAACTCGCCGAGATCTACCAGACGCAAATCAGCGCGCTCGGCCCACGCATCATGGTTCGGGGCGAACCGCTGCACCTGCAGAACCCGGATAATGCCACCCGCATCCGGGTCGCGCTGCTCGCCGGCATCCGCGTCGCGGTGCTTTGGCGGCAGGCTGGCGGCAAAAAATGGCAACTGCTGGTGCGCCGCCGCCACATTTCGGCCTCGGCGCGTGACATAGTCGACAAAAATGCGGATTAACCGGCTTGCGCTGCACGGCCCGGAATGGTTGACTGCGGCCCACTATCAATAAAGTGTCGGAGATACCTGATGAAATTCTACAAACTTGCCCTGGTGAGCCTGCCGTTTTTGCTTGCAGCCTGCTCGGAATCGACCACCGAACAGAGCGCTGAAAACAGCACCATGCAGTCGGCGCAGGAAAGCCAGCTGAAGGAACAGGCCAAGACCTGGACTGAAGAGACCAAGAAGCTCGGTGAGACCGCGTGGGATTCGACCAAAGACGCCGCCGACGAAGCGGTCGACAAGAGCAAGGAGTATTACGAAGTAGCCAAGGACAAAACCTCCGAGGTGATCGACAAGACCAAGGAGGCCAGCGCAGAGCTTTACGAATCGGCCAAGGAAAAGACCGGCGATATGGTCGAGGCCACGAAAGAGAAGGCCGCAGAAGCCTATGACGCGACCAAAGAGACCGCTGGAAGCGCCTACGACGCCACCAAGGAAAAAGCCTCGGAGCTGTACGGCGCGGCCAAAGAACAGGGCGGCGATGCCATGCAACAGGCCACCCCGGAACAACCCGAGATCGAAGGTCTGCCGAAAGCAACCGACTGATCGCGTTGCCGGATTGGCAACCGAAAGCCCGGCCTCGGCCGGGCTTTTTCGTTTTATCGCATCGCGACCGTCGTCCCGTATAATTCCGCGTTTCTCACAGATCCCGGAGATCCCTTTCGCATGCAGCTCAACAGCCTGACGGCAATCTCCCCAATCGACGGTCGCTACGGCAGCAAAACCACCGATCTGCGCCCAGTGTTCAGCGAATATGGCCTGATCCGCAGCCGCGTTACCGTCGAAATCCGCTGGCTGCAGTCGCTCGCCGCCCACCCTGGCATTGCCGAGGTACCGGCATTCAGCGCGGAAACGCAGCAACAACTCGAGCAACTCGTCGACGGATTTTCCGAATCGGATGCGGCGCGGGTCAAGGAGATCGAGCGCACCACCAACCACGACGTCAAGGCGGTCGAGTACCTCCTGAAGGAAAAGATTGCCGGCAACAGCGAGCTTGAGAATGTCAGCGAGTTCGTCCATTTCGCCTGCACGTCGGAGGACATCAACAACCTGTCGCATGCCCTGATGCTCAAGGAAGGCCGCGAGAGCGTGCTGCTGGCCCAGGCCGACAAGGTGATCGAGGCCATTCGTGCACTGGCCCACGCCTATGCCGAGCAGCCCATGCTGTCCCGCACGCATGGTCAGCCCGCCTCGCCGACCACCCTCGGCAAAGAGATGGCCAACGTGGTGGCACGCCTGCGGCGTCAGCGTGAACAGATCCAGCGCGTGGAACTGCTGGGCAAGATCAATGGCGCCGTCGGCAACTACAACGCCCACCTGTCGGCCTATCCGGAGATCGACTGGGCGGCCTTCGCCCGGCAATTTGTCGAATCGCTTGGCCTCACCTGGAATCCCTACACCATCCAGATCGAGCCCCACGACTACATGGCCGAACTGTTCGACGCCATCGCCCGCTTCAACACTATCCTGATCGATTTCTGCCGCGATGTCTGGGGCTACATCTCCCTGGGCTACTTCAAGCAGAAGACGATCGCCGGCGAAGTCGGCTCGTCGACCATGCCGCACAAGGTCAATCCGATCGATTTCGAGAACGCCGAAGGCAACCTGGGAATGGCCAACGCGATGTTTGACCACCTGGCGAAGAAGCTGCCGATATCGCGCTGGCAGCGCGACCTCACCGATTCGACCGTGCTGCGCAACATGGGCGTTGGCTTTGCCTACTCAAGCGATCGCCTGGCAGTCGGCCACTGCGGGCATCGGCAAGCTCGAGGTCAACGCCGCACGGCTGGACGGCGACCTCGACGACAACTGGGAGGTGCTGGCCGAACCGATTCAGACCGTCATGCGGCGCTACGGCATCGAGCAGCCCTACGAGAAACTCAAGGCGCTGACCCGCGGCCAGCGCATCGATCAGGCCGGCATGCAGACCTTCATCGATGGCCTGGAACTGCCCGATGCGGTTAAGGAACAACTGAAACAACTCACGCCGGCAAGCTACATCGGTAACGCGATCGAGCAGGCCAAAGCGATCTGATCCGACCCGGTAACGGTTTCGTCGGAGCAAAAAAAAGCCGCACCCGAAGGTGCGGCTTTCTCATCGGCGCGATGCGCTGATTACTTCGTGAGGATTTCCACGCGACGGTTCATCGCACGGCCATCACGGGTCGCGTTATCAGCGATCGGATTGCTCTCACCCATGCCCTTGACGGTCATGCGCGAAGCGTTCAGACCGTTACCAGCCAGGTAATCGGCAGCTGCCTGGGCACGACGCTCAGACAGGCCCTGGTTGTAGGCCGCAGGACCGGTGCTGTCGGTGTGACCGACAACTTCCAGCATCTCGCTACCCTTCGACGCCTGCACACGCGATACGACCGTATCCAGTTCGGCCTTCATTGCAGGCTTGAGCATGGCACTGTCGAAATCGAAGTGATCGGTCGTGGTGTTGATCATGATATTGCCTACGATCTCGCAGCCTTTCGGATCAACCTTCGCACCAGCCGGGGTACCCGGGCAGTTATCTTTATAGTCCGGTACGCCATCACCGTCTGAATCCTTCGGGCAACCGTCTGCATTCACTGCAGCGCCTTTCGGAGTATTCGGGCAACGATCTTTGCTGTCAGGCACACCATCGCCATCGGCATCACCGTCTACCATTTCCGGTTCGCCCATGCAGTTGCCTGGGCCGGTACCGCCGATGGCACGCCAGCACTCACCGTATCCGGTCACCACACCTTCGCCGGAACCACTGGTGGCAAAATTCGTATGGCTACCCGCCTGAGCAACACCGGCAGACAGCCCGATAACGAGACCAACAGGCGCCAGCAGTGCAGCGACTTTATTTTTACCCGCAATTTCAAACATGGATTTCCTCCCCAGCTTGTCGAGAATTCTTCGCGGAAGTTTTCTTGGTTAAAGAATCAGCCAACGCCGGTCACCAGTACAAGCTTGATACAACTGACTCCATCCGTGTCATTAAACCAGCTATTGGCCGAACTGCAAGGGCTGAATAGCAAAATTCACCGATTTGCCGCTTTATTGCCCGTGCAAACACCACATTCCTGCGTGATGATGATGGTAATCCCAGCCAATCTCGCTTTTTCGACGGCACCCACAGTGACTCACGACCGATTGATCGCCGGCGCTTTCTATATCGTAGCGGCCGAACTGATGTTCGCCTGCATGGGCGCCAGCATCCGTCACGTCTCGGGGGAGATGAACAACGGAATGGTGGTCTTTGCGCGCAACCTGGTGGGTTTGATGCTGGTTGCCGGGATCGTATCCCGCCCCGGCCTGCGGACCCTGCGGACCAGCGTGCCGCACCTGCACCTGCTGCGCGGCACCGCCGGACTCGGCGCGATGTACTGTTTTTTCTACGCGATCGCGCACATGCCACTGGCCAACGCGATGCTGCTGAAACTGAGCGCGCCGCTGTTTATACCGCTGGTGGCACTGTTCTGGTTGGACGAACGCTTCACCTGGCACGTGGTCGCCGCCCTGGTGATCGGGTTCGCCGGTGTCCTGCTGATTCTCCTGCCCGACTTCGACCAGATGGCCCCGGTAGCCATGATCGCTCTGCTCGGCGGGGCGCTGGCAGCGGTCGCGAAGGTGACCGTGCGCCGTTTGTCTGCCAGTGAGCCCGCATCGAGGACCGTGTTCTACTTTTCCGCCATTGGCAGCGCTGTGTCGGCAGGGCCCCTGCTCTGGTTCTGGCAGACGCCGTCCTTCGAGCAGATGAAGTGGCTCGCCGTACTGGGGTGTTTTGCGACCGCGGGCCAGCTGCTGCTTACCCGCGGCATGGGATGCGCCCCGGCAGCAAGGCTCGGACCATTCGCCTTTTTTTCCGTGGTATTTGGCGCCGTGCTGGGGTGGGTATTCTGGCAGGAGGTGCTGAGTTGGGCGACCGTAGCCGGCACCCTGCTGGTTATGCTCTCCGCATTGCTGGTCGGTCGCGGGATGCGGGCGACCCCCTCCGCCCAGGTGGCAGAACCGAAACCCTTGGAGACACTGTGAGCGAACCCGGGACATCGCAATGCGCCTCCGACGATTTTTTACCCATGCCCCAAACCGCAAGATCACCCCATGAAACTGCCGCACAATATTGACCGCGACCGCTTTCTGCAGAACTACTGGCAAAAGAAGCCCTTGCTGATGCGCGGCGCGCTGGAACCCGATGAATTCCCGCTGGAGCCCGAGGAACTTGCCGGTCTCGCCTGTGAACCCGAGTTTGAGTCACGCCTGGTGATCGAGCACGGGACAGCCGAGTGGGAACTGCGTCACGGCCCGCTGGCCGAAAGCGATTTCGCAGCGTTGCCCGCTACCAACTGGAGCCTGCTGGTCCAGGATGTCGACAAGTTCGTCCCGGAAGTGGCCGATCTGCTGGATCATTTCGGCTTCGTGCCGAGTTGGCGCATCGACGACATCATGGTCAGTTATGCGACTGACCAGGGCGGCGTTGGACCGCATACCGACGCCTACGACGTATTCCTCATGCAGGCTCACGGCAGGCGTCGCTGGCGCCTCAGCTACAGGGAATACGACGACAATGACCTGGTCCCGGACCTCGATCTGCGTATCCTCTCCCACTTCGAGACCGACGAAGACTGGGTGCTGGAGCCGGGCGATGTACTTTATCTGCCGCCCGGCGTTGCCCACTGGGGGACCGCCGAGGGCGACTGTATGACCTACTCTCTGGGTTTTCGCGCGCCCGATCAGCAGGAACTCGCGGCAGACTGGTTTCAGCACAGGGTCTCGCTCGCTGGAGACAGCCGCCTGCGGGATCCGAAAGACCTGCGCGGTGCGCATCCAGGCGAATTGACCGCGGGCGGGGTTGCCGCGGCTGCTGGCCTGCTCAGTGAACTGCCCGACGAGCACAGTCCCCACTTCAAGGCATGGCTGGGCGCGTATCTCACCGAACCCAAGCCGCAGTTCCAGATAGAACCGTCCGAACCGCCGTGGTCAACCGCCCAACTGCGCGACTGGCTGGGCGCAGGCAAAAGCCTGGTCCGCCATCCCTTCGCCCGGCTATGCTGGTCAAACGACGGTCCGGAAAGCATCATGCTTTTCCACAACGGCGAAAGTCTGACCTTGCCCGCCAGCATCACCGCGCTGGTGCGCCAGCTCACCGGGACACGCCATCTCGATGCCTCGCAACTGGTCGGCCTCGCGGCACAAGCAGAGGCCATCGATGCCCTGCTGTCGCTGATCAATCTCGGCATCCTCGAACCGGGCGAAAATCGCTGATGGCGGTCACGATCAGCGAGGCGGACTGGGCGCGGCACAAAGCGCAGCTGCTGCAGGTTCGCTATGCCGTTTTCGTCGACGAGCAGGGCGTACCGCCGGAACTCGAACACGATGCCCTGGACGCCGACGCCATCCACCTGCTCGCGCGCGACGCGCAGGATGGCGCAGTGGCCACCGCCAGGATGCTGCTCGACGGGCACATCGGTCGCATGGCCGTCAGCCGGGCGTTTCGTGGCCAGGGGATCGGCACGGCGATGCTGCAGAGACTCATCAGAATCGCCGCAGAACGCGGGCTGCGCCGGCTGTTTCTGCATGCCCAATGTGATGCCGTGCCGTTCTACCAGCGCCTCGGCTTTGTTGCAGAAGGGGAAATTTTCAAAGACGCCGGCATCGATCATCAGGTGATGTGCATGACCACGCCGTCAATAGCCAACTAAACTGGTAGTCAGCACCCTGCTTCCGGATGCTTCGTTACAAAGGAAATACGAGATGAAAACCCGCCTCGCACTTGTGCTGCTCTGGCTGGTCGCCACATCGGCAATCGCTGGCAACCAGGTCGTGACCATCCAGATCATGAGCCAACCCGCGGCCAGCCTTGTTGAGGTTGTACGCCCCGTGCTTGGCCAGGGGGCGAATGTTTCGGCCTTTCACGACAAGCTGATCGTCAGTGGTAACCCGGCACAGATCGCCGCGGCGCGAGCCGTCATTGCGGAAATCGACAGACCGGCACGCCGGCTGATTATCGAGGTCCGTCAGGCCAACCACCTGGTCGAATCCAACCGCAGCGCCGGCTACGGTCTGAACACCGGCAGTCTGCGACTTGGCCAGGTGCCGCCCGGCAGCGAGGGCCAGCTGAGCTACCACAGTGCCCAGACCCGTGGCCGCGGCGACAGCCTGCAGCGTGTCCAGGCCCTCGACGGACGCCCCGCCATGATCCGTGCCGGGCAATCGGTGCCGGTGTTCCGGACTCACCAGCAGATCGTCGGCAACACAGTCGTGCAGGGTTTCGATATGCGCTATCGCGACACCGGCAGCGGCTTCATGGCGCTGCCTCGGGTGCATGGCGATCAGGTGACCGTTGAGATCTACCAACGCAACGACCGACCGTCCGCCAATGGCCGATTCAATACCCAGCGCGCGTCGACCGTCCTGCGCGGCGGACTCGGTCAATGGCTCACGCTCGGCTCGACCGGCGGCCAGCAGGGCCGCCAGGGCGATCGCCTGGGGCGCCACATCACCACGCAACGTGAACGCGACAGCCACCTGCAGCTGCGCGTTCTGAGCGTCGATTGATCGACTGCGCGGACCCTGCATCCGTAAACCATGGTTGAAGCATGAGCCATCACGACGCCAATAGTCCGAGCCGACGCCGCTTTCTCGCATTGCTCGCGGCAACCGGCCTCACCAGCGCTCTCGGTCGAATCCCGTCCGCGTCGGCGGGGGCAGCCCTCCATAGCCGCGCGATACCGGGCAGTGGTGAGCAGCTACCGCTGGTCGGAATGGGTTCTTATCTCACCTTCGATGTCGGCGACGATCCAACGCTGCTGGCCGCTCGCACCGAGGTGTTGCGGGCCTTTTTCGAGGCAGGCGGCAGACTGATCGATTCGTCGCCGATGTACGACAGCTCGGAGGCCGCAATCGGCCATGCGCTCGACCAGCTCAACCACCCCGGCGCTTTGTTTGCCGCGACCAAGGTATGGCATTGGCTCACCGAGCCCGGTGATCAACAGATGCAGGCATCACGTCGGCTATGGAAGGTGCCAAGATTCGACCTGATGCAGGTACATAACCTGGTGAACTGGCCAGATCATCTCGACAACATGCGCCGCGACCGTGATGCCGGCCTGGTGCGTTATATCGGTATCACCACCTCACACGGTCGACGCCACGACGAGCTGCTCGACATCATGCGCACCGAGGCGATCGATTTTGTCCAGCTGACCTACAACATCATCGACCGGGAGGCCGAGCAACGGTTGCTTCCCCTGGCCGCCGATCGCGGAATCGCGGTTATCGTCAATCGGCCGTTCCAGCGCAAACGCCTGATCAATCGTTTCGGCCGCCACCCCTTGCCTGAATGGGCCACAGAGATCGGGTGTCGGAGCTGGGCACAGTTCCTGTTGAAATTCGTCATTTCACACCCGACCGTAACCTGCGCCATACCGGCAACTTCGCGTGTCGAGCATATGCGTGAGAACATGGCGGTTCTTCGCGGCCCGCTACCTGATTCCGCAATGCGCCAGCGCATGGTTGAATACGTCGCCGCGCTTTAGACTGTCAAGGTTTCAACCCCGTTCGGCCGGTCGCCCTGGCCTTCAGCCATACACTTCACCCGTAATTTGAGAAACGCATGCAACGCTACAAGATCCTGCATCGCACCTACTACAACTTCTCCGGCCAGGTGCAGCTACAGCCACACGAACTGCGCCTGCGGCCAAAGGAAGGCCACGACCTGCACATCGAGTCGTCCTCGCTGGAGATCCAGCCCCCGGCCAAACTGCGCTGGCACCGCGACGTAGAGGATAATTCGGTAGCAATAGCCACCTTCGATACACCGACCGATCGCCTGTCGATTGAAAGCGAGACCGTGATCCAACAGTTCAACCAGGGACCGCTGGATTTCCTGGTGACCGACTATGCCACGAACTACCCGTTCCGCTACAACGACGAAGACAGTATCCTGCTGGCGCCCTACCTCGATCCGGTGGCACCCGTCACAGACGCCATGAATGACTGGATTCGGACCCTGTGGCAGCCCAAACAGGCCATTGAAACCTACGTGCTGATGCAGCGACTGACGGCGCTGATTCCGCAAAAACTGACCTACCGTGTGCGCGAAGAGGAAGGTGTGCAGAGCGCACAGGAAACGCTGGCGTTGGGCACCGGCTCATGTCGCGACTTCGCCAACCTCTTCATGACCATCGCGAGACACCTGGGCCTGGCTGCACGTTTCGTGAGCGGCTATCTCGAGGCCCAACCCTCCGCTAGCGATTACGGCGCGACCCATGCCTGGGCCGAGGTATTCATCCCCGGCGCCGGCTGGAAGGCGTTCGACCCAACCGTCGGTGAGATTGTCGGCAGCGATCACATTGCCGTTGCGGTCGCCCGTCTGCCTGAATCGGTGCCGCCGGTGGCCGGTTCGTTCATTGGCCCACCGGGCGCAAATCTCAATGTTGGCGTATGGGTGTCGCTCCTCTGACCTGATACGGCAAGCCGCTGCGGCACATGAAGCGTTGGTGGAATTCCCGATTGCGGGGCCGTGACCCCGCATTCACCGGATCGCATTCTCAGGAATCCTGGGGTTGACCGGAGAGGCCATGAATATCCATTGACCTTGCAGATCGCGCAATGACCAGTCGCGCGTCCAGCAGCGCCTGATTCGACAGGCATTTGGCTGTTTTTCGGACACCGCCAATACACCTTGAGGTTTGCCCGCGCCTCGCGCATCCTTCAACGTCATGTCCGCCACCGTCTCCACCATACAGCCGGTCTATGCGAGCCAGCAACAACTGGCTGCCATCTACCTGCCGGCAATGCGCAAGCGATTCAAGAACGAGATCAATCGACTGACCTCCGGTGCCATGGCGGAAACCCTGAGCGGGCGCGCAGACGCGGCGGATCTGAGTTTCCCGCTCAGCTACCACTATGCCTTCCACTGGTTGCGCCAGAATGTTCACGTCGATTACCGCGAACAGGTGCTGGCCACCTTCACGGCACCGGCACGGCGCTGGCTGATGGACCTGCTGCTGAGCGACGACAGCGATACCTTCATCGCCGGTTACGTTCAGCACTGGATCACGGCAGAGCCCGGCGGGCCGGCTCAACAAGGCCAGCTTCTGCGCCTGCTGGCCAGGCAAGGTGGCGATGCAGACAAGCTGATCAGCTACATCAAGCAGGTATGGCACGGACTGGGCTTTTTCAGCACGGACAACAAGACTGCCTACAGCAACCTCGCTCACCACGAACGCGAGCGTTACCGCGATATGCTGAGCGAGGCGGATGTGGAACGCCTGGCGCTGCTGGACGAGCTGCCCGACCCCGGTTTCGAAGGCAGCCGGCCGAAGTTGCCCAAGGCCGGTATCATCCCCGCGATGGGATGCCCGCAGACCTGCCGTCACTGCATGTTCATCTGGCGGCCGCTCAAGTCCGCCGACGCCGACCCGCAACTTGTCTATCGCACCGTCGATGCCCTGACCGACAACGTTCTGTTCACCGGTGGTGACCTGACCCGCCAACTGGATGCCTTCTACGACGCTATCCACGCGATGCGGCATGTTACGACCTTCGCGATCCTGCTCAACGGTGATTTCGCCAACGACAGGGCCGAGACCGAGCGCGTCATCAAGGCCATGGCCGACGCCATCAAGGCGCGCCCCGGCCACTGGCCGAAGTCCAGGGTGCTGCTGCAGATCAGTTTTGACGAGTTCCACCAGGAGGTGGTCGTCGACCGGCACAGTGCGTTGAAAGAACGCATCCCGGTCGCGAAGATTGCGAATATTGTCGAGATCGCACCACGCTATGCCGATAAGGTCCAACTGGCGCTGTTACACAAGCAGACCAGCCTGAACTTCTCCATGGACGTGCTGCACAAGGGGGTATTCGCGCGCCTGGTCAACGAACTGGGCCGCCGGGGACATCAGGTCAAGGTCGTGTCCACCGCACCTTCAGCACGCCTCAAGCGCAACCCACAGGCGCCCGACAAACTGGTACCGATCCTCAAAGACGCGAGTTTCACGCTGGCCCGCCACCCGGATGCGCCCATCCTGATGACCAGTTCGACGATCGACGGCTATGGTCGCGCCGAGCTGCTGGACGAAGGCGAGACGGTCAAGGAAAAGGAGCTGCTGGCCCACGTGCTGGCCGAGGGATCGGCAAGCGGCGAACGCTTCGATATCGACCTGATGTTCTGGTTCAACGGCTGGGCCACCCTGTTCAATGCCGTGCACATCTGCCTGGGAGACCTGTACCAGGACGGTGTCGACACGATCCTGGCACGCCGGCGCAAGGACCCTCTGAGCCAGGCGCTGCATCACTTCGATCAGCGACTGCCACGGCTGTATGCCGAGGTGCGCAGCGATCTGGAACAACTGATCGACAAGGCCACCGGCCCCCACCACCTGTTTCACATGCTCACCGAAGAGAGTGACGTGCGCCTGCACATGACCCGCCGCCTGATCGAAGCGGGCTGAAACCGGCTGAGCGTTACAGAACTTTCCACTTGGCCAATAGATCGCCGATCAGCCTCTGCGACTTGCCATGTCGACAAGCAGCACGATAACGGCCACCGCCAGGTAGGCGCCAAACACAACGACCATCCACTGCGGCATCCCCTGACCGAGAAACTGCCACTGAATCTCGTCGCAGGAACCGGTCGGCAGAAACACGCCCGGAAACCATTCATCGAGCTTCATCCATGGGGGAAAATTGGTCATGAAATCACAGCCCATGCTCTCGCCCGCCTGCACCGCGATATGCTCAAGCGCGAGTCGGACCCCGATCACCGCGGCACCGCCAATGCCGAGATAGCCGAGAAAGCGCAACCACCAGAAGGTCGGCGCCAGCGCACCAATCAACCCGCCGAGCACGATACCGGCGACCGCCGTGCGCTGATAGATACACAGTACGCAGGGGTCAAGTTTCAAGCCATACTGGAAGTACAGGGCGGCCGCTTCCAGCGCCAGGGCACTGAGTACGACCAAAATCCACGGAAGACGTCTATCAACACGAAACACGATTATTCACTCTCTCAATGTGTCACCGGTTTCCCGGTACAAAAGGTGCCAGCCGTTGAACGGCTCGCGATTGTCTGAAGCTTTCGCCCCAAAAGTGTCGCCCAGGCCTACTCCACCCCACCCTGTTCCCACGCGGCAAGGATGTCGCCGCGATGTGCCTCCAGCCACTGCAAACCGATCAGCACACTGGTCGAATTCAGGCGGCCGAACATTTCCGACACGGCCTGCGCGCGCGACATCTTGACCACGCGCATCTCCTCGCCTTCGTGATCGAGCCCATGCACGCCATCGGCTTCATTCGCATCCACCCAACCACAGTACAGATTGATCTGCTCAACCGACATGCCGGGGCTCACAAAGAACTCGCCGATATGCGTGAGCGCCTTTACGTCACAACCGGTCTCTTCCCTGACCTCGCGACGCGCGACCTCCTCGGGACGTTCATGCGTCTGATCGCAAAAGCCGGACACCGTCTCAAGACTCCACGGGGGATCGATGGTTCCCATCAGGCCGACCCGAAACTGCTCAACAAAGACCATTTCATCGCGCTGCGGATCGAACAACAGCACGGAGACGGCGGCCAGTCGCTCGATCCGCTCGCGCACGATCTCGCCGCACCAGCCGCCATTGAAACTCGTATGGCGCAGCCGGTAGCGATTCATCTTGAAATAAGCATCGAGGATCGATTCCTCATCCAGCAATTCGTAGTCTTGTTTCATCAGATGGCCCGAACAAAAAAAGGCCCGCTCGAATGAGCGGGCCTTCATTATGCCTGAACAGCTATATCGTCCCAGACCCGACCTGCACGGCCGGGCCGGGCGCAATCAGTTTGCGGACTGATAATAGTCGATCAGGATCTGTGCCACTTCCGGACGTGAAAATTCCTTCGGCGGCGCTTCGCCGTTGCCCAGCATCTCACGCACCTTGGTGCCCGACAGCAGGACGAAGTCTTCCTTGGTGTGATCCGGTGCTTCGCACATCATCACGACCTTATCCAGCTTCTTCGACCATGCGGTGTGATCCGCCTTGAAGATCTCAATCTCCATGGCGCCTGCCGGCACCTCTTCGTCGAAGATCGTCTGCGCGTCGAAGGCGCCGTAGTAGTCGCCAACACCGGCATGGTCGCGACCGATGATGAAGTGGGTCGCACCCATGTTCTGACGGAAATAGGCATGCAGCACAGCCTCACGCGGACCGGCGTACAGCATGTCGAAGCCGTAACCGGTAACCATGGCGCTGTTCGGCGGGAAGTACAGTTCGACCATCTTGCGGATGGCGGCATCACGCACCGGCGCAGGAATGTCGCCCGGCTTCAGCTTGCCCAGCAGCATGTGGATGACCAGGCCGTCACAACCCAGGCGATCCATGGCCATGTGGCACAGCTCTTCGTGCGCCAGGTGCATCGGGTTGCGGGTCTGGAAGGCGACGATCTTCTTCCAGCCACGCTCGGCGATCTCGTTGCGGATCTCGACCGCGGTACGGAAGGTGTCCGGGAAATCGGTGATGAAGTAGGAGAAGTTCAGCACCTGGATCGGACCGGAAACGGCGACGCGGCCCTGGCTGTTGAATGCCGCCACGCCCGGATGCTCGGCATCGTCGGTGCGATAGACCTTGTCGGTCATGATCGCCATCTGCGCGTCGGATACGGTCTCGATATTCTCGACATCCATCACCGCCAGCACCGGGTTGCCCTCGACGTTGGGGTCGCGCAGTGCGATGCGCTTGGCGTCACCGATCGCGTCGGCGCTCTCGAGCAGGCACATCACCGGTACCGGGAAGAAGGAACCGTCGGTCAGGGTCATTTTTTCCGCGGCGCCCATGGCGTCAGCGACATTCATGAAGCCCTGCAACGGGTTGAAGTAGCCGGCGCCCATCATCACCGCGTTACCGGCGGCCTGGGAGCTGATGACAACAGACGGCAGACTCTCTGCCTCGTGGCTGAGTGCGTCATGCTTGTCCGAGTCGTAAACGAAACGGGGTTGCAGAGTGTCGGAACCGACAGGCTTGATCATTCGGGAGCCTCCTGGAAGGGGTCATTGCGTTGGCGGTATCAATGAACCGCCGCGGTCGATGGATAATATTGGGATATCGCGAGTCAACCTGTTGTAATTGTTGACAATTGACTCATTATATTCCGATAACCTTATAAATCGGGACGTTAAACTATCAAACCTCGTACGCGGGTGCGCAATGGTTCTATTTATGCAGCGGTAAGTTTTGTGCCGCGCACAATGGCAGCGGACCGGGGTCAGGACAGGGCCGAAGCGACCTCGTCATTGATTGCGTTCAGGCTGGCCAGGGGATCCGCCGCCGCGGTAATCGGCCGACCGACCACCAGGTAGCTGGCACCGGCACGAATCGCATCACCGGGCGTCATGATGCGTTTTTGATCATCCACCGAGGCGCCCGCTGGACGCACACCCGGCGTCACCAGATGAAACGCCTGGCCGCGCTCGCGGCGCAGCGGCTCGACCTCGAGTGGCGAGCAGACGACACCATCCAGACCGCTGTCCTCGGCCAGGGCGGCGAGGCGCAGGACATTGTCGGCCGGCGTGCCCGGGTAGCCGATCTCCGCGAGATCGTCCTGCCCGAGACTGGTAAGGATGGTTACGCCTATCAGCAACGGCCGCGATTGCAGGCCCGCCAATCGCTCCGCGGCGGCCGTCATCATCTTGCGCCCGCCAGAGGCATGCACGTTCATCATCCATACGCCCATGTCCGCCGCCGCGGCGCAGGCCGACGCCACCGTGTTGGGGATATCGTGATACTTCAGATCGAGAAAGATCTGGTAGCCGCGCCCGGCAACCTGTTCGACGAACGCGGGCCCGGCTCGGGTGAACATCTCCTTGCCGATCTTCACCCGACACTGCGCCGGATCAATCTGATCGAGCAGAGCCAAGGCCGGCTCGGTTGCGGGAAAATCCAGGGCGACGATAACTTTCGGGTCGGTGTTTTCGGTCATGGAACCACGGTCATTGATTGTTTCAGGAATCGCACTTGAGGTCCGGCTTGCGCTTGATCGTGCTCCAGCGCCGACAGCTCGGACATTGCCAGTGCTGGGTCTTGGCGGCAAAACCGCATTGCGTGCATTGATAAACGGGCTTGTCGTCGAGCAGACGCCGGAGATGCGGTCGCAATACCTTCGACGAACTGCGCCGAATGGCTTTCCGGCAGTCGCGCATTGAGTTCGATGCTGCGCAACAACAGGGCGAGACTCGGCGACTCGGCCAACTGGTCGGCCAGGTAGTCAATCGCCGCGGATTCACCCTCCGACTCCCGAATCAGATCGGCCAGCGGCAGTTCTGCGCCTGCCCCCGGATTCGCCTTGGCCGTCTCACCGAGGAAACTCCTGAGCGCCTGCAGATCGCCGAGGTGACGATAGTTGTGGACGATCTCGGGTAGCACCTCCGGCAGGTAGTCGACATCCTGCTCGGCAGTCTGGCGAAGGATGCGGATTGCCTCCTTGAAATCACCGCGGCTGGCGGCAAACTGGGCCTTCAGATGATTGGCGCGGACACAGCCCCGAAAGGTGTTCAGCGCGCGCTTGAGATGTGCCGCGGCATCGGTATCCCTACCCTCGGTGCGCGCCGCCAATGCCAGTTCGCAGTGATAGTGCGACTTCTGCAATGCCCGTTCGTCACCGGTAATTGACTCGAGTTGATCGGCGACGTCGAGACAGGACAACCAGTCCTTCTCTTTTTCATAGATCACAAGCAGATGGTTCAGCGCCTGGCGAACATGCAGCTTGGTGTCCTTCAGTTCACGAAACAAATTTTCGGCACGGTCGAAAAGGCCCGCCCGCATGTAGTCCTGGCCCAGTTCGAGGAGCGCCTGGGCCCGTTGCTCACGGGTCAGTGCCGGTCGCGCGATCAGATTTTGATGGATCCGAATCGCCCGTTCGACCTCGCCACGGCGACGAAAAAGATTGCCCAGCGCGAGGTGTGTCTCGACCGTATCACTGTCAACCTCGAGCATCTCGACGAAGGCATCGATCGCCTTGTCGGGCTCTTCGTTCAGCAGGTGATTCAGGCCGCGGAAGTACACCGGGCCGGTCTCGCCGACACAATCGCCACTGTCCTTCCGCGTACTGCGCCGTGCTGCCAGCCAACCGGAGGCGGCTGCCACGGGGAGCAACAGAAGGAGAAGTTCCTGCACGAAATCAACGCCCCTTGATGGGCAACGCGCGCAGGTTTTTCACTTCTTCGCTGACCAGGCGCGCCTTGCGCTTCAGATCGGCATTTTCTTTCTTCACCCGCATGAAATAGACCATGCCGGCCAGCCCGCCGAGCAGGATCCCGCAACCCAGCGCGAACAGCAGCAGCAACGACAAGGGCATCTCCGGCCGCATGAAGTACAGATCAACGGTTACCGGCGCGTCATTGATGATCGCGAAACTGGCGCCCACGAGCATAAAAACCAACAGGAAAAGCAGCTTGATGATGACCAACGAGATTCCCCCCCAAAGCAATCGAACAGGACCCTGCTGCGACGCCCCATCATAGCAAGGAAAGGGATTGGATTACGGAGAGATCTGCCGCAGATTCAGGCGAACAGATCCACCAGGCCCACGGAGACCGGGCCGCTCTCCAGCCCATCCAGGGCAAGCATGGTCTCGTCGCCGCCAAGGCCGTCGTCCGGGCCCTCGCCTCGACCAGACCGCGCCGACGAATCGCCCGCGCGATCGCCCTGCTGGGCTCCCGGATCGGATACATCCGCACGCACCAGCTGGATCGATTGCTGATCGAACATCTCGCGCAGACGCGGCAACGCCGCCTCGAGGGCATCGCGCACCGCCGCGTGATTGGCCAGGAACGACACGCTCGCCTGCTCCTGGTTGATACTGACACGCACCTCCAGCGGCCCCAGGTTTGGTGGATTGAGCTTGAGCCGGGCAGACTGCTGGTCGCCCTGCACCATCCACATCAGACGGTCGGCGATCGCGTTGGCCCAGCCCTTGTCGCCAACCTGTTGCGGCACGCCCATGCCCAGCAGGTTGCTCGCGAGCTGCGGAGACATCTGGGCACCGGGTTGTGCCGATGACATCATCGCCAGCGGTGTCCCTGCACCCAGCGCAGTCAAAGACTGCAACAACTCATTCGGCGTTTTGGGCATGCCCTGCAGGGCGTCGGCCAAGGGTTTCAGTGTTCCCGGCGTTTCCAGCCGGGTCATCGCCACCACGGCTTCCCCCTCGAGATCCCCCATGGTCCCGCTATTCAGCATGCCGGCGAAGGTCCCCTCGGGCGCCCCGAGCCTGGCCTCGCTTAGGAGCCGGCTTGCCGCCTGTGGCAAATCCATGCCGCCGGCCAGCAGTTCCTCGAGTCGCCGAAACATCTGTGGCGACATCTGCATGAGCAGCGATTGCAGCTCTGCGGAAAACCCCGCTTCCAGGCCATCGCCCGTCTGCAACAGCCCTTGTATCCCCAGCCTTTCCAGGCCACCCTCGGTTGCCGGTGCCCCCGCGGCACCGGCAACCGCGCCACCTGAAAGCGGAAACTGAAACATGGCACAACACCTCGATTGAGAAACCCCGTCGGCTAACAAAAGGCAGGGTTCGTGCCAACCCCGTCCGCGGCGCAGGAATAGCCGGGCGTAAGCCGCTTTGCCGCACCCGCCGGGTCGGCTACCCTGCCACCATGGTTCTCATATCCAGAAACCCAACGGGAAACAGCCATGAGCGAATTCGAAAACAAAGTGGTCGTCGTGACCGGTGCCGCCGGCAACCTCGGGCGGGCGGTTGCGCTTGGTTTTGCCGCCCAGGGCGCGCACCTGGCCCTGCTCGACCTGAACGCCGAGGGTCTGCAAAAGACCGTGGACAACTGCAAGGGTCAGGCATCGGCAAAGGCCTATCCGACCAACCTGATCGACGCCAAAGTGGTCGATGCCACGATCGCCGGGATCGTTAACGACCTCGGCCGGATCGACGTGCTCGCCAACATCGCCGGCGGTTTCACCATGGGACCACTGATCCAGGATACCGACGACAGGGACTGGGATTTCATGATGAACCTCAACGTGCGTTCGGTTTTCAACACCTGCCGCCAGGTCATCCCGGTGATGCTCGACAACCAGGGCGGGCGCATCATCAATGTCTCGGCGCGTGCCGCCGAGAACGGCAAGGGCCGCATGGGGCCCTATTGTGCCTCGAAGGCCGCGGTCCTCACCCTGACCGAGTCGCTCGCGGCAGAAAACAAAATGGACAACATCAACGTCAATTGCATCCTGCCGGGTACCATCGACACCCCGCAGAATCGCGATGCGATGCGCGATGCCGACTTCAGCCAATGGGTACCACCCGAGGCCCTGGCCGATGTCGTGCAGTTTCTGGCCTCCGATGCGGCACGTTGTGTGACCGGCGCAGCGATCCCCGTGTATGGCAAAAGCTGACGATTTTTCGCCGCAGCGGTGAAAACCAGGACCGTTGAGTTTGCCTGCGACCGCACGGCCGCGATAACCCTGGCCGGCGCAGTCCGGGCCTATGCCGATGCCGCCTATCCACCGGGTGGCTCCGAGTGCGCGCAGGTCGCGCGCGAGACATTGCATGATGCGGCGTCACACTGTGCGGCGCACCCGGGCGGCATCCTGCAGCTGCGCAAGCGCCTGATGCCGCAGATCCGTGCCGCACTGACCTGGATTGCAAGCGAAGACAATCCGGAGCGTGTAGAATTGCCGCCGGATTTAGAAGCTTTACTGAGACATCGACGATAGAAATGCCGTGGAAAAGGCATCAATTCGGGACACCGTACCCTGCGTCAGGACAGACAATCAGGGTTTAATCAGTGCCCTTGCCGGGGCCATCATTAGCAACATGTGGAGATAGTCAGAATGGCTATGATGGAAGAGTTCAAGAAATTTGCCATGCGTGGCAACGTCGTCGACATGGCGGTCGGTATCATTATCGGTGGCGCCTTTGGCACAATCGTCAAGAGTCTCGTATCGGACGTGATAATGCCGCCAATCGGCCTGCTGCTGGGCGGTGTCGATTTCGCCGATGTCTTCATCACGCTCAAAGAGGGTGCGGAGGCCGCAGGCCCGTATGTTTCCGTTGCCGCCGCCAAAGAGGCCGGTGCCGTTACGCTGAACGTCGGCCTGTTCATCAACAGCGTGATCAGCTTTACGATCGTCGCCTTTGCCGTGTTCATGCTGATCAGGGGCATGAACTCGCTGCAGAAGAAAGAGGAAGAAGCACCTGCGGAGCCGACCGAAAAGGAATGCCCGCAGTGTTTCACCCAGATTCCGATCAAGGCGACACGCTGCCCGCACTGCACCAGCGAACTGAGCTGATGCAAAAAAACGCGGCGGCCGGATGGCCGCCGTTTTTTGTGCCTGTCTGATCCTGCCTCGACCCGTCCCGCACATTTTTCCCGCCCCGTCTCCCGTTCTTTCACGCCCCTCATCCCGGGCGTAAGACACCGCGCAGCTATCCGCCAGATTTTGACGTTTCGGCCGTCAGGAAAGTTTACATTCCCAGTACGGCACTCGGTCATTTCATCCCCTCAAATCACAAAAAGGGGCCGATTAAGTGGCCTGTGGCATCCGTTCTTGCGGCGCAGGGAGCACGCAACAAACGCGTCGCGCGCGACAAAATAATGGAGAACAACGTGAGCAAGATTGTGAAGCACTACCTCGCCGGCCTGTGCCTGCTGGTCCTCGGCGCAACAGCCCATGCCGGGCTGATTGTCGATACCGGTCCGGGCACACTCAGCGCCAGTGGAAATGCCTTTGGCAGCGCCCAATGGCTGGCCGCCGAGTTTGTACTCGACCGCCCCTACTACATCACGCGACTGGAGGGCTGGATGTCCGCCGAAACGCTGCTCGACGATCTGCGTGGGCAGACCTTCTCGATATCAATCTGGGGTGATGGCGGCGATGTGCCGGCATTCGATGCTGCATCCCGCCTGTATACCAACGGTGCGGAAATAGTCGGCGCCGATGTTGCCAACTGGGAAGGCTACAACATTACCTACGGCAACGGCCTGGAACTCGCCCAGGGTACCTATTGGATCGTTTTCGAGTATCGAACACCCAACGGCAACACCTACGCCAATGGTGCGATGCCCGGCAATTCCCCCACTCCGCTGCTGAACGAAGCCTATCTTGACAACCCAACCACCTGGGCCGCTGACGACGACCTGAACCTGGGCATCCGCATCTATGGCAACCCGATCCCGGCGCCTCTGCCGATAGCCACGATGGCGATCGGACTGCTGGCGATCGGTTGGCGTCATTCCATCGCGAGCAAAAGGCAATAGGCCAGCATCGCGGCTACGCACGTGCTCATGCATTGCGCAGCCGGCGTTGTTCGTCAGAGGGCAAATAATTCTGCTGGCGCACGCTGCCAGCGAGCGCGCGTGATCAACCAGT
Organism: uncultured Gammaproteobacteria bacterium; assembly: GCA_963719025.1. Classification (GTDB taxonomy): domain Bacteria; phylum Pseudomonadota; class Gammaproteobacteria; order Chromatiales; family Chromatiaceae; genus Thiosocius. The sequence continues at coordinate 22,437 of CAVRBK010000058.1, read as the reverse complement.
CGTCTTCTCCCTGCACCAGTTGCACATCGAAGCGGTACAGATCGGCCTTTACCGACACGGCGGTCTCGACCGAGTCCATCGGCACACCACCCATCGCCACGTAGGCGACCACCTCTGCATGCCTGTGCGTCCGCAGCCAAATCGACGGAGCGGACAACCGTGAAAAGATGGATGCTGCGGTGGCGCCGCAGGTAGGCAAACAGGGACGCCACCGCCTCGCGTTTGCGGCTATGCAATGAATCGCGATAATCGGCATGCAGCAGCGCCGCCGCAGCCTTGATCGAACCCTCCTCCACGGCCGTTTCCATCGCCTGCAACGCGTCACGCACCTGTTGCTCAGGCGAACCAGGGTCATCCGCGCACGCCGAAAGCATCACCAGCACGGTGATCAGCAGGCCGCGAACAACGGCGCTAGCGGAGTTCGAGTACATCCTGCATATCGAACAGGCCCTTGTCCTGTGCGCCCAGCCAGGCCGCCGCGCGCGTGGCCCCCTTGGCAAAGGTCATCCGGCTCGACGCCTTGTGGGTGATTTCCACCCGCTCGCCCTCGGTGGCAAACCACACCGTATGTTCGCCCACGACATCGCCGGCACGAATGGTTTCAAAGCCGATGGTCTGCGGGTCACGCGCACCGGTCTGGCCTTCCCGACCATATACCGCGACCTCCTTGAGATCCCGGCCCAGGGTTTCGGCAACCACCTCACCCATGCGCAGGGCCGTGCCCGACGGCGCATCGACCTTGTGCCGATGATGTGCCTCAACGATCTCGATATCGGCATCGTCTCCCATCACCCGCGCCGCCAGTTGCAGCAGACGGAAACACAGGTTCACCCCGACGCTCATGTTGGGCGCAAACACGATACCGATGTCCACGGCTGCATCGGCGATCTTTTTTTTCTGCTTTTCATCCAGACCGGTGGTACCGATGACCATTGACTTGCCATGCTTCCGACAGACATCCAGATGCACCATGGTTGCGGTCGGGCCGGTGAAGTCGATTACCACGTCAAAGGCATCCACCACCTTGGTCAGACTATGTGACAGGGGCACCCCGAGCTTGCCGACGCCGGCCAACTCGCCCACGTCCACGCCAATCAGCGTCGAGTCCGGTAACTCGGTGGCTGCCGAAAGGGTCAGGTTTTCGGCCTGCGTGACCGCCTCAATCAATGTCTTGCCCATACGCCCGGCGGCGCCTACCACAGCAACTCGAATCATTCTGGTGTCTTTCCCATGAAGGTGTCAGTCAGAGTTATAGCCCATCGATGGTATCACCGCGTCGCGCGCCGCGGGCGACGCCAGCAAAAAGCCCGCCGAACGGCGGGCTCGAAACAACCTTGATTCGGCAATGCGGAATCAGAGCCCCATCTTTTCGAAGAACCCTTTGACACTGTCGACCCAAGACTGGGCATTCGGGCTGTGCTTGGAGCCGCCGCCTTTGAGTGACTCGTCGAGCTGGTTCAGCAGGCTGCGCTGCTGATCGTTCAGCTTTACCGGCGTCTCGACCACGACACGACAGATCAGGTCGCCCTGCGGACCACCGCGTACCGGCTTTACGCCCTTGCCGCGCATACGGAACATCTTGCCGGTCTGGGTCCCCTCGGGGATCTTCAGTTTGACCTTGCCGCCAAGCGTCGGCACCTCGAGCTCACCGCCCAAGGCCGCCGTGGTGAAGGCGATCGGCACCTCGCAGTACAGGTGGCTGTCATCGCGGGTAAAGATCGCATGCTCGCGCACGTTCACCTGCACATACAGATCACCAGCCGGCCCGCCATGATCGCCGGCCTCGCCCTCGCCCTGCAGGCGGATGCGATCACCGGTATCGACACCCGGCGGCACCTTGACCGACAGCGTCTTGCTTTCCTGAACACGCCCCTGGCCGCGACAGGCCGGACACGGATCCTCGATCACGCTGCCCGTCCATGACAGGTCGGACAGGTCTGCTGGACCGAGAAGAAGCCCTGCTGCATGCGCACCTGGCCCGCACCCTGGCAGGTGCCGCAGGTCTTCGGCGAGGTGCCCTTCTTGGCGCCGCGTGCCACCACAGGTATCGCAATGCGACCAGGTGGGTACCTTGATCTTGACGCTGGTGCCGGCAACCGCATCCTCGAGACTCAGCTCGAGGTTGTAGCGCAGATCGGCACCGCGCTGGACGCGCGAGCCGCCACCGCCGGCGCGGCCGCCGTTGAAGATGTCGCCGAAGACATCGCCGAAGATGTCGCTGAAGTTTCCGCCACCGCCACCGCCAAAGCCTTGGCCACCACCCATCGAGGGATCGACGCCGGCGTGGCCGAACTGGTCGTAGGCCGCGCGCTTCTGCGAATCGGAAAGCACCTCGTAGGCCTCCTTGGCCTCCTTGAAACTCTTCTCGGCCTCGGCCGACTTATCGCCGGTGTTGCGGTCGGGATGGTGTTTCATCGCCAGACGACGGTAGGCCTTCTTGATCTCGGCCTCGCTGGCGTTCTTCTGCACACCCAGTACTTCGTAGTAATCACGTTTCGACATAGTCAGATACTGCTTCAGTAAGCGACACAGAGGATACGACGCCGCGCAGGATCGAAAGAGCAAACTTGCTCCGCAAGATACCCCCTACCGAGTGCGCTGCCTCGCCCCGTCTGTGCCCTCGTATAAAAACCAAAACCGTGCAGCGACCATCTGGCCGATGCACGGTCAAAGAGCCCGGGGGCCTTCACCCCCGGAAACCGGCCTTACTTGCCGTCTTTCACTTCCTCGAATTCGGCATCGACCACATCGTCATCCGCTGCAGCCTGCTCCGACTCGGCACCCGCCGCGCCGGCACCCGCCGCACCCGCCGCAGCGGCGGCTGCCGCTGCATCCGGACCGCCCTGCTGTGAATACAGACGCTCGGCCATCTTCGCGGATGCATCGGTCAGGACCTTGGTCTTGGCCTCGATATCATCCTTGTCGGTGCCTTTCATCGCCTCTTCGAGATCCGTGATGGCCTTGTCGATAGCCTCTTTCTCTCCGGCCTCGAGCTTGTCCTCACCGAGTTCTTCCATCGACTTGCGGGTCGCATGGATCATGGCTATCGGCCTGGTTGCGCGTACCGACCAGTTCCTGGAACTTCTTGTCCTCGTCGGCATGTGCCTCGGCATCCTTGACCATCTTTTCGACCTCGTCGTCCGACAAGCCGGATGATGCCGTGATGCGGATCGACTGCTCCTTGCCGGTCGCCTTGTCCTTGGCCGACACGTGCAGGATACCGTTGGCGTCGATATCGAAGCTGACCTCGATCTGCGGCATGCCGCGCGGCGCCGGCGGGATATCCGTCAGGTCGAAACGGCCCAGCGACTTGTTGCCGGCGGCCTGCTCACGCTCACCCTGCAGCACGTGCACGGTAACCGCGGTCTGGTTGTCATCCGCGGTCGAGAAGATCTGCGATGCATTGGTCGGGATCGTCGTGTTCTTGTCGATCAGCTTGGTCATCACACCACCCAGCGTCTCGATACCCAGCGACAGCGGCGTCACGTCGAGCAGCAGCACGTCCTTGACCTCGCCACCGAGCACACCACCCTGGATCGCGGCACCCATGGCCACCGCCTCATCCGGGTTCACGTCCTTGCGCGGCGCCTTGCCGAAGAACTTCTCGACCGGCTTCCTGCACCATCGGCATACGCGTCTGGCCACCGACCAGGATCACGTCATCGATCTCCGAGCGCCGACAGGCCGGCATCCTTGAGCGCGATCTTGCACGGCTCGAGCGTGCGCTGCACCAGCTCATCGACCAGCGACTCGAGCTTGGCCCGGGTCAGCTTGATGTTCATGTGCTTCGGACCGCTCGCATCGGCCGTGATGTACGGCAGGTTGATATCGGTCTGCGAACTCGACGACAGCTCGATCTTGGCCTTCTCGGCACCCTCTTTCAGGCGCTGCAGGGCCAGCGGATCGTTTTTCAGATCGACGCCCTGGTCCTTTTTGAACTCGGCGACCAGGAAGTCGATGATCCGCATGTCGAAGTCTTCACCGCCGAGGAAGGTATCCCCGTTGGTCGACAGCACCTCGAACTGGTGCTCACCATCGACTTCGGCGATCTCGATGATCGACACGTCGAAGGTACCGCCACCCAGGTCGTAGACGGCCAGCTTCTTGTCGCCCGGCGATTTGTCCATGCCGTAGGCCAGTGCGGCCGCGGTCGGCTCGTTGATGATGCGCTTGACGTCCAGACCGGCGATCTTGCCGGCATCCTTGGTCGCCTGGCGCTGCGAGTCGTTGAAGTAGGCCGGCACCGTGATAACCGCCTCGGTCACCGTTTCGCCCAGGTAATCCTCGGCGGTCTTCTTCATTTTCTGCAGGATCTTTGCCGAAATCTCCGGCGGCGCCATCTTCTCGCCATTCACCTCGACCCAGGCATCGCCATTGTCGGCGCCGACAATCTTGTACGGCACGATATCCTGGTCACGTTTGACCACGTCGTCGGTAAAGCGACGACCGATCAGGCGCTTGATCGCGAACAGGGTGTTTTGCGGGTTGGTAACGGCCTGGCGCTTGGCGCTCTGGCCGACCAGCACCTCACCGTCACTGCTGTACGCGATGATCGACGGCGTCGTGCGATCACCCTCGCTGTTCTCGATAACCTTCGCGCTGCCACCTTCCATCACTGCGACACAGGAGTTGGTGGTGCCGAGGTCGATACCGATGATCTTACCCATGATGTTCTATCTCCGAATCTGCTAATTCTTTGTGAAACTGTATCTTTATGTGGGGGTTCAGCGCGTTCTTTCAAGACGCGCGCACCGCCGAATCCGTTACTGAGCGGCCTGCGACACCATTACCATCGCGGGGCGCACCAGGCGGCCGTTAAGCAGGTAGCCCTTCTGCACCACGGCCACCACGGTGTTGGCCGGCACATCATCGCGCGGCTGCATCGACATCGCCTGGTGAAACTCGGGGTTGAACGGCTGATCGATCGGATCGATCTGCTCGACGCCGAACTTGCCCATCGCATCACCCAGCATCTTCAGGGTCAGCGCCGTACCCTCGCGCAGCTTGCCGACATCCGCGGCCTCATCCTGTGCCGCGCTGTTACCCAGCTCGAGGCTGTCCCACACGCCGAGCAACTCGGCGACGAACTTGTCCAGCGCAAACTTGTGCGCGTTTTCCAGATCGCGCGAGTGACGCCGCTTCAGGTTTTCCAGCTCGGCATGCGCTCGCACCATCTGTTCGTAGTGCTCGTCGGCCTTGGCCTGGGCGTCGTCCAGCAGCTTCGCGAGATCATCCGCGCTGTGTTCAGCCATCTCGCTATCGGCCTCCATTTCGGCCGCGCCCTCTTCGAAAGTCGCCTCTGCCTCACTCGACACCGATTCGTCCATCCGCTCGTCGCGGACCGGCTGATCCTGCTTTTCGCTCATCAAAACCTCTCGCAAGCCTTTGTTTCAACTATTGAAAAATGCAGCCCAGCTTTCTCAGCGGACTGTTCTTCGGACAAGGTGGGGCCGCCAGGACCGATTTCAAGCCCCGAAGCGTAAAAAAGTTGAAGGATCAGCGCGGCGTCAGTGCACTGCCGAGGATCTTCGCCGTGATGTCGACGATCGGGATCACCCGGTCATACGCCATACGGGTCGGACCGATGACACCGAGCACGCCGACCACCTCGGCGTCCACCTCGTAGGGGGCGGTGATCACCGAACAGTCCTTCAGCGTGCTGTAGCCGGATTCCTCGCCAATGAAGATCTGTACCCCATCCGCCTCGAAACTGCGGTCCAGCAGGTGCATGATCTCCTGCTTCTCGGTAAACGCGTCGAACAGCGAACGCAGGCTGTCCATCTGCGCCAGCTCGTCGAAATCCATCAGGTTGGTCTGACCGGCCACGACGAAATCGCTGCGGCCATTCTGCTCCGCGTCATCTCCGGCAAAGGCCGCGCTGGCAAACTCCAGCGCCCGCACCATCAAATCATCCAGGTGGCGCCGGGTTTCCTGCATCTCGCGCAGCACCAGCGCACGAATCCCCTGCAGATCATTGCCGCCGTAGTGACTCGTGATGTAGTTGCTGAGCTGCTCCAGTTCACTGCGGCTGAACACCCGCGAGGTCTCGATGATGCGGTTGAACACCTCGCCGGTCGATGTCACCAGAACAGTCAATACCCGGGTGTCCGACAACGGGACAAACTCGATCTGCTTGACCTTCACCTGGTTGTGCTTGGGCACCATCACCACCCCTGCCAGGTGGGTCAGACTCGACAACACCCGCGAGGCGGAGTCCACCAGTCCGGCCGGCTGACCCTGTGCCGCGAGTTCAACCTGGACCTGGTGCAACATGGTCTTATCGAGCGGTTTGAGCGAGAGCAGCGAATCGACGAACACCCGGTACCCCGATGCCGTCGGCACCCGCCCAGCCGAGGTGTGTGGCGAGGCGACGAAACCGAGATCCTCGAGATCGGCCATCACATTGCGAATCGTTGCCGGACTCAGGTCGAGCCCTGCGTCCTTGGCCAGCGTTCGCGACCCGACCGGATGCCCGTCACGGATGTAGCGCTCTATCAGCACTTTGAGGAAGTGTTGGGCGCGTTCGCTGATGGCCTGATCGGTAGTCGATGCTGACACTGCTGCTTATCCGCCTGTTGACGAGTGGTGAGTATGAGACCCGACAAAAAGCGGCGAGTTCTCAAGTGATTATGTGGAGGCGCATTTTCGGGTGTCAAGGAAGCATGCTCTGCGCTTGGCGCCCCGGGGTACGCGTGCTAGTTTCCAGCCTTTACCCGTGAGCGGCAGCCTGACAACAATCGTGAATCAGACGAGCACTGAGTTTCAACGCATCGCGGTAATCGCGAAGCCCGACGACGCCGGTCACCTGACCTCGACCCTGCGCCGGCTACACGAGGTGCTCGAAGAGCGAAACCTGACCTTTTTGCCCGATCTGCGCACCGCCAAGCTGCTTGGCCTGGGAGACGGGTTGCCGATCGACGAACTGGCCGGCCAGTGCGATCTGGCGATCGTGGTGGGCGGCGATGGTACGCTGCTGAGCGCCGCGCGCGAGTTTGCCGATCACCAGACGCCGCTGCTCGGCGTCAATCTCGGGCGCCTGGGCTTCCTGGTCGACATCACCCCGGCCGACATCCGAAAGTGCCTGGTAGCGGTACTCGAGGGCAAATACGACGAGGAAAGGCGATTCCTGCTCAGCGCCCAGGTGGGTGACCAACCGGCCGAACTCGCACTCAACGATGTCGTGCTGCACAAGTGGAACATTGCGCGGATGATCGAGATCGAGACCTGGATCGACGGTCGTTTCGTCTACACCCAGCGATCCGACGGCCTGATCATATCAACCCCGACCGGCTCGACGGCCTACGCCCTGTCCGGTGGCGGCCCGCTGCTCACCCCGGATCTGGATGCCATCGCGATGGTGCCGATCTGCCCGCATACCCTGAGCAACCGGCCGATCGTGATTGGTGCCGACAGCGCCATCGAGATTTCCGTTTGCGGACGCACCGACCCGAACGACGTTCGCATCACCTGTGACGGCGCCGCCAGCCTGATGATCTCCCATGGCGACAAACTCCGGGTCCACCGTCACCCCAACCACCTGCGCCTGCTGCATCCGGCCGGGCATGATCACTTCAATGTTCTACGTGCCAAGCTGGGCTGGGGCGGATTACCCGCAAACTGAACCCAGACAACGTCTTATCCCATTTTCACGTCAATCCAGATTCAACATGCTGAGCCGCATCACGATTAAAAACCTGGTGATCGTTCGATCACTCGATCTCGAGTTTGCAGCTGGAATGACCGCGCTTACCGGCGAAACCGGTGCGGGAAAATCGATCCTGATCGATGCTCTCGGCCTGGCGCTCGGCGACAAGGCCGACAGCGGCATGATCCGCGACGGTGCCGACAAGGCCGAGATCAGCGTGGCCTTCGATCTCTCACCGGACGGCCCCGGGGCGCGCTGGCTCGACGCGCATGACCTCGCAGCCGATGGCGAGTGCCTGGTGCGCCGCGTACTGGTGCGCAACGGGCGCAGCCGCGCCTATATCAACGGCAGCCCGGCACCGGTTGCGATGCTGCGAGAACTGGGCGACCTGCTGATCGATATCCATGGTCAGCATGCCCACCAGTCGCTGGTGAAAAGCAACGCGCAGCGCGAGCTGCTGGATGAGTTCGCCAAGCTGCGCACGTCGGCGAATAACGTCGCCGGATTGTTCGACAGCTGGCAAACCCTGCGCGATCAGCATGCCGCGCTGGTGCAGGCCAGCAGCGACCGGGCCAACCGTCTCGACTACCTGAATTTTCAGCTGGAAGAACTCGACGGTATGGTCTGCAGCGCCGAGGAACTGGCGGAACTTGAGGCCGAACACGGTCGCCTGGCACACGCCGAACGCCTGCTCGGCGAAACCGCCCAGGTCCTGTCGATGCTCGACAATGAAGACACCTCGCTACTGCCGTCGCTCAACCAGGTGGTTCACACACTGAGCGACTTGGGCAAGCTGGATCCCTCGCTTGATGAGGCGCGTGAACTGCTTGAGAGTGCCGCCATCCAGATCGACGAGGCCGCGAGTGGGCTGCGTCACTACCAGGACGGCGTAGAGCTCGATCCGCAGCGTCTGCGGGAGATCGACGAACGCCTCGGGCGACTGCACGACACCGCACGCAAGCACCGTGTCGCGCCCGCAGAGCTCGCCAATCTGCAGCAACAGCTGCGCGCCGAGGCCGATTTGCTCGACAACGCCGACAATCAGCTGGTGCAGCTGGAACAGCAATTGGGGGATAGCGAGGCCGCCTACCGCAAGGCGGCAGAACGGCTCTCTTCGGCCCGGGCCAAGGCGGCGCTGAAGCTGGGCAAGGCGGTCAGCGAGCGCATGCAGACCCTCGGCATGCAGGGCGGCAGGTTTCAGGTCGAATGCACCGCCGAGCCCGAACGTCCCGGCCGCAACGGCATCGATCGCATCCGCTTTATGGTTGCCGCCAACCCCGGGCAGAAACCCGGCGCGCTCGCAGACGTCGCCTCCGGTGGTGAGCTGTCGCGTATCAGCCTGGCTATCCAGGTCGCCACGGCCGACTGTGGTGTTGTCCCCAGCCTGATCTTCGACGAAGTCGATGTCGGCATTGGCGGTGCGGTCGCCGAGATCGTTGGACAACTGTTACGCCGTCTCGGCCAGGACAGGCAGGTGCTGTGCGTCACCCATCTTCCGCAGGTCGCAGCCCAGGCGCATCAGCAGCTACGCGTGCAGAAAACCAGCGATGGCAAAACCACCGAAACCCGGATCGATTCGCTGGATGGGGGTGCGCGTATCGACGAGATTTCCCGCATGCTCGGCGGCGTGGACATCACCGAACAGACCCGTCGGCATGCCGACGAGATGATTCAGCACGCGCAAAAAACATCCTAAATCTGCGCTGTTTTGATGACCGCAACAGCGCCCCTGCATGGACCGATGCTCGCGGCTGCAAGCGGCCGGTCTCTCGACCCCTGCGCCGCCCCCGCCAACCCTCAACAATGGCGTGAAGATCGCCGCACGACACGAATTAAATTCATAAATCAAAAACAAAGCGCTTGCATAATTAGGTCTAAACCGATGAAATCGCGACCATAATAATTTCGTGCCCAGACATTAGATTCGCGCATCCGCCCCTGTTCCAGGGGATGCTTTTGGCTGCAATGAGCGAACAAAACGCATCGCCAGGCCGCCATTGCGGCGTCGGTGTCGACAAAAAACAGAAAGGGCAGACGCTTGTACGAATCATTGACCTTGCCGCACCTGGCATTCGGCGCAGCAATCCTTGCCGTGGCCTATTTCGTGCGTGGCGTCGCGGGCTTTGGCTCGGGCCTGATCGCCATCCCCCTGCTCGCCCTGTTCCTGCCGCTGACCCTGGTCGTCCCGCTGGTGGTGTTCCTGGACTATGTTGCATCGGCAAGTCATGGGATGCAGGACCGGGCGCATATCCAATGGCGACAGATCCTGCCCCTGATCCCGTTCACCGCCATTGGTGTTGCTACCGGCCTGTACCTGTTCAAGACCATCGATGCGGTGTCGCTGGCGCATGCGCTGGGGGTTTTTGTTCTTGCCTATGCGCTCTACACCCTGTTGATGAAAGACAACGGCAGCCCGGCCTCTGCACTTTGGTCGATACCGGCCGGCACGCTGGGCGGGCTGGTGGGCACCCTGTTCGGCACAGGCGGCCCTTTCTACGTGGCCTACCTGAAGCACCGCGGCCTGCCGAAGACCCAGTTCCGTGCGACGTTTGCCACGATCTTTCTGCTCGACGGCGCCGGGCGTCTCACCGGCTACCTGTCAGGCGGCTTCTTCGATCGCGACTGGATGATTCTCGCGGCCCTGTCCATGCCCGTGATGGGCATCGGCCTGTACCTCGGCGGTCACATCCATACCAACATCAGTCAGCGCACCTTCCAGGTCGCCGTGAGCATCCTGCTGATGATCAGCGGCGTGTCACTGCTGCTGCGTCATTGACGCCCGACATCACCCGACCCCGCAATACCCTTACCCCATGTGATCGGCATTCCCAACCTCAAGGCCGCCTCCACCCCGGGCGATATAGACAGTGAACGCCTCCCGTTGCGCCGACCCGGTGTCGGCACGACGGCAGGCCCAGCCCTGACGCACACTGTCCCGGAGCCTTCCCCATGCACAGCCGGTCCCGCAGATTGTTGGTGAGCCTAGAATCATGCTACTCCACCTGCCGTTGATTCAATACACCCGGACCCTGATCGAGACCTTGCGTCCCGGCGAGGGCCTCGCTCGATGTCGTGCCAGGCTCGCTGAGCTGCTGCTCATCCTGTTTCTGCTGCCACCTGTCGCCTTGACACTGGCGGGAATCCGCTGGAATCCAGCCCGTGCCCGGCTGAACGAAGCATTCGATTGACCCATATCGATCCAGGTTACGACGGGGCGCGCTGAATTATCCGATCGACGTCGCGGAGAACGATCTGCGAGAATCGCGGCATGTCGCGTACAGCCCACGCCCGCTCCACCCCTCGCCAAGCAAGCCCGAGATCCTCGCACCGGCCGGTGGTCGCGCCCAATTGGAGGCCGCGGTATGGGCCGGTGCAGATGCGGTGTACTTCGGTCTCGATGCCGGTCTCAATGCGCGCATGCGCGCCGCCTCGTTCGCGCCGGACGAACTTGTCGCGACCCTCGACGATCTCCATGAACATGGGGTAAAGGGCTACCTCACGCTCAACACCCTGGTGTTTGACGAGGAACTCGCCCAGGCCGAGTCGCTGGTGCGACTGGCTGCGGAGTCCGGCGTCGACGCCCTGATCGTGCAGGATATCGGCCTGGTCCAGACTGGCCCGCCGCGTCGCGCCGGCACTGCCGATTCACGCCAGTACCCAGATGTCGATCACCGATGCCGCCGGCGTCTCATTCGCTGCCGAACTCGGCGTGCAGCGCGTGGTGGTCGGGCGGCGAACTGTCGATCGACGAGATCGGAAACATTGTCGCCGGCAGTGCGATCGATATCGAGGCCTTCGTGCATGGCGCCCTGTGCGTCAGTTACAGCGGCCAGTGTTTCTCCAGCGAGGCCTGGGGCGGACGTTCGGCCAATCGCGGTCAATGCGCCCAGGCCTGTCGCCTGCCCTATGGCCTGGTCGTCGACGGCAACGAGCGCGATATCGCCGATGCACGTTACCTGTTGTCTCCGCAAGACTTGATGGCGCTCGAACAGCTTCCCCGCCTCGTGCGTGCCGGCGTGCGCTGTTTCAAGATCGAGGGTCGCCTCAAAGGGCCCGAGTACGTGGTGACCACCGTGGCGGCCTACCGCGAGATGCTCGATCGCGTCTGGCACGAACTGGAGGATTCCCGGTCCAGCCCGGCGCAGATTTCAATCGAACAGCGGCGCCATCTCGCCCAGGTGTTTTCCCGTGGCCAGCGCCCCGATGCCGACGGCCTGACCCCGGGGTTCCTCGAAGGACCACAGCACCAGTCGCTGGTGATCGGTCGTAACCCGCGCCACCGCGGTGTGTGTGTCGGAAGGGTCAGCGCAATCGGCGCGCGCGGCGTGGAGATCGCCCTGTGCGGTCCGATCAAGCGCGGCGACGGCCTGGTGTTCGATCGTGGTCGTCCCGAGGACCGCGAACTCGGCGGCAATGTGCATCACGTGATCGACCAGAGCGGTGCCTCGCTGACCGGCGAGATCGACAGTGGCGATGTGACCCTGCAGTTCGGACCCGAGTTCCGCCTCGCACTGGCGAATGTCGGTGACCTGGTGTGGCGCACCCGCGACGGTGCCAGCGACAGGGGCACACTGCTCGATCCGCGGCTCGCCACGAAGCGGCTCCCGCTCACGGTCCGCCTGCGCGGACGCCTCGGCGAACCCCTGGCAATCGAGCTGTCCGATGCACGCGGCAATTGCGTGACGGCGACCACCCTACAACCCCTGCAGCGCGCATCCGGCAGTCCGGTCGATACGGCGAAGCTGCGCAAGGCCATCGGGCAACTCGGCGACACGCCGTTTTCGATCGGCGACTTCAGCGTGGATCTCGATGAGCAGGCAGCATCGCTGTTTATTCCGCCCAGCGAGGTCAAGGCGGCCCGCCGCCGCGCGGTCGACGCGATGCGGGAGTCGCGCCGCGCGCACCGACCGCCATGCCGGCCTGGCGACCGGGCCTGCGCTGCCGCAACTGCTTCCGGCCAGCCCATCGACGCCAGGGCCGGCGACACCGCGCATCAGCCTGCTGTGCCGCACGCAGGCGCAGGTCGAAGCGGCACTGCAGATCGACGAGTTGGACGAGATCGTGGTCGATTTTCTCGAGGTCCACGGGCTGAAGGAGGCCTGCGAACAGGTCAAGGCTGCCGGCCGCCGCCTGGTGGTCGCGGCACCGCGTATCTTCAAGCCCGGCGAACACCGACTGTGGCGCTATTACTGCCGCCTGCTGCCCGACGCTCTGCTGGTCCGTTCGGCCGGTCTGCTGCAGGCACTCAACGCACTCGGCGGCACCGGCGCCTTGCTGGATGACGGGCAGACGCGCATTCCACCGTTGCATGGTGATTTCTCGCTGAACGCGGCGAACCTGGTTGCGGCGCAATACCTGTTGAATCAGGGTCTTGCCCGACTGGCCCTGACCCACGACCTCAATGCACGGCAGATCGTCGCACTGGCGACCGCGCTGCCAAAGGAACTGCGTGCACGCATCGAGGTGATCGCACACCACCACCTGCCGATCTTCCATACCGAGTACTGCGTGTTCGCCCGTTACCTTTCCCGGGGCAACAGCTACCGTGACTGCGGCCGGCCGTGTGAAACGCACACCGTGCACGTACGCGATCCGTCGGGTGGCGACCACCTGGTGCAGGCCGACATCGGCTGTCGCAATACGGTGTTCAATGCGTCCGCACAGTCGGCAGGGGGCGTGTTGCAGACGTTCATTGACGGGGGAATCGGGCTTTACCGCATCGAACTGGTCGATGAGCCCGCCGGGCAGGTCGGGACAATCGTCAATGGCTATCGCCGCCTGATCGATGGCGAGCTCTCACCTTCACATCTGCACCGGATGCTGGGGGAAATAACCGATGCGAACGGTCAACGCCAGGGCGTCGGACCCGGTTCACTGGAGGTGCGCGTGGAACTGCCACGTGAACGGATGAAGAAACCAACGGCCCGTTGAGGCGATCGGGCCACGGCCCTCAGTTTTCGTCGACGAGTTTGTACAGCCGCTGCCATTCGTTGCGCAGCGAATCATCCGACATCTCTTCGCCGGCGCGCTGATACCAATACCGGGCATCGGCGAAATCGCCTTCGACACGGTGCAGATAGGCATGGATGAGGCATGCAAGGCGATCGGTTGTCGATTGCACAATGGCGTGCGCCGCATCCCATTGCCCTTCCTTCGCCAGCATCAGCGCCTGCTTATATCGATCATCCATACCCTTCTCTCGGTTCCCTTTTCGTGCCCATGGCATCCGGCTCGAACAATGCTAGTCTTCCTGCAGAAAACCAAGACCGGCGAATAACGCACGGCACTGTTTCAGGAGGAGCGGATCATGGGTGTGCCATCAAAGAACGACCCACCACCAGAGCTGTCAGAACGCCTCGCCGCGATGTCGCGTGGCAGAAAAATCGTGCTGATCGTGTTTATCATCTGGGCCATCCAGGCCATCCCCAAATGGACGGTGGCGATCCTGGCAGACGGCGAAACATCGGCCGCCATCATGACCTTCTTCATCACCCCACGCTGATCATAATATACGCTCACCACCCGTGATCGTGCTCGTCAGTATCCTCCAGACGTTCACCCGGATCATCGACCCGCCCTCCTGACAGCGCCGTGTCGACCAGACCCTGCTGCTGCGCACGATGCAGTTTCGCACTACCGCAGGCCGGCGACGCCGACGGTGCCCGCCCCGCGTAGCCCAGTGTCTGATCCTCTCCGGTCAGCACCCGCAGGTGATGCTGGATCTGGTACCAGGCACCCTGGTTACGCGGCTCTTCCTGGCACCACACCAGTTCGCACGCGTTCGGATAGTCGGCCAACAGTTCACCCAAGCGCCGCCGCGGAAACGGGTACAGCTGCTCCACGCGAAGCAAGGCGATGTCGCTGATCTCACGCTCGCGACGTGCCGCCAACAGGTCGAAATACACCTTGCCGCTGCACAGCACCACGCGCCGTACGGCAGCCGGGTCGAGTGCATCGGACTCGGGCTGCACGACGGCCAGAGCGCCACCCGACAGTGCACTGAGCGACGACTTGGACAGCGGATGCCGCAGCAGGCTCTTCGGCGTCATCACCACCAGTGGACGACGGAAGCGTCGCTTCATCTGATCGCGCAGCAGGTGAAAGAACTGGGCTGGCGTGGTCGGCACCCAGACCCGCATATTCAGCTCGGCACACAGCTGCAGAAAACGTTCGAGGCGCGCCGACGAATGCTCCGGACCCTGCCCCTCGAAACCGTGCGGCAGAAACAGCGTCAGCTGGCACAGCCGGCCCCACTTCAGAAAGCCACTGGCAATGAACTGGTCGATCACCATCTGTGCGCCATTGGCAAAATCGCCGAACTGCGCCTCCCAGATCACCAGCGCGTTGGGCATCGATGTCGCATAGCCGTATTCAAAGCCAAGCACCGCAAGCTCGGACAACAGCGAGTTGATCACCTCGAAGCGCGGCTGATCTTCGGCTATATGGGCCAGCGGGATGAAGCTTTCGTAGGTATTCTGATCATAGAAGGCCGCATGCCGGTGGGCGAAGGTGCCACGGATCGAATCCTGGCCAGACAATCTCACCGCGTACCCCTCGTTCAGCAGGGAGGCATAGGCCAGCAACTCGGCCATGCCCCAGTCGAGCGGCACCTCGCCGTTCAACATGCGCTGGCGTTCATTGACCACGCGCGCCACACCGCGCTGCAATTCGAAACCATCGGGGCGCCGCAGTGTCAGTGCACCGAGGCGTTTCAGTTCGGCCTGCGGCACCCGAGTGTCCACCACCTCGTTGGGGCGGGCGTTCAGATACTGTTCCCAATGCGCCTCGTAACCACTCCTGGATCCACGCAGAAACTCGCGCACCACCACCTTGCCGTGCTCGAGCGAGGCACGATACTCATCGCGGATCTGCTCCACCTGCTGCGCCGAGACGATGCCATCACTGATCAGCCGCTGCGCAAACATCGCACGGGTCGTATCCATCTGGCGGATGCGCCGGTACATCTCCGGCTGGGTCATCATCGGCTCGTCCGCCTCGTTGTGCCCCTGCCGCCGATAACACACCAGGTCGATGACCACGTCGTTGTTGAAGGTCGCGCGGTAGTCCAATGCAAGTCGCGTGACGAACAGCACCGCATCCGGATCGTCGCCGTTGACATGGAAGATCGGCGCCTGGATCAGCTTCGCCACCTCGGTGCAGTACAGGGTACTGCGGGCCTCCTGCGGATGACTGGTGGTGAAGCCGATCTGGTTGTTGATCACCACGTGGATGGTGCCACCGCTGCCGTAGGCCGGGGTCTTCGACAGGTTCAGGGTCTCGGTGACCACGCCCTGGCCGATAAACGCCGCATCACCGTGCACGATCACCGGCAGCACCTGGCTGCGCGCATCCTCGTCACCATGACGGTCCTGGCGGGCGCGACAACCACCCTGCACCACCGGCGCAACGATCTCCAGATGCGAGGGATTGAACGCCAGCGAAAGGTGTACCGGGCCGCCCGCGGTCTGAATATCCGAATAGAACCCCTGGTGATATTTCACATCGCCCGAGCCACTCTGCGGATCGGCATCCAGATTCCCTTCGAACTCGGAGAACATTTCACTCGGCGCCTTGCCAAGCAGGTTCACCAGCACGTTGAGCCGCCCGCGATGCGCCATGCCGATCACGATGTCGGTAATGCCATGTCGACCCCCGCCCTGCACGATCTCGTCGAGCAACGGGATCAGCGAGTCGCCACCTTCAAGCGAAAAGCGCTTCTGACCGACATAGCGACGATGCAGAAACTGCTCCAGACCCTCTGCCGCCGTGAGATCGCGCAACAGGTCGATACGCGCCTCGGCCGAATGCTGATCAGACCAGAGGCCCCGGGTCGACTCCAGGCGACGTTCGATCCAGCGCCGCTCGTCAGACGCCGAAAGATGCATATGCTCGCAGGCGAGCGTGCCGCAGTACACGCGCTCGAGCGTATCGATGACTTCATGCACCGGAATGGCGCGCTCGGCATCGATCGATACCACGCTGATGGTCTGCTGCAGATTGCCCTGCTCCAGCCCGTAATACGCCGGCGTCAGTTCTTTTGGCCGCACCCGTTCGGTCAGGCCAAGCGGATCGATATCGGCATACAGGTGACCGAGCAGTCGATACGCAAGGATCAGGCGCTCAACGCCGGACAACGGCTGGGAAGACTCACCCAGGGCCGGGGGCGCCATCGGTCGAACCGCGGCGGCCGGATCTCCCGCGCCATGCTCGAAGCCATAAAAGAAACTGCGCCATTCCGCCGAGACACTCTCCGGCGATTCACAAAAGGCCTCGTACAACTGATCGATGTATTCGGCATTCGCCCCGCTGAAACCGGAGGCGCGTTGTTGATTGGTCAGGGACGTTTTTACCGGGTCGCGGGAAAACGAGGGCATCGCGTACTACTTCCATCGTTGAGCGATGCCATCTGGCATGACGCATCACGCAGAGACATCGCAGAGGCCAAGTCTGCGAACAACTATATCTGAAATACCCAGACCAGCGATGCCGGCGGGCACAGAAAAAAACAGAAAAAGCACACCGGCCGTCCCGGCGACCGATGATGCTTGCTATCGCAGCGTCGCGTAATCGCGCTCAGTGATGCGAGGTACCGCAGTGCAGGTTGCGCAGTGCCAATGGCGCACGCAACCCGACGCCTTTTATCAAGCGGGCGAGCCCGTGAGCCGACATGCTCACCACGGGACAGATGACATGCAGTAGCGGTTGAAGTAACGGTCTGAACATTGAGCGTGCACCCATCTTCATGTCCAGCGCCATCGTCACGATCAGCCCGAGCGCCAGCCCGAGTGGCAGGTTGTCTATAACGCCGCCCAGCATGGCGCCATAAATCAGCGGAACAATCCTGGTCAGCACGCGCGCCGAGGCCTCGGCCGTGTCTTCGGGCATGTCATGGGTGTAGTGCACCGAGTGATCGACACTGGAATGAGCATCGCTCAACTCGATCGCATCGATCTGTTCAAAGGTCTCTTCGAGCCCCGGTTTGTTAGTGCCACCGGCCTTCATCGCTTCATCGCCTATGTTGTTGCTTCTGTATCAATTATCGGCGCGCACCGGTCAGAGTTAAGACATTCCGACAGTGTGCTCGACTTAAATGTTGCGCTGCATCAAACAACTGCACATTGATAATTCGCAAGCAGAAACACCTTTAAACACTCGGTAACAACCGGGCGGGCTTTTCAGTCCTTTTTTGGGAACCAGTCGGCAGATCGCGGGAACAAAACGGCACAAAAAAACCCCGACCGACCGGCCGGGGTTTTTTCGTCGCCGGCGCCGCAGCGCCGCTGGCAATCAGCTTGCCAGTTTCAATACCACTTCCTGGCCACGCTCGGCCGACGCCACAAACTCCGGAATCTGATCAAAGTTGAGGTACTTGTAGATCTCCGGCGCCATGCTGTCGATCTTGCCGGCGTACTCCATGTACTCGGCAGCCGTCGGCAGCTTGCCCAATATTGAAGCGATGGCCGCCAGTTCGGCCGAGGCCAGGTACACGTCGGCACCCTGTCCCAGGCGATTCGGGAAGTTACGGGTCGAGGTCGAGACCGCGGTCGAGCCGGCCGCGATGCGCGCCTGGTTGCCCATGCAAAGCGAACAACCCGGCATCTCGGTGCGCGCACCGGCTGCGGCAAAGATATTGTAGTAACCCTCTTCCATCAGCAGGTGCTCGTCCATCTTGGTCGGTGGTGCGATCCACAGGCGGGTCGGGATCACCTCACCGGCGGACTGCAGCAGCTTGCCGGCAGCGCGGAAGTGACCGATGTTGGTCATGCACGAACCGATGAATACCTCGTCGATTTTGGCACCCGCCACGTCAGACAGTGTCTTCACATCATCCGGATCGTTCGGGCAGGCCAGCAGCGGCTCGGTGATCTCGGACATGTTGATCTCGACCACCTCGGCGTACTCGGCATCGTCGTCGGCACGCATCAGGCTCGGGTTTTCCAGCCACTCTTCCATCGCACGGGCACGACGCTCGAGCGTGCGGACATCGCCGTAGCCGTTGTCGATCATCCAGCGCAGCATGACGATGTTCGACCGCAGGTACTCGGCGACCGAATCTTCCGACAGCTCGATGGTGCAGCCGCCGGCGGAACGCTCGGCCGAGGCGTCGGACAGTTCGAATGCCTGTTCGACGGTCAGATCCGGCAGCCCCTGGATCTCGAGGATACGGCCGTTGTAGACGTTCTTCTTGCCCTTCTTCTCGACCGTCAGCAGACCGCGCTTGAGGGCCGCATAAGGGATCGCGTTGACCAGGTCACGCAGGGTGATACCCGGCTGCATCTCACCGGTGAACTTGACCAGCACCGACTCGGGCATATCCAGCGGGATAACGCCCAGCGCGGCACCGAAGGCCACCAGGCCGGAACCGGCCGGGAAAGAGATGCCGAGCGGGAAACGGGTGTGCGAATCGCCACCGGTACCCACCTGGTCAGGCAGCAGCATGCGGTTCAGCCAGCTGTGGATGATGCCGTCACCCGGACGCAGCGAGACACCGCCACGGGTCTGGATGAAGTCCGGCAGGGTGTGCTGGGTACTGATATCGACCGGCTTCGGATAGGCCGCGGTGTGACAGAACGACTGCATCACCAGGTCGGCAGAGAAGCCAAGGCAGGCCAGCTCTTTGAGTTCATCGCGGGTCATCGGACCGGTGGTGTCCTGGCTGCCGACCGTGCTCATGCGCGGCTCGCAGTAGGTGCCCGGACGGATGCCGCCGACACCGCAGGCCTTGCCGACCATCTTCTGCGCCAGGGTGAAGCCCTTGCCGCTGTCGGCCGGATCGACCGGGGTACGGAACACGTCGCTGTGGCCGAGGCCGAGTGACTCACGCGCCTTGGCAGTGAGGCTGCGGCCGATGATCAGCGGAATACGACCACCGGCCTTCGACCTCGTCGAGGATGACCTCGGTCTTCAGTTCGAATTCGGAGATGACTTCGCCGGACTCGTTCTCGATCCTGCCCTCGTACGGTTTGACCACGATCACATCGCCCATCGCCAGGTCGTCGACCGGGCACTCGATCGGCAGCGCGCCTGAGTCCTCAACCGTGTTGAAGAAGATCGGCGCGATCTTGCCGCCCAGCACCACGCCCTCAAGCAGGGCAAGCCGGGTGTCGCTTCATATTCTAGTTCATGTTGTGTTCCATCGCTTGCCTTTAGTACATTGCATATAACGATTACGTAGCATTAACGAGCTTCATAAAGTAAGGCGATTGCACTTTTACAGTCATATTCTGTCCCTAGTTCAATTGCAAACGATTGCATGCTATTCTCTGATATCTCCACTTATCGGGAGCTAACAATGCCTTGTTACGGAATCGTAGAGAGAAACGGGGTTTGCATGCCGGAATCGAAAACACAGAGGCACTGTAGTATGAAGATGTGATCGGATGCTGATGTGGGAGGTAGCTTGTCCTCGACACAGCAGCAGTGGTGTGTCTTCCATTTCGAAGACACCGCAGTCAAAATTCTTCGCTTCGGCGCGATCGGGACGGCGCCGCTTGCAGTTCTTTTGAATCTGACAGTGAGTCAATTCTTTTCGATACGTTCTACATCGACTGCGTGTCTACCTACCAAGAACGTTCCAGATGGTGTTTGGTATCTCGACCGATTGCACTTGAAAGTGGTTCTTGAAGTTCTTTTCCTTTCTCAATCCAACCGACGCTCATCGATTCCAAACACCTCAATTCCGACAAAGAGTACTTTGGATGTCATCTGGACTGCAATTCGCCGCTTGTGCTCTGGATGCGATGGGCGCTGATTTAAGCGGATGAGTTACGAGCTGCGTTAATCACCTTGGAAACTCCCCGACTGTTACCGTGGCCGCCGCAACCCGAGACGGCTCAATCTCTGAGTACTGTAGCGCACCTCTGGTCAAGCGTACAATGTGGAATTTCACAGGATTTGTCTGCGCCTGCTACGACGACATGGCGTCGTCTCTTCGAATTGAACAACGCACGCTCACTTTTGATTGGACACTATTATTCGATAAATGATTTAATTCACGGCAAGATTCTAAATTCTCCTTTGCCTTGGCATGGGCACGCCAATACAGGACAATCAATAGCCCACAGAAATTCTGCTCAGTGTCCGCAAGTCGTGGAGCAAACCGAAGGCGGATCGTGCTGTTTTGGTCACGGTTTTACTTTCAATGAATGATTTCGCTGGACTGGATTTATCCCTCTCAGCATCAGAGAAACAATTCAGTACGAGCAACAGGCGTTCACTTACTGGTCGAATACTCATTTCTTCTGTTATCGGTGCGCAGGAAGACAATAATAGTAGTTGCCACGGGGGACCCTCTGTTATTTGGTTTTCTCGGGTTCGTAAAAAGGGACAAGGACGACGCCCTCGGAGCAGTCTTCTGTCATGGATCGATATGAATGAATCCGCAAGTGTGATCGGCTAGTATGAGGACATTCCTGGTTGTTTCTGATCCCATGGTGAGCAATCAGTAAAAAAATGTGTAAATCTGTGCTATCGGGCTCGAACCGATGACTTCCGGAACTACAGTCCGGCGCTCTGCCAGGCTGAGCTAAGCACGGGAAAGAATATATTTTGGCCACTGTCGGGTTCGAACCGACAACCTCAGCATCTTCGGTGCCACGCTCTGCCAATTGAGCCAAGCGACCAAGCTGTTTGTGGAGGCGTCGGCTGATGTTATAAACAACAACAACAAAGAGGCGGCAGGCAGCTCGCGTGTGTTTCTCGTCGCGGGTTTGGCATTGCCGATCCGCTTGTTAGTGGTGACGTGCACCCGTCTCGCGATTCCTCGTTTATCCAAAATTGGTGGGTGAGCTCGCACGGCGTCCACAACGACAAAATCTTCGAAAAAGAAGCAGTTGTTGCTGGCTTTGTTGGCCGTCAGATACATTTCGTTACGATCATCACTACAACGTATTCTGGCCCATCAAACGAGGACCCACGAGGCAGCACTCACTGAACAGAAATTATGGGTAGTTTTTCAGACGCATAGCTGCGCATCATACTTCAAACGTGTACCAACATACTTATTTTAACGACTTGTTGCTTTTTATTTTCTCGAGTGTGCTGCGCGGAGCGGAGTATCTCCTTCAAAAGGGTTTATTATTATTACGCACTACCAGTATATTGCGTACATTACGACAACACGCAAAATATATTTATGGCACAGGCTTCTCATACTTCGAGTCCAAATGTCGTAACAATTTCTTCCCTGAAAAGTTTCGACATGTCAAGGAAGCAGCGGTTGTACTCTTCCGCTGTAACAGCCATGACCAAAGGGGTTTGTCCATTTGGCCACACTCTGCATTGCTCAATCTCCAACCTGGTTGTAACACTTCCGTAATCCAATTCGATGATTCCATCAAGTTCCCTGGCGATGAAGTACGGAAAACTACTCTTTTTGTCCGGAACGATAACACTAGCTGCATCGCCCTCCGGCCAACACGGACACGCTTTCGCGGTACCAGTGTCAGTAGCTGGGGCAAGGGAATCCAAACAGTCGACTGCGGCTGATCCAAAAATATCGTCGCATGCCGCCTTGCCAGAACCGTAGCCGTATCTTCCATGTAGATCTGCACATGAGAGAAACAAAGAGCTTTCACTTGGATATCCATTAAGGGACACAGAAGTTTCTTGGACAGGTCCTCTAGGAATAAATTCGGGACAAACGTCCAAAGAATCTTGCGTAGGAGCAGATACAGGGCTTGGTGTTGGAGGAGTAGGATTCACCTGCCTCATCACATCGGAAATACAGCGATTGTACTCCTCTTTCGAGATAATGAGATCCACATAATCTCTAAATGAGCACGTCGGGTTAG
>CAVRBK010000057.1:0-8051 GCA_963719025.1 uncultured Gammaproteobacteria bacterium | reverse complement strand
GAGCCCCGCGACCTTCTAGCGCCTGCAGTCGCGGAATGCATTCTGACGGCAATGATTCGTTGTCCTTACCGCCCATCAACACAAGTGTCGGGACATTCGTATCCGGGCGTAGATACTCCCGACCAGGGAAGTCATTGAACGGGCCGATGTAACAAGCAGGGATAGAAACCGACGATCGCGGCTGGAGGCTTGGCTGCGTCTGGGGATATCACTCACATATTCCGGGCTTGCTGAAAGCAATCCAGCCATTGCGCCCCAGGAAAAGCCGAAGACGGCGATCCTGTCCGGGTCGACGAACTCGAAAGACTTCAGGTGTTCGACTGCATCTGAAGACGTCTTCGACACCGCGTTCCATTGATATGGGGGCCCTTGGTCGGCAGTTTTTGGAACCGCGCGAGGTAAAGGCTGTCCACCACGAAAACCACGAATCCGCGTTCAATCGCCTTCTTGCGCCAGTAACCGAGGTGCTTCGGTGACACCTCCGCATGTATGCACAAGCACGATAGCGGGAAACGGCCCATTTCCTTTAGGTTTCCAGATGCCCATCCCGAGACCACTGAAGAACGACAACTCTTTTGCTTTGCTGGGAAACTCGAGATCGGGTTTTCTCTCGGCCGCTATTGCCGAGCCGAAGAATAAAGCAAATGACAACAATGCGAGAATGGCATTACGAAACATGAGTTGGCCTCCAGTTGCCAAATGCGTACGCTGCCAGAATTTTCAAAAAGCGCAGAAAACAGTCTTCGCTTGCAAGTATAGTCAGGATGATGCCTGGGAACACTTCAACGTGTAGGTCCCGGTATCAGCAGGTTATCCACTCCCGATGATCAGGGCTCGGATCGTCAGGTTTGTGGGTCCTGCCGAGTAAGCCAGCCCCTCGAATGTCTCTTCAGGGTCGGCAACCGCCTATTGCAGCGCACAACTCGAACGTCCGCTAACCACATTACACGATAACTCCCCGGTGCAACCTCGAACGCCCGGTTATGGCCGGGTGCTGTCTTTGGGGATAGGTCCCGCATAGCTGACCCTCGCCGAACCTTCATCTATCCACTGGCGGCTTTCGGAGAAAACTGGGAACAGCCGGAGTCGGCCATGAACGGACATAAGCCAGGGCGTGAACTGAGTCGCCAGGAAGCGCTATTCGCCGGGATTGGCTAACTGGCGCTCACGGCCAATACTGCACAGTCTGGCCTCTCTATTCATCGTTGTGGCACTCGCCAATGGCGGACGTTCCATAACGCTTCGCCGCGATGATCTGGCGCAGCGCCTGAAACGGGTGTTCAACATCGATATCGAGACCTGCCCGGTCTGTGCAGGGTCCGTGCAGATCATTGCCTGTATCGAAGATCCCGTGGTGATCGAGAAGATCCTCACACACTTGGATGCGAAGACGGCTGAGCCCGAAGCCCCGAGGCGGCCGCCGTGCCGGGCGCCACCCCAAGCGAGTTTGTTCGACTGACCAATCCATGACGACATCATTCACCAGGCTGCATCATCCATTGACGCGGTGGGTATTCGCTCGCGCTGTGGGGGCGAAGGTGCCAAAAAATCGCGCTGCAACGCGGCTTGGTAGCTGGGATTCGGGTCGAAATCCCCACCCACAGGCGATCTTGCGGTTGGTGGGCGCGCTGAGGAAACATGGGGAGAATCCGGAAATATGGGCTTTATGCGACCTATACTCCAGCTCGATCCACGGCGTCATAGTGTTCCCGAAACCCCAGAGCGCGACTTGACTGCTCACCCAGGCCCCGTTCGAAGTCTCGCATGGCCAACTGCGCAAGTTGCACCCGCGGGTGCGTACGTCCCAGGTCGAGAGCGAGGGCTGAGCGCAACGATTCGCGGCGGCCGTCGGTGCTCGAGTCCGAGTTCAAGCGCCCACAGTCGGTGCTGGTTTGTGCACGAGCTGGCGATTGCTGCTGATGGAGCGCACCCGGCCGCACGTGTCCTGGCAGTCGGGGACGGGCTCGCTGGAGTGGGGTGAACAGGCCTTCATTGCGGCGGGCCGCGAACTCCGTGCGGAGACGGAGCGCGACGCTGATACCGGCCCGCGCGACCTGCATGCCGGGATCAGCTTCCCGATCGTTCCGCCGTAACGGTTGCGCTATATGCCAGGTGGTGTCACGGTCATCCGCGGACGCTGGTTCCTACTCGAATTGCCGTCACGTCGCACAATTCGCGCTTGGTTCGCATTCAGACCCTCAGCCATCACCCGTCGACCGGCACGTACAGCGGGCTGTCAGCGAACTGGGCTGGCGGTGCCGGCCGGCCGAGCAGGTAGCCCTGGCCGAAGCCGCAGCCCTGTGACTGCAGGTACTCGAGTTGCGCCGGCGTCTCGACACCTTCGGCAATCACGTCCTTGTGCAGCGCCCGCGCCATCGCGATCACCGCGGAGGTGATCTCCATGTCGCTGCTGTCTTCCGGAATATCCTGGACAAAACTGCGATCGACCTTGAGCGCATCGATCGGCAGCCGCTTGAGGTAGCTGAGCGAGGAATAGCCGGTTCCGAAGTCGTCAATCGCGATCCGCGTCCCGAGGTGTTCACGCAGGCGCTGCAACAGCGTGCCGGTGACCATGAAGTCGCGCATCAGCAGGCTCTCGGTGAGTTCCAGCCGCAGGCCCTCGGGTGGCAGGCCGGTGCGTTTGACGATCGCAACGATGGTCTCGAACAGCCGGGCATCGTAGGTCTGGCGGGCAGACAGGTTGACCGCGACGTAGAGGTCCCCGGCCAGCGCCGCGCGCAGCGTGAGCAGCTCCTCCGCGGCACGTTCGAGCAGGTGCTCGCCGAGCGGCAGTATCAGGCCGCAGTCTTCGGCGACCGGGATGAACTGGTCCGGAGGGATGAAGCCGTACTCCGGGTGTGGCCACCGCGCCAGGGCCTCGAAACCGACGATGCGCATGTCCTGCAGCCGGATGATGGGTTGGAAGTAGGACTGGATGATGCCGGCATTGAAGGCCTGTCGGAGCTCGCCCTCCATGCTCAGGCGGCGCGCCGCCTCGACGTTCATACGTCCCTCGAAATAGCCGTAGGCATCGCGTCCGCGGGCCTTGACCCGGTACATCGCGAGATCGGCATTGCGCAGCAGGGTGCCGGGATCGAGCGAGTCGTCGGGTGCAAAGGTGATGCCGATGCTGGCAGTGATCACAACCTCGTGTTGCGCGGCGACGATCGGCTCGCGCACCCGTGTCAGGAGTTTCTGCGCCAGCCTGCCGACATCGAAGTTGTCATCGTTCAGGCGGACCACGATCACGAACTCGTCGCCGCCCAGCCGGGCCACGGTATCCTCTCGGCGCACGGTATGTTCGAGGCGCTGGGCCACCTCGACCAGCAGGATGTCGCCGATGTCGTGACCGAGCGAGTCGTTGATGCGCTTGAAGTTGTCGAGGTCGAGGTACAGCAGTGCAAGCCGCTCGCCGTGACGGTGGATCGCCTCGAGGCTGTGCGAAAGGCGATCACGGAAAAGGCGCCGGTTGGGCAGGCCGGTCAGCGGATCGAAGGTGGCCATCCGCTCGAGATCCCGCTGTGCGTTCTTAATCTGGGTGATGTCCTCAACCAGCACGGCGTAATGCATCGTTTCAGCCTCCGGGTTGCGCACCGGCGACACCGATATTGCCAGCCAGCAACTGCGTCCCACGCGGTTTTGTCTTTCCACCTCGCCGCGCCAGGTCCTGCCCTCGATCATCTCCCGCCACATGGGATCACGCTCGGCATCGTGATCGGTGCGCGTGCCGAGGAACTCGGCGGGCTCGCCGAGCAGTGCGTCGGCCGGCAGGCCCCTGATGTCGGCATAGGCCGGGTTGGCATACTCGACGATACCCTCGTGATCGATGATCACGATCCCGTTCGCCGCCTGTTCGACCGCACTCGACAACTTGCGGACGGTACCCTCGGCCTGTCGACGCCCGGTGATGTCGATTCCGGTGGCGATGGCGTACAGGAGCTCACCGCCCGGCCCGGTGATCGCGGTATTGGACCAATCGATAAGCAGCTTGCGGCCGTCTTTGCTCAGCCAGTGGTTCTCGTGGTGACTCTGTTCCGGCAGGCGCTTGATGCCACTGAAGACCGCGCGCACAGCATCACGCTCCTCGGTAAGGAGCAGAAGGTCCCAGACGGGGCGGCCACGGACCTCTTCGAAGTCATACCCCGTTAGCGTCTCGCAGGCGCGGTTGAACTGCACGATGCGACCCTCGCGATCGAGCACGACGATCAGGGCGCCGACGGTATCCATCACCGCCTCGGCGAAATCGCGCTCGGCCTCCAGCGCCTGCGCGGCCTCGACCATGTCGCTGACATCGAGCAGGATGCCGTTGTAGTTGGTGACGACGCCGGCGGCATTGCGCACCGGGTTGGATACCACCCGGATCCAGCGCCAGTTGTCATCATCGGCATGATGCATCCGGATCGTAGTGTCCAGCGCCGTGCCTTCTCCTGCGGCCCTGGCATTCTTGACCTCAAGCGCCTGCAGGTCGTCCGGGTGGACATGTTCGAACCACATGTGGAAGGGTGCGGCCGGATCGATGCCGACGATGTCGCGTATTGAATCAGTGACGAAGTCGACCCTGGCCTGATGCTCTGCGGTCGTGTCGATCGACAGGCGGTAGAACACGAAATGCGCCGCGCTGCGCATTACCGACTGCAATTGCCGGGCGCTGAGTGCCAGGGCCTCGCGATCCTTGCGGCGCTGTATCGCCGCGCCGATCAGCTCCGCCGCCATCTCGAGCAGGCGGATAGCGCGCTCGTCCCAGGGCCCGGCGGTGATAACGTCATCGAAGCCGAGGAAACCGCCGGTTTCGTCGCCGCTCGGCACCGGCACCATGATCAGCGACTTGATGTCCTGGGACTGCAGTATTGCGCGTTCATTGGCCGCGTCGTCGGGCAGTACCGACACGTCCGGGATCGACAGTGTCTCGCCGGCGAGCATCTGTCGCATCGACCAGTCGAAATCCGCCATCGGCAGCGACTGCAGATCGGGTTTCTGCACTTCAACGCCCTCGTTACACCATTCATGCGAGTTGTGCATGGTCTGGTCGGTGTTATCGAAGCGAAACAGGTAGGCGCGGCTGGCATTGCCGAATCGCCCCATCAGACCCAGCGCATTGTCGATCACCTTATCCAGGTCATTCTGTTGATACAGCTGGCGCGCGACACCGGCGATGATGCGTTCGAGTTCGAGCAGGCGGTTGAGATTCGACTCGTCGGCAACCTGGCGCGACACGTCGTAGGCGATTACTAGCTCCGCCCGCTGGTTGAGGAAATTGAGCGGGTAGGAGGTGATCTCGACATGGATCAGCGAGCCGTCCTTGCGCAGGTGCCGCCAGGTGCCGGCACGGTCCAGCGTGTCGCCGACCGTGGCCACATTGCGGCGCAGTGCGGGGACGTCCTCCGGTGGCCGGATGTCGGCGATCGTCATCGCCAGGAACTCCTCGCGCGCATAGCCGTAGCGTTCGATCGCGGCGTCATTCACGGCCAGGAACGCGAGCGTCTGCAGATCGTAGATCCACATCGGCAGCGGGTTCCTGTCGAACAGGCCGGCGATGACCTCTTCGGGCAACGCCGAGCTGTCGAGCTGAGACAGCGTGCTTGGTGGCAGGGATTTCACAGGTAAGGACTCATGACTCGGCAGTTGCTCTGTTTGTGATTTTAACGCGCATCCCGTCATTTCTCGAATGGGCAGCAGCGCGGCCGTGGCACGCTGTCACAAGAAGCCGGGGTACAAAGAGACTGCCGCCGGGCAGCGGAGAACGGAATCAAAACGCTTGAGGAAACGCAGGGACATGAATTCGAGCGGGTTGATCAATTCGAAGCCTTCACCTCGATCTCCGCCGTCACCGCAGCCTCACCGGCGCGAAGGTGCCCCGGGTGCTGCTGAACCTGCTGTTCCTCGTTGGATTGTACTCCGAGCGTCCCTATGGCTGACTGCGTTTCCGCTGGGTGAAGGCGCAATCGAGCGCCGAACTCTCCTATCTGGTCCAGAATCTGGGGCGGCGTATCGGTCGATACCTGGAGCGCTGGGGACTATTGGCACGGGATGCGGAAAATAGCTACCTGGCTGGTGACGGCCCCGAGACTGGACCGATGGAACACCCCCTTGGCTCGGCGGGTCGGACACCAATCACTAAACGCATCGCCATTGGGCCGCAGCATGGTCGCAAGGTGTCCAGAATGTAGAAACTGCCGACGTGCGACGAGCCGTTCGATAAAGGAGTTGGCAAGGCGGCCGGATTTTGGCTGCATGCCAGCGTGGCGGCACGGGCGGATGAGCGCAAGAAGCTCGAACGACTGTGTCGCTGTGTCAGCCGGCCGCCGATTACGGAGCACCGCCTGTTGCTTACCAAGAACAGGAACGTCCGCTTCCAACGGGTCAACGTTCTCTCGGGGCCCACTAGCAACTTTGAAGTGCAACGATCAGATGACGCCATCGAATAGTTCCTCTGGACTCTCGAAGCGCCGCGGCACTTTGTGTCTGTTGCTCCGCGCCGGTATTGGCACCAATCACCGTCGCATTTCGGCCGGAACCTGATTGGGTTTTTGGCTGATATCACACAGGGTCGGCTAAACTGCAGATACAAAGAGTAAAGGAACACTCATCATGCCTCGACCTCAATCCATGATTCGCAATAGTAAGTACTCGATCGTATTGCTAATCCTCACAAGCATCTTGGTGGGGGGATGCACTCACCTGGCAATCGAAGACTGTGGTGGGGAAGTTTTGGGTCAAAACGAGCCACGAATTCGATCTTCACACTATCGAATGTTCCTAGCTAACCTGCCCGCCGCAAGTGAGAGGTTTCTTTCATTTGCTGCCATGTCGTCACTTGCCTACGCTGAGGATGAAGACTGCGGAACGCCGTTGGAGGAACGCAAAATATCACCTCAAGATAGAGAGAAACTTGAGAGAACCTTGGGCGTGAGAGGCTGGAAGGAAATCCGGGCGCCTCTCTGGATCCCTCCGTGTGAAGATGACGTTGGCCTTTATTTTAGGGTATGGGAACGAAACACGGGCGCAAAAAAAGAAGTAGCCATTGCGTTCAGAGGAACATGGGGGGGCAAAGACTGGGCCTACGGAAACGCGCATTGGTTAACGCGTTTTCTGCCGATGGACGATCAGTACAGCAGGGCACGGGCGTTAGCGCAGAAGGTATTTCAACATTTCGACGGAAAAACAAAAGAACAACCGCATTATTTTACGACTGGCCACTCATTGGGCGGGGGATTGGCTCAGCACATCCTCTATTCCAATCCGAATCGGGTTGTTCAGGCAATTGTTTTCGATCCCAGCTCTGTCACTGGCTTCACCGGTCAAACGGTTGAGAACCAAATAGCCGCTTGCTCTTGCATAGACTCGGTGCCCGACGGAGAGCCAAGAATTTTCCGCGTCTATGACGCTTATGAAATACTTTCCAAGTTGAGGATCTTCCACAAGATTTTCTTCCCCCCTGAGCGCCATGTACAGGAAGTTAGATTTCCCAACGAGCGGTCCCATTCGATGCTGGGCCTCACCGAATACCTCCGGGCGAACGCCAACGCTGAACAACTCGGCGATACGGCGTGGAACCAGGGTGTTGGCGAGCTCTCACCGGGTGTTTCGTGTACCAGCGCGTTCATTGAAGGCCAAAAAGCGAGTTGTAGTGTGCAGGTGTCGAAAGACGCCTGGAGCAAGTGCCCTCAATGAGGTCCAGTATATTGTTCATGCGGACGACCGAGACACCACGGCGCTTTGTGCCGGGCTCCGCACGCCGGGGGAGGCGCAATTGTGCACCGGCAATCAGCCTTGGCACTGGGTGAGCGGCGTGTCTGTCGCAGGAGCCGATGTAGCCCGCTGACTGAGAGCCGCAATCGCTGTGCGAACCTGCAGTTTATATTCGGAATACGCTTTCCTGATATTGTTCAACGCCCGGATGACCTGCCTCAAGTATGATTTTGCTAGGCGCGCTCAGTCCGCTCGTATGACGCATACTGATACCGCGCAGGGGTAAGAAATCAAGATGCCTGACGCAACGCCAATCAGCGATCTCTGGATCACCAGCTTCCTCTCCATTGGCGTGGTTTTGG
>CAVRBK010000056.1:0-77989 GCA_963719025.1 uncultured Gammaproteobacteria bacterium | reverse complement strand
CTCGGCTGATCGAACATTCCGACGACGCGCCAGCGATCTGCCGGAACCTGTGCAAGGCAATGCTCGTAGACCTGCGCGTCTGCCGCTGAAAAACAACAGAAGGTGATGTCGGATACCGAGCGCAACAGGGGCAGTTGTTGCGCGACCGTTACGACAGCAATCCTGGCGGCCTGCTCGATCGGGTAAGCGTAGGCCCCGCTGCTGATACTCGGCAGTGCAATCGAACGCACGCCTGCCGCATCCGCGACCTCCAGCGAGCGCCGGTAGCACGAGGCCAGCAGGTCGGGTTCGTTGTGTCCGCCGCCCTGCCAGATCGGGCCGACGGTGTGGATGACGAAGTCTGCCGGCAGGTTGAATCCGGGCGTGATTTTCGCATCGCCGGTGGCGCAGCCTTCCAGCCGACGACAGGCCTGGAGCAGTTCCGGGCCTGCCGCGCGATGAATGGCACCGTCGACACCGCCGCCGCCGAGCAGGGTCTCGTTGGCGGCGTTGACGATGGCATCGACCCGCAGCTCGGTGATGTCAGCGACGGTTACATGGGCTCGCGCGAGCATGTTCGGATCTCTGTTGGGCATAGACCAGGTCCTTGGGTCAGGTATCGTTCAACCATAGCTGTTGCTTGCAGGGGTAGGGATAGGAACAAAAGGGACGAGATTTTCAATGTTCGCCGGTGGTGGCCGATCAGTTGAATGTAGACGTGATATCACTGGCTTGGATTGGCGATGATCACGATGCTCTCCTCTGGCGCGAAAACTAGCGCTTTACGGGCTCTCGCTCTCCCCGCGACAGCCCGTTTTTTTTGGGCGCCTGTACGGATTGGCCCCTTAGGGTGTCAAAGATCCCCGCCTGTTATGCCGTTGGTATCCACCGAGGTGCGTGCCGGCAGCATGATCTGCGGGCAATAAAAAACCCCTGAGCCAGATCGGCAAAGGGGTTTTTTGTGTTGGTGCCGAAGAGAGGACTTGAACCTCCACCTGGTTTCCCAGACATGGACCTGAACCATGCGCGTCTACCAATTCCGCCACTTCGGCATCGTTTCCGGGTGGTCCCAAAAACGGAAGCGCGGACTGTACAGCGACACAGGGGGGCTGTCAACGCTACAATGGCGGGATCACGAGTCCAAATAGAGAACCCCCCTTACCGTGTCCAGACGCAAACCACGACGCCCCGCCGGTGATCGCGACCCTTACGAGGCTCGCGAGGCCAAGAAGTACGAAAATCCGATTCCGAGTCGCGAATTCATCATTAACCTGATTGATGAGCACGGCGCGCCGCTGGCGTTCGATGGCCTCGCCGAGGCCATGGATCTCACGGCGCCTGAGCGGCGCGAGGCGCTGTCGCGGCGGCTCAGGGCCATGGCGCGCGATGGCCAGGTCGTGGTTAACCGGCGTGGCGGTTATTGCGTCGTCAACCACGAAGATCTGATCCACGGCAGGGTGATCGGCCACCCGGATGGTTTTGGCTTTCTCAAGGCAGACGAGGGTGGCGACGATCTGTTCCTGGGGCCGCGTGAGATGCGCCGCCTGTGGCATGGCGACCGGATCGTCGCTCGCGTAGCCGGCCTGGACCGTCGGGGCCGGCGCGAGGCGGCGGTGGTCGAGGTGCTGGAGCGCGCCTTCGAGAACCTTGTCGGGCGCCTGCAGGTCGACGCCGGCGTGGCCATTCTGCTGCCGGACAACAAGCGTATTGCGCAACAGGTGCTGATTACACCGGACAAGCTGCAGGGTGCGAAAAGTGGCCAGATGGTGGTGGTACACATCACCGATCATCCGGAACAGTGGCGTCAGCCACTCGGCGAGGTGGTGGAGATCCTGGGTGATCATCTCGCCCCGGGGATGGCGACCGACGTTGCGATCCGCGCCCACGATATCCCGCTGGAATGGCCGGATGTTGTCGAGCGGGAGATCAGCGGATTGGTGCCCGAGGTGCCGGAGGCGGCGAAGCAAGGGCCGGGTCGATCTGCGCAGCACGCCGCTGGTGACGATCGACGGGGCCGATGCGCGCGATTTCGACGATGCGGTTTTCTGTGAACGCACGAAGAAGGGCTGGCGCCTGCTGGTGGCGATCGCCGATGTGTCCGCGTATGTGGTGCCGGAGACGGCGCTCGACGAGGAGGCCTACAAGCGCGGCAACTCGGTGTACTTCCCGGACCGCGTCATCCCGATGCTGCCTGAGGTGCTGTCCAACGGCCTGTGTTCGCTCAATCCGAAGGTCGATCGCCTGTGCATGACGGCCGAGCTGTTTTTCGATGCCGAAGGCAAGCTCTTCCGCTCGCGCTTTTTCGAGGGGGTTATGAACTCGCATGCGCGCCTGACCTATGACCAGGTCGGCGCGATGCTGATGGACGGCGACGCCGAGCTGTGCGAACAGCATGCCGACGTGCTGCCGCACCTGCATGATCTGTACGGCCTGTACCGCCTGTTGCACGAGGCCCGGGCCGAGCGTGGGGCGATCGACTTCGATACCGTGGAGACGCGTTTCCGATTCGACGAGCAGGGCAAACTGGCGGGCATCGTGCCCATGGTGCGGCACGACGCGCACAAGGTGATCGAGGAATGCATGTTGGCGGCCAATGTCGCCGCAGCGCGTCATCTGTTGCGCAAGAAGATGCCGGCGCTCTACCGCATTCACGAAAAGCCGAGCAGCGAAAAGTTGTCAGACCTGGGCGACTTTCTCGCCGAATTGGGGTTACGCCTCGATGGCGGCAAGGATCCGACCGCGAAGGACTATGCAAACCTGCTGCAAAAGGTGAAGGAACGCCCGGATTTTCATGTGATCCAGGTGGTGCTGCTTCGGTCGATGATGCAGGCCGTTTACTCGGACAACAATGTCGGGCATTTCGGCCTGGCGTTCCCCGCCTATGCGCACTTCACCTCGCCGATCCGCCGTTACCCGGACCTGATGGTGCACCGTGCGCTCAAGCACCTGTTGACCGATGAGCCGCTGGAGGCCTTTGAGTATACCCACCAGCATCTGGCGGCGATGGGCGAGCATTGTTCGGCGACCGAACGCCGTGCCGACGATGCGACCCGTGATTCGGCCGATACGCTGAAGTGTGAGTTCATGCTGGACAAGGTCGGTGACAGCTTCGAAGGGCGTGATTTCCGGCGTCAACAGTTTCGGCATTTTTGTTGAGCTCACCGGCATCTACGTATCAGGCCTGGTGCATATCACCGCGCTCGACTATGACTATTTCCACTTTGACCCGACCGGACATCGCCTGAGTGGCGAACGCACCGGCAAGGTGTACCGCCTCGGCGACACCCTGAAGGTCAAGGTGGCCGCGGTTAATATCGACGATCGCAAGATCGATTTTGTCCTTGCGGAAAAAATCGAGGGCCCAGGCAAGGGACGTGGCCGGCCGCGCGATGGCGACAGGCCGAAGAAGCGTCGCAGACCACGCGGCACGGACAGCGGCAAGGGAAAACCCAAGGACGCTGGCGATGCTGCCAAGAAGGCAGCGCCCCAGGGCGAAGCGAAAGGGCGGCGCAAGAAGGGTCGAAAGAAGAAAGGTTGATCGATGACAGGCAATATGATCGTCGGCATCCATGCCGTGCGGACCGCGTTGAAACATGGTGCCCAGCGCATAGACCTGCTTCAGTTTGACGCGGCGCGCAAGGATCGACGGTTGCGCCAGCTGCTCGATGATGCGCGCGCCGCGGGTATCAAGCCGCAGGCCAGTGACAAGGACACGCTCGATCGCCTCACTGCGGGGCGCCAATCACCAAGGCGTGGTCGCACACGGTGAGATGCCGACCAGCCTGGGTGAGTCGGCCCTGGATGAACTGCTGGCGACGATCGACGAGCCGCCGTTTCTGCTGGTACTCGATGGCGTAACCGATCCGCACAACCTCGGCGCCTGCCTGCGCAGTGCCGACGGTGCCGGCGTGCACGCGGTGATCGCGCCGCGCGACCGCGCCGGAGGCCTGACGCCGGTGGTCTGCAAGGTCGCCAGCGGCGCGGCCGAGACCGTGCCATTCATCCAGGTGACCAATCTGGCCCGCACCCTGCGCTATCTGCAGGATGCGCACCGCGTTGTTCGTGGTCGGTGCGGCGGGTGAGAGCGAACTGGAGCTGTACGCAGGCCGATCTGACCGGGCCGCTGGCGATCGTGATGGGGGCAGAGGGCGAGGGCATGCGTCGCCTGACGCGCGAAACCTGCGATCAACTGCTGCGCTTGCCGATGGCCGGCGAGGTGGAGAGTCTGAACGTCTCGGTGGCCACCGGGATCTGCCTGTACGAGGCGCTGCGTCAGCGCCGCTGATGGAAGATTCGCGTGGCCTTGCTGCCGCCGGCCGCGGGAATAGCCAGGTGTAAGGCCGGCGCTTGGCCCAAACGGTTTGCAATTGGCCGGCTAACCAACTAGAATCCCGCGCCTTTCGACCAGCCTTGTTTGGTCTTCCTTGCCTCACCGCCACGAGCGGGAGGCTGTTTAACCCGTAAGGAGCAACAATGCGTCATTACGAGATCGTTTTCATGGTCCATCCGGACCAGAGCGAGCAGGTACCCGCCATGGTGGAGCGTTACCGCGCCACCATCGAAGGCAGCGGCGGTACGATCCATCGCCTGGAAGACTGGGGGCGCCGTCAGCTGGCCTACCCGATCAACAAGATCCACAAGGCCCACTACGTGCTGATGAACGTCGAGTGCGGCGCCGAGGCGCTGGCCGAGCTCGAAAGCGCTTTCCGCTTCAACGATGCGGTGCTGCGCAACCTGGTCATGCGTCGCAAAGATGCCGTCACCGAGACCTCTCCGCTGGCCAAGGAAGAGGAAAAGGATGAGGCACCTGCACCTGCACCTGCACCGCCTGCACCCGTCGCTGCGCCGGCGCCTGCCGCCGAGCCCGCCAAAGAAGCCCCGGCTTCAGACGCATAAGGAGTACTGAACGATGTCGCGTTTTTTCCGTCGCCGTAAATTCTGTCGTTTCTCTGCCGAGGGCGTCAAAGAGATCGATTACAAAGATCTGAACATGCTCAAGCAGTACGTGAGCGAGTCGGGCAAGATCGTGCCGAGCCGTATTACCGGTACCAGTGCAAGGTACCAGCGACAGCTGGCCGAGGCTGTGAAGCGTGCCCGCTTCCTGGCCCTGTTGCCATACTCCGACAGTCATTGATTGACCGTTCGGCCGGTCGGACTGGTTCCGCACGGCCGTAGGAGAGTCGCATGAAGGCCTTCGCCAATTGGGTGATGAAGGGTCGCATGCAGGCGGTGATCGCAGCGACGGTGCTTGCCGTACTGGCGCTGTTGATTACCCCGCTTGGCCTGTTGAGCGCCGCTGTTATCGCCTTGACAGTCCTGCGCCAGGGCTGGCGAGAAGGCGTGCTGGTGGTGCTTTCTGCACTGTTGGCAATCGGTGGCCTGGGCGGCCTGCTGTTCCAGATGCCGGTTGCGACCGTGCTGATCGGCGCGATGTTGTGGGTGCCTGCCGCGGTTCTGGGGGGCATTGTGGGTCGCACCGGTTCGTTGCGCCTCGGGATCGAGGCGGCTGCCGTGGGTGCCGCCGCTGTTGTCGTGTTGCAGTACGGCTTGATGTCCGACCCGGCGGCCTTTTGGGCCGATGCGCTGAACGAATTTCTGGTGCAGCGGATTGACCCGGAGACGCTGGAGTCATCGAACATCGGCGAACTGGTCGCCTTGATGTCCGGCTGGATGGCGGGTGGGGTTGCCGCGACCTGGTTTCTGGCATCGGTGGCATCACTGCTGCTGGCGCGTTACTGGGGTTCGCTGATCGACCAGCCGGGGGCGTTTGCCACCGAGTTTCGTCAACTGCGATTTGGTCGATGGTTGCTTTTGCTGGTGCCGGTACTGCTGGTTACCGGTGTGCTGATGACGCGGTGGCCAGCCAAGCCTTATCGGTCAGCTCTACCTGATCGGCATGGTGGTTTTTCTGATCCAGGGGGTGAGCGTTGCTCACGCACTGGTCGCCGATTTTGGCAGGTCATCGGCCTGGTTGGTCGGGTTGTACCTGTTACTGGTTTTTGTTGCGCCGCATGGCGCAACCGTCGTCGCCCTGGCGGGTTACGCCGATGGGTGGTTGGATTTTCGGGCACGTGCCCGGGCGCGTCGGTCGCCGACCGATGACGAGTGAATTGAAATTTAGAGGTTGAGAACGATGGAAGTCATTCTTCTGGAAAAAGTCGCTAACCTGGGTGGTCTGGGTGAAAAGGTTTCGGTGAAGTCCGGCTTCGGTCGTAACTTCCTGATTCCAAAGGGCAAGGCTGTATTTGCCAGTGCGGAAAACGTAAAGCAGTTCGAAGCGCGTCGCGCCGAGCTGGAAAAGGAAGCGGCCGACAAGCTGGCGGCTGCCGAGGAGCGCAAGGCCGGGGTCGAAGGTCCTGGCCGACGGTGTTTCGATCACGCACAAAGCGGGCGAGGAAGGTCGTCTGTTCGGATCGGTTGGCACCACCGACATCGCCCATGCCTGCACCGAGGCGGGTGTCGAGGTGGCGAAATCCGAGGTGCGTCTGCCGGAAGGTCCGTTCCGCAATGCCGGCGAGTACGAGGTCGTGCTGCACCTGCATACCGATGTGAACGCGACCCTGAAGGTCACGGTGATCGGCGAAGAATAAGCGGCAGCGGTTTCGCGGTCGGGGTAAACCGGCCGAAAAACAACGCGGTAGGACAAGCCCGGCTTTGGCCGGGCTTTTCTTTTTGGGCCGACTGCCAGCTTGTGGTCTAATCATCAGCCTCTCCCCGACACAACTTTGGCGCCTGCATGGTCGACGCGGTATACGATTCTGTTCCCGAGCTGATGGCCGAAAGCGGTCCGGACGAGCAGATGGATGCCTTCCGGATACCACCGCATTCGGTGCAGGCCGAACGAGGCGGTGCTTGGCGGGCTCATGCTCGACAATGGTGCCTGGGACCGTATTGCCGATCAGGTCGGTGAGCAGGATTTTTACCGCCGCGAGCACCAGCTGATTTTCTCGGCGATCGCGCGCCTGGCCGAGGCCGATCGGCCGTTTGACGTGGTTACCCTGGCGGAAGATCTCGAGGGTCACGAAGCGATCGGTGAGATCGGTGGCCTGCCGTATCTCGGCATGCTGGCCAACGACACGCCCAGTGCGGCCAATATCCAGGCCTATGCCTCGATCGTGCGCGAGCAATCGGTGGTTCGCCAGCTGATCAAGGTGGGCAACCAGATCGCCGAGAGCGGCTTCCGGCCGAAGGGTCGCAAGGTTCACGAACTGCTGGATTTCGCCGAGAACCAGGTGTTTCAGATTGCCGAGCAGCAGGCACGTGGCGGCGGCGGCTTTCGTTCGATCACCCGTCTGCTGACCGAGACGATCAACCGGATCGAAGAACTCTACGGCAGTGAAGACGCGCTGACCGGCGTGCCCAGTGGTTTCACCGATTTCGACGGCAAGACCTCGGGTCTGCAGAAATCGGACCTGATCATCGTTGCCGGCCGGCCCTCGATGGGCAAGACGACCTTCGCGATGAATATCGCCGAGAACGTGGCGATCGCCACGCAGTTGCCGGTGGCCATCTTCTCGATGGAGATGCCGGGCGAGGCGCTGACCATGCGCATGATCTCGTCGCTCGGGCGGGTCAACCAGCAGGCGGTGCGCTCCGGCAAGCTGGAGGACGACGACTGGCCGCGGGTGACCTCGGCGGTCAATATCCTGAACAACACCAAGCTGTTCATCGACGACACGCCGGCGCTGACGCCGACCGACCTGCGCGCACGCTGCCGTCGCCTGACCAAGGAACATGGCTCGCTTGGTCTGATCGTGATCGACTACCTGCAGCTGATGCAGGCGCCCGAGTCCGGGGAAAACCGGGCGACGGAGATCTCGGCGATCTCGCGCAATCTCAAGGCCCTGGCCAAGGAGCTGAATGTGCCGGTGATGGCGCTGTCGCAGCTCAACCGCTCGCTGGAGCAACGACCGAACAAGCGGCCGGTCATGTCGGATCTGCGTGAATCCGGGGCCATCGAGCAGGATGCCGACGTGATCGTGTTCATCTACCGCGACGAGGTCTACAACGAGGACAGTCCGGACAAGGGCAAGGCCGAGATCATCATCGGCAAGCAGCGTAACGGCCCGATCGGCAGTGTCATGCTGACCTTCCAGGGACAGTTCACGCGCTTTGATAATTTTGCCTACGAAGCCTACGGCAATGATGACTACTGATGCGGGAGCGCCGGGCCTGCGGTGAATTTGCGGTCTGGCGGGCCGTCCGTCCTGGTGCTTGTCACGCCTGTGAAGGCGTAAGTACAGACGGTCTTTTTCCCGATCAGCGTGGTGCGGTATTTTTGTCCCGCTCGTACCCGGATTTCCGTTTTCGCGAGCATGGCGGTGTAACGGGGCGTTCGCCGTTTTCCCCTGTTTCCTCGAACACTTCAGCCGGAGCACGATGTCCGTGAGCAAGACAGCCAAGACCCTCTATGTGTGCAGCGAATGTGGTGCGCAGGCGCCCAAGTGGGCCGGGCAGTGCGGCGACTGCAATGCCTGGAACACGCTGCAGGAGGCGGTAGCTGCGCCGTCGGCGAAGAGTGATCCCCGCTACAGCGGCTACGCCGGTGAGGACAACGCCGCGCGCATTCGCAACCTGTCCGATGTGGTCGCGGAGCGGACCGAGCGCATGCCGACCGGGCTCGGTGAACTCGATCGCGTACTCGGCGGCGGGCTGGTCGCCGGTTCGGTGGTGCTGATCGGCGGTGATCCGGGGATCGGCAAATCGACCCTGCTGGTGCAGGCGCTGGCGCTGCTGTCGGAGAACATGCCGGCGCTGTATGTCAGCGGCGAGGAATCGGCCGAGCAGATCAGCCTGCGCGCGCATCGCCTGGGTCTGCCGACCGAGCGCCTGCGCCTGCTGACCGAGACCGGGGTCGAGCGCATCCTGGCCCTGATCGCCAAAGACCGGCCCAAGGTCCTGGTGCTCGATTCGATCCAGACGATCTATACGGAGACTCTGCAGTCGGCGCCCGGCTCGGTGGCCCAGGTGCGTGAATCGGCAGCCCGCCTGGTGCGCTTTGCCAAGCAGACCGGCACCTCGCTGTTCCTGGTCGGGCATGTGACCAAGGAGGGCGCGCTGGCCGGACCACGCGTGCTCGAGCACATGGTCGATACCGTGCTGTATTTCGAGGGCGAGAGTGGCAGTCCCTTCCGCCTGATCCGCGCGATCAAGAACCGTTTTGGCGCGGTCAACGAGCTGGGCGTGTTTGCGATGACCGACAAGGGCCTGCGCGAGGTCAGCAATCCGTCGGCGATCTTCCTGTCGCGTCACGAGCAGGAGGTGGCCGGCAGCTGCATCCTGGTGACCCGTGAGGGCACCCGGCCGCTGCTGGTGGAGGTGCAGGCGCTGGTCGACCAGAGTCCGCTGGCGAATCCGCGCCGGGTCGCCCTGGGCCTGGAGCAGAATCGCCTGTCGATGCTGCTGGCGGTGATGCACCGCCACGGCGGTGTGGCGATGTTCGATCAGGATGTGTTTCTCAATGTTGTCGGCGGGGTGCGGGTCACCGAGCCTGCGGCCGACCTGCCGGTACTGCTCGCCGTGCTTTCGAGTTTTCGCGATCGACCCTTGCCTGGTGATCTGGCGACCTTTGGCGAGGTGGGGCTGGCCGGCGAGATCCGCCCGGTGCCCAATGGCCAGGAACGCCTGCGTGAGGCGGCCAAACATGGCTTTCGAAGGGCGATCGTGCCGCGGGCGAATGCCCCCAAGCAGGCGATCGACGGCCTGGAGGTGATCGCGGTGGGCCGGATCAGCGAGGCGATCGACGCGCTCGAGTAGCGCCCGCCGGTGCCGTCAGTTGCTGCCGGACATCAACTCGGTCAGATCGCGTTCGAGCAGGGTGGGGTCATCAAGGTTCAGCTCGACCATGCGACGCAGTCGCGCCGCGCTCTCAAGATCCATCCCGGTGCAGCACAGGCCGATTCTTTGACCGGACACATGGGCGATCTCGCCGTCGAGGTCGATGCTATGCGCATCCCCCTCCAGCTTGATATGGGCGCGCGCCGATGCCCCTTTGCCGGGGAGCTCGCTTGCGTCGCAGGAGACCAGCAGGCCGCGCAGCGAGATATCGAGCACGGTCCCGGTGATTTCGGTGTCCGCGACGCTCAGGACAACCGTTTTGTCAGTCGCAATGCGGTGGAAGCGACGTCGTTCTATGCCTTCTTGTGACATCCATGCTCCTTTGGCTGATTCCGGCGACGAAGGATGTGTCTGTTAGCGTAGCGGCATACGGCGCGTTTTTTAAAGGGCTAAGCGGTGTGCGCGTGCGGCGGGATCTGTTTCACGGTTTTCTCTAAGGTTTTCGGTCGGGCGAGTGACAGCGTTTTGCGCGGCCCCGCGGCGCCGGCTAGTCGTCTTCCTGGCGACGCTCATTCGGGCGGATACGGGCGGTCTTGACCGCATTGTCCTGGGTCAGCACCACCTCGATCGGGTAGCCGCCGATCATCAGCGAGGTCCCGGTCTCCGGCAGGCTTTCCAGGCGCTCGATGATCAGCCCGTTCAGGGTCTTGGGGCCGTCAGTCGGCAGTTCCCAGTGCATGGTACGTACCAGTTCGCGCAGGTTGGCCGAACCGTCTACCAGGAAGCTGCCGTCATCCTGCGGCTGCACATCCGCTATGCCGTCGGCGGGGTCTGTCGCAAATTCGCCGACGATCTCCTCCAGCACATCGGCCATGGTCACCAGGCCGACGACATCGCCATACTCGTCGACCACGAGTGCGGAGCGTCTTCGGTTGTTCTGGAAGTTGCGCAGCTGACGATTCAGCGGCGTGCCCTTGGGGATGAAATAGGGTTCGCGGATCAAGCGCTCGAGATCGGCCCGGGTGAGTTCGCGGTCGAGCAATGCCTGCATGGCACGGCGCGAGTGCAGGAAGCCCAACACGTTGTCGATGCTGCCGTCATAGGCCAGCACCCGCGTGTACGCCGTCTGTTCAAGCTGCTCGAGGATCACGTCCAGTGGATTGGCCAGTCGATGCCGTCGAGCTCGTTGCGCGGCACCATGATGTCGTCGACCGTGACCTTCTCGAGGTCGAGGATGTTGATCAGCATCTTCTGGTGACGCTTGGGGATCATGGCCCCGGCCTCGTTGACCACGGTGCGCAGTTCTTCGCGGCTCAGCGCATTGCCGTCGGCATCGTCTGGGATAGATGCCGAGCAGGCGCAGCACGGTATTCGCCATCAGGTTGACCACCCAGACCAGCGGGAAAAGCACGCGCAGCAGCGGCGTGAAGATCCAGGACGCGGGAAACGCCACGCGCTCGGGGTACAGTGCCGCCATGGTCTTGGGTGCTACCTCGGAGAAAATCAGCACGACCAGGGTCAGCAGTCCGGCGGCGATCGGGATGGCGCCTTCGCCGCCCATGCGAATGGCAATAATGGTGGCCAGCGATGACGCCAGAATGTTGACGAAATTATTACCCAGCAGGATCAGGCCGATCAGGCGGTCGGGTTTGCTGAGCAGCTTTTCGGCGAGCCGCGCGCCGGGGTGGCCGGCGTCGGCGAGGTGACGCAGGCGGTAACGGTTGAGGGTCATCAGCGCGGTTTCCGACCCCGAGAAGAAGGCGGACAAAAACAGCAGGAAGACCAATGCGCCGGCGAGGGCACTGGTTGGAATGTCGTTCAACGGGAGGGATCCGGATGGTTGCGCACAATCGCTATGATGCAAGCGCCGGGGGTAGTGCTGTCAAGCATCGGTAGGGATTATTGTGAATGTTAAAAAAATGTAATCTGACGTAATTTTGACATTCCAGTAATCTCGTGCTTAACTTAGAAAAAACAAGCACTTTCAGCGTTTATTTGAACCACATACACAGTGGAGCCGGTTGCATGACGCCCGACAACAGCTCAGAACAGTTCCTCAATACCGCCACCGTCATGCTGGTTGTTTCTGGTGCCTCGACCCTCGATTACCTGCAGAACATCCTGCAGTTTATTGACTGTGATGTGCACGTGCCTGAATCACCAGAGGATTTCCAGCGAATCACACAACGGTTCGCGGATCGTTCGATCTCCGTGTTCCTCAGCGGCCAGTTGCCAGACAAGGAGCGCAGCGCCTACCTCAGCACGATCAATGAATGCGAGCCTCGTCCGGCGCTGATCCAGGTCCAGGAAAAGACCGGTGACGAGATGCTGGTGAGTGGTGACGTGTTGGGAACCCTGCGCCTGCCTTGCCACTACGACGCGATCTCGTCGCTGCTGCACAAGGCCCAGGTGTTCGACGAATCGCAGCGTCATGGTGAGGCCCCGCGCCGCCCGCTGGAGCTGTTTCGCAGCCTCTCCGGAAACGGTCGCGCGACCCGCGGGATCAACAAGATGATCGAACAGGTGGCGGATTCAGACGCCACCGTACTGATCCTCGGTGAATCGGGGACCGGCAAAGAGGTGGTGGCGCGCAAGCTGCACTATCACTCGAAGCGCCGCGGCCGTCCCTTCGTGCCGGTCAACTGTGGCGCGATTCCCGGCGACCTGCTCGAGAGCGAATTGTTCGGCCATGAAAAGGGGGCCTTCACCGGTGCGATCACTGCCCGCCAGGGCCGCTTCGAACTGGCCGAGGGCGGCACGCTGTTTCTCGACGAGATCGGCGACATGAGCATGCACATGCAGGTCAAGCTGCTGCGCGTGCTGCAGGAGCGCACGTTCGAGCGGGTCGGCAGCAACAAGACCATTCATTGCAATGTGCGCATCATCGCGGCGACTCATCGCAATCTGGAACAGGCGATCAAGGATGGTGACTTCCGCGAGGATCTTTACTACCGCCTGAACGTCTTCCC
This sequence comes from uncultured Gammaproteobacteria bacterium, assembly GCA_963719025.1. Lineage (GTDB taxonomy): Bacteria > Pseudomonadota > Gammaproteobacteria > Chromatiales > Chromatiaceae > Thiosocius. The sequence continues at coordinate 65,264 of CAVRBK010000056.1, read as the reverse complement.
GATCGATGTGCCGCCACTGCGCGAGCGGGTCGAAGACATTCCGGTGCTGGTCAACGACCTGATTCTGCGTATCGAGCACGAGAAACGTGGCTCGGTGCGTCTTACCCCGGCCGCGGTGACCGCGCTGACCCACTATCGCTGGCCCGGCAATGTGCGGGAGCTGGCCAATCTGATCGAACGGCTCGCGATCCTGTTCCCGTACGGCGTGGTCGACGTGAGCGACCTGCCGGAGAAGTTCAGGGCCGGTATCCCGGTAACGTTGGTCGAGCTGCCGGGCGACGAAGAACCTCTGCCACTGGTCAGTACCCATGGTGACCAACCCAACACGGTATCCAGCATGCCGCGCCTGCCGGCGGAAGGTATCGATCTGAAGATGCACCTGGCCAACATGGAGCAGAGCCTGATCCGCCAGGCCCTGGAAGAATCCAACGGCGTCGTTGCGCATGCCGCAAAGAAACTGAAGATGCGTCGGACGACGCTCGTCGAAAAACTGCGCAAATACGGACTGCAGCGCGGCCAGGAAATGACGGGCATTTGACGTAATCGTTTGCTTCCCTGCTTAACTGGTTGTTTTTAAAGATATTCACTGAATGGCACGCGTCTTGCTGAGTTCTCTCCCAACGATTCCGGGAGAAGAGATTCGGCGACATGGGCGAGTTACAGGCAAACCTCAGTGATGATCCGCAGCAGCTCGAACAGGCGTTTGGTGTGTTCAACGAGCTCTCGGAACGCCTTGCCAGTGCCTACGGGCAACTCGAGGGTCGGGTTGCCGCACTGACCCAGGAACTGTCGCGCTCGCGCCAGCAAAGACTCAGCGAACGCGCCCAGAAAGAACACCTGGCCGATCAACTCGGCGTCCTGTTGGAGGCCCTGCCGGCCGCCGTGGTGTTGATCGACGTGCGCGATCGTGTCGACCGTTTCAATCCCGCCGCCGAACAGCTGTTTCCCGGACTCGCCTGGGGGCGTCGCTGGAGCGAGGTCAAGCAGGAAGTTGTCGCCGCCGAGCCCTCCCCGGGTGACTGGCGATTGCTCGACGGACGTCGGGTGAGCGTTTCGCTTCGGCCCTTGAATGACCGCGGGCGCATCCTGGTGGTGGTCGACACCACGGATCAACGGCGCCTGCAGGAAAGGGTGGAGCGCCAGGACCGGCTCAGTGCAATGGGCGAGATGGCGGCGCAGCTGGCCCACCAGGTCCGCACGCCACTGTCGACATCCGTGCTCTATGCCGGGCAGCTGGCCAAGGGCCAGCTCAGCGATGAGCAGCGTGCGCAGTTCAGCGACAAGCTGCTGGCCGGCCTGCGGCATACCGAATCCCTGGTGCGCGAGATGCTGGCGTTCAGCCGCGGTGGCAATTTCAGCAGCAGCGCCATCTATCTCCAGGACGCGGTGACAACCGCCCTGGCCGGGCTCAATCCGCGACTGCACCAGATGGCAGCCGTGGTCGAGGTCGATCTGGATACCCTGCTGGCGTGCCGCCTGCGCGGTAACCTGGATGCCCTGGCCGGGGCGTTGAGCAACCTCGTCGACAATGCCCTCAACCACGGCGGCGAGTGCGTGACCATTCGCATCAGCGGTCGCATCAGCGGTCGAACAGGCGGGCAAATCGGCGATGCCGCAGAGACGTCCGACGTGATCCATCTGACGGTAGAGGACGACGGTCCGGGAATCGACCCGCAGGCCCTGCCGCGCATCTTCGATCCGTTTTTTACCACCCGTGAACGCGGTACCGGTCTCGGCCTGGCCGTGGTTCAGGCGGTTGTGCTTGAGCATGGCGGTGCCCTGCTGCCGGGCCGATCGGCACTCGGTGGTGCCCGTTTTGATATTCAGCTGCCGCTGCTCGTCGAGTCGCCGGCAGAACCTTCAACATCGAGGACGCAAGTCTCATGAATCCTTCGCGCATTCTGGTAGTGGAAGACGACAGCGCATTGGCGCAGGCGCTCACCGACACCCTGGTGCTGTCCGGCTACGACGTGGTCAACGCCACGGATGGTGAACAGGCCCTGGCCCGGCTCGATGCCAATGCCGTTGACATGGTATTGACCGACGTACAGATGCGACCGATGGACGGGCGGGCCCTGCTGCGCAATCTGCGCACACGCTTTCACGAGCTGCCGGTACTGGTCATGACGGCGTATGGCACGGTGGAGCAGGCGGTGGAGGCGATCAAGCTGGGGGCGGTCGACTACCTGGCAAAACCCTTCGAGGTCGACGACCTGCTGCACAAGGTCGAGCGTTACCTGCCGCAGCGCTTCCAGGAAACCGGCCAGATGCTGGCGGAGGACCTGCGTAGCCGCGAGCTGGTCGAGCTGGCCAATCGGGTTGCCGCGAGTGATGCGACCGTGATGATCGGCGGTGAATCCGGCACCGGCAAAGAGGTGCTGGCGCGTTATATCCACAATCGCTCGACCCGGATCGACGGACCCTTTATCGCCCTGAACTGCGCCGCCATCCCCGACAACATGCTCGAGGCCGTGCTGTTTGGTTACGAAAAGGGCGCCTTTACCGGCGCGGTGCGGGCCAGTGCCGGCAAGTTCGAACAGGCGCAAGGCGGCACCCTGCTGCTCGACGAGATCTCCGAGATGAGCCTGCCTCTGCAGGCCAAGCTGCTGCGCGTGTTGCAGGAGCGCGAGGTCGAGCGCCTCGGTGGCAGGGACCTGATCCAGCTGGATGTTCGGGTGCTGGCCACCTCCAACCGTCACTTGCGCGAAGAGGTGGCTGCCGGACGCTTCCGCGAAGACCTGTTCTACCGGCTCAACGTGTTTCCCGCTGACCCTGCCGCCGCTGCGCGACCGCACGCGCGACATCCTGCCGCTGGCACGTTATCTGTTGGAGCGGCATGTACGGTCCGGTCAGGTCTTGCCGCCCTTCGAGCCCGAGGCCGAGGCGCGTCTGCTGGCCCACAGCTGGCCGGGCAATGTGCGCGAGCTCGACAACCTCATGCAGCGCGCGCTGATCCTGTGTGACGGCGAGCGTATCCGCGCGGCGGACGTCCATTTCGAAATGCTCGACGGCGATGCCCCCGTTGCGCACCACTACGCCGATACGCCGGGATCCGACGAGACGGTGGCGCGCGGGCGCCTGACCAAGGACCTGCGCAACGTCGAGGAGCAAATGATTCTCGATGCCTTACGCAACGGCAAGGGCAGCCGCAAGCAGGCCGCCGAGATTCTCGGTATCAGCCCGCGGACCCTGCGGCACAAGCTGCAGAAGCTGCGCGAGGCAGGCATCTCTATTCCCGGCACCTGATTTGGCGCGAAAACTGCTATCAGTTCTGGTGCGGGACACCAGGCGTCAGAAAACCGAACACTTCGACAGGTCAGCGATATGAGTACTCCGGAAATCAATCAGGTTCTTGCACAGATGCGGGTTGCCCGCGCCCAGGCAATGGGTGGGGCCGCCGTCGAGGAGGCACCGGCATCGAATTTCAACGATCTGCTGAAAAAATCGATCGAGGCGGTGAACGAGACACAGCAGAAGGCGAGTGTGATGAAGACCTCCTTCGAGCAGGGTGAACAGGGACTCGACCTGGCCGAGGTGATGATCGCGGTACAGAAATCCAGCATCTCTTTTCAGGCCATGGTCGAGGTAAGAAACAAACTCGTCGAGGCCTACAAAGACATCAAGAATATGCCGATCTGAATACGCATGTTCCACGCACTGATCCAACAACAGGCAGATTGAAGACATGGCCGACGCAGCAAATCCCAGCAATCTTCCGTCGACCGATGTCGGCGGCATGGCCGTGATCACGGAGAATCCGTGGCTGCGACAGGTCGCGGTGATGGTCGGTATTGCGGCGAGCGTTGCGCTCGGCGTGGCCGTCGTACTGTGGTCGCAGGCACCGAGTTTCGCACCGATTTACGGTGACATGGCAGAGAAAGATGCCAGCCAGGTGATGGAGGCTTTGCAGCAGGCGGGTGTCAGCTACAAGGTGGATGAGGCCAGCGGCATGCTTATGGTGCCCTCGGCGAAGCTCAAAGAGATCCGTATGCAACTGGCCAGCCAGGGCCTGCCGAACAGCGTTGGCATGGGATTCGAATTGTTGCAGCAGGACACGGGTTTCGGTACCAGCCAGATCGTCGAGAAGGCACGTTACCAGCAGGCGATGCAGGGTGAACTTGCACGCACCATCTCGACCATCGGCGCAATTCAGAGTGCGCGGGTGCACCTGGCGATTCCCAAGCAGTCGGTGTTCGTGCGCAAGCGCCAGCCGCCGACGGCGTCGGTCGCGATTCGGATGCACAGCGGTCGGATGCTCGAAGACAGCCAGGTCGAGGCGATCGTGCACCTGGTTGCGTCCAGCGTGCCGGAGCTCAACCCGGGGCGGGTGACGGTGGTGGATCACAAGGGCCGCTTGCTCAGCGGCGATCCGGAGAGCCGCGAGATGAAGCTGTCCGCCACCCAGTTCGAGCACACCCGCCGCATCGAAACCCATTTCCGCGAGCGTATCGAAAGACTGCTTGCGCCGATCGTGGGTCGCGACAAGGTGCGCGCGCAGGTGACCGCCGAGGTCGACTTTACGGTCACCGAGCAGACCCAGGAACGATACAACCCGGATCAACCGGCACTGCGCAGCGAGCAGCTCAACGAGGAGAATTCGCGCGGTCTGGGCGCTGGCGGTGTGCCGGGCGCGCTGACCAACCAGCCGCCGGCTGCCGGTGCCGCGCCAGAGGTCGCCGGTGGTGCGGGTGGTGCCGGGGGAGAGCAGGGCGGATCGCTCAACTCCAGCCGTCAGTCGACCCGCAACTTCGAACTTGACCGGGTTATCAGTCACACACGGATGTCGCCAAACGCACTGCGCCGCCTGTCGGTGGCCGTGGTGGTCGACGACATTTCGAAGGTTGATGGCGAGGGCAATCTCTCGGTACGCGAGCGCACCCCCGAGGAGATCGAGCGTCTGACCGACCTGGTTCGCGAGGCGGTTGGATTTGACGTGCGACGTGGTGACAGTGTGCGGGTCATGAACAGTTCGTTCCTCAGCCCGGAGCCGATCGCCGATCTGCCCGAGACGCCGATCTGGGAGCAGGGCTGGTTCCTCGACATCATCAAGCAGGTGGGTGGTCTGCTGCTGGTGCTGATCCTGATCTTCTTTGTGCTCAAGCCGACCATGAAGCGCCTGACCTCGACGCATGCCGAACTCGCTGGTGCGGCCGGCGGGTCGGACGCTGAGGGCGCACGGGTTGATGGGCCGCTCGGGGCTGGCGGTGCGATGGCCGACGATGCAGGCCTGCTGCTTGGCGCGGACGGTGAGCCGGTTCATCTGCCGGGTGGCGGCAAGTACGAAAATATCATGGATGCAGCGCGCCAACTGGTGGAGGAAGATCCCAAACGTGTCGCCCAGTTGGTCAAGACCTGGGTGAATGAGGGAGCGGCCTGACATGGACGCGCAAGCCAGCAATACGCAAGACGCTCAAGCGGTTAAAAACCTGTCGGGACTGGAGCGTTCCGCCCTGCTGATGCTGGGGCTCGGTGAGCAGCATGCCGCCGAGATCCTCAAGCACATGGGCCCGAAAGAGGTGCAGGAGATCGGCCTGGCCATGGCCAGTCTGAGCAATATCACCAACTCCCAGATGGAACTGGTGATGCAGAAGTTCGTCGGTACGATCGGCGAACAGACTTCGCTGGGTATGGGATCGGACGAATACATCCGCAATATGCTGACCTCGGCCCTTGGCTCGGACAAGGCCGGCAGCATCATCGACCGGATTCTTCTGGGCCGCAACAGCAAGGGGCTCGAGCAGCTGAAATGGATGGACCCGCGAGCCATCGCGGAACTGATCCGCCTCGAACATCCGCAGATCATTGCGATCGTCCTGTCGTTTCTCGACCCCGACCAGGCGGCCGGCGTGATATCGGAGTTTCCGGAACAGGCACGTACCGATGTGATGATGCGGGTCGCGACGCTCGACGGGATTCAGCCCGCGGCGCTGCAGGAGCTCGATGAGATCCTCGAAAAACAGTTTGCCGGCGGGACCAACGTCAAGTCGTCGGCAATAGGCGGCATCAAGAAGGCCGCCGATATCCTCAATTTCGTCGACGGGGCCATCGAGAGCAAGGTGATCGAACAGATCAACGACGCCGACGAGGAGCTCTCGCAACAGATTCAGGACAATATGTTTGTGTTCGATAACCTGATCGATATCGATGACCGCGGCATGCAGACCCTGCTGCGCGAGGTGTCGTCTGATCAGCTGCTGCTGGCCCTGCGCGGGGCGCCAGATCCACTACGCGACAAGATCTTCAAGAACATGTCTTCACGGGCGGCCGAGATGCTCAAGGACGACCTCGAGGCGGCGCCCCCGGCCAAGCTCAGCGATGTCGAGGCCTCGCAGAAAGAGATCCTTACGGTGGCCCGCCGCCTTTCCGATGCCGGTGAGATCAACCTCGGCGGTGGCGGCGGCGAAGAGTTCGTCTAGGGCTGCGCGCGATGAACAGGAACAGAAAGGGTGGTACCGATGTGATCCGACCCGGCCCGTCCGAGGTGCGCGCGTGGCAGCCACCGCATGTGCGCAACATCGACGAGCGCCCTGGCGATGCCCCCTCCGAGTTGATGACGGCGGGCCAGCTGAACGACATTCAGAAGGCAGCCCATGCCGAGGGTTTCGAACAGGGTCGCAAAGAGGGCCAGACATACGGCCATCGCGAAGGACTCGAAGAGGGGCGTGCCGCGATTCGCGAGCGTACCGGGCAGCTGGATACGATTCTCGCATCACTCGACAAGCCCTTCGAACAACTCGATCAGCAGGTCGAGAGCGAGATCGTTACGCTGGTGATCAACATGGTTCGTCAATTGATCCGACGCGAGGTGAAGCTGGACCCGGGCCAGATCGTCGGGGTGGTTCGCGAGGCGCTCGGCATCCTGCCGGTCGGCGCGCGCAACATCCGCGTGATGCTGCATCCGGAGGATGCCGAGTTGGTGCGCGAGGCCTACACGCTTGGCGAACATGACCAGAAGTGGCAGATCTTCGAAGATCCGGTCATTCAACGCGGCGGTTGCCGCATACATACCGACACCTCGCAGATCGATGCGACCCTCGACTCGCGCCTCAACAGCCTGATTGCGCCCCTGCTGGCTGGTGAGCGGCAGCGTGACAGTGAGGAATCGGAGAGTCCCGATGCCTGAGCTTGAACGTAACCCGATATGGGCCTCGCGAATCCGTCGCATGAACGAACGGATCGGTGGATCGCGCGGGCTGGTGGTCGAAGGAAAGCTCACGCGCATGGTGGGGCTGACGCTCGAAGCGGTCGGTTGCCGCGCGGCAATCGGTGGTCGCTGCGACGTGGTCAACGCAGCCGGCCGGTCGGTTGAGGCCGAGGTGGTCGGCTTTGCCGGCGAAAGCCTGTACCTGATGCCGACCGGTGATATCCGTGGACTCGAACCCGATGCCCGGGTAGTCCCTAGCGGACGCGTCAGTGAGGCATCGGTCGGTGATGAACTGCTCGGACGGATCATCGATGGCAGTGGTCGTCCACTCGATGGCAAGGGCATCCTGCACACCGTGAAACGCTGGCCTTTGAATGGCGGGTACATCAATCCACTGGCGCGGGCACCGATCCGCCAGCCACTGGATGTCGGTATCCGTGCGATCAACGCCTTGCTGAGCGTCGGGCGCGGCCAGCGTCTCGGACTGTTCGCCGGCTCGGGTGTCGGCAAGTCGGTATTGCTCGGCATGATGACGCGCTACACCAATGCGGATGTCGTCGTGGTCGGCCTGATCGGCGAGCGTGGCCGGGAGGTCAAGGAGTTTGTCGATAACATTCTCGGAGAGGACGGCCTGTCGCGTGCCGTCGTGGTGGCTGTTCCCGCGGACCAACCGCCGCTGAGGCGGATGCATGGGGCGATGCTGGCGACCTCGATCGCCGAGTATTTCCGCGACCAGGGCAAGCATGTCCTGCTGCTGATGGATTCACTGACGCGGTTTGCCCAGGCGCAGCGCGAGATCGGTCTGGCGATCAACGAACCGCCGGCCACCAAGGGCTATCCGCCGTCGGTGTTTGCCAAGCTCCCGCAGCTTGTCGAACGGGCCGGTAACGGTGATCGTGGCGGTGGCTCGATTACGGCGTTCTATACTGTGCTGGTCGAGGGCGATGATCAGAATGACCCCATCGCGGATGCCGCCAGGGCAATTCTCGATGGTCATATCGTGCTGTCGCGGCGCCTGGCCGAATCCGGGCAGTATCCGGCGATCGATATCGAGGCATCGGTCAGCCGCGCGATGAACGACATTACCGATCCGGATCATCAGCGTGCGGCCCGTGAATTCAAGAAGCTCTACAGTCTCTACGAGCAGAACCGCGATCTGATCTCGGTCGGTGCCTACGAGCTTGGATCGAACGATCAGATCGATCTGGCGATCGGTGCGATGCCGTCTTTGCGTGAGTTCCTGCACCAGGACATGCATGTGCGCTTCGACCTGAACGACAGTCTCGACGATCTGACCACGCTGTTCCCGCAGGAAACCCTGCCGGTTGCGGAAGGAATGGGGTAATCAGCGATGGCCCCGCCCTCAGACCGTTTCAAACCGATTCACAAGGTCGCGTCGCAGAAAGAGCGGAAAGCGGCCGCTGCGCTCGGCCAGTCGATCAAGCAACGCGACTCGGCGATGCAGCGCCTGGCCGAATTACAGCAGTATCACCAGGAGTACCTGCAACGTTTTGCCAGCGCGGCGCGCAATGGCCTGCCAAGCAATCAGATTGTCGAGTACCAGGTGTTTATCGCGAAACTCGAGGCCGCGATCGAGCAGCAGAAAGAGATCGTTGCGAGCTCGCAACAGGACTTCGACAGCAGCAAGCAGGATTGGCGTGGTCGTTATACCAAGACCAAGGCGATGGAGAATGCCATCGACAGAATGCGTTCGGCCGAGCGCAAGGATCAGGAAAAGAAAGAACAGGCCGACGCGGACGATCGGCCGCAGCGCAAACGCTGACGGCCTGAATATGCCGGTCAGGCCCGCTTCTTTTTTCGCTGGCTGGCATCGCGCAGCCGTTTGATCTGGAACAGGGTTCCGCGTTCTTCCTCTTCGAGGGCCTCTGAGATCTTTTTGATCCCGGTTCGGTACGACGGGATGATGTTGTACTTCAGTGCGTTCACCCGCTTCTGTGCCTTGCGCTGTTCGCTGATAAGCCGGTACAGCGCCATTTCGACCGCGGCCAGTTCTGCCAGGCGCACGGATGCCTCGGCAAACGCACTATGCGCCTCGTCAAAACTCGGGTCGGTGCCAAGCAGGCCAACCGGCTGGGGGGCAACAATGGCGGCCTCGACTGATGGATATTGCACACCCAGTGAGCGCCGCGGCAAGACCTTCATACGGGTCGAGGGCGCCGCGCCGAGTGTTGCCTGGGCAATGCCCCGGTCACCCATGCGCAGTTGCGCGATACTCAGCCAGCGATAGGCCTGGCCGAGCGCGTCGCGCGCGGCGTGTTTCTTCTCCTGGTATTCCTTGATGTGCTGATAGACCAGTCGTGTCAGCAGGTCACGTTTGCGCTCGAGCAGGGCGTGACCGACCTCAAGAAACTTGACCTGCTTACGCAGGTTGAGCAGGGCGCTCTTGGTCGGCGTTATGCGCAGACGGCTCATGCTGCCGCTTCACCGGAACGATGATAGTGCGCCAGGTCGGTCTCGCTGACCCGGGTGAGGGCCTCTCGAGGGAAGCGTGACAGCAGCTCCCAGGCGAGGTTCAGGGTTTCGATGACGCTGCGGTTCTCGTCTTCACCCTGGCCGACAAAGTGGGCATCGAAGTCGCCGGCAAATTCCAGGTAGCGCTGGTCGCGGGCGGACAGTTCTTCCGCGCCGATGATCGATGCGAGGTTGCGCGCCTCCTGCGCCTTGGCGTACAGCGCATACAGCTGGTTGGCAACGCGCGGGTGGTCGTCACGCGTGTCGTCCTTGCCGATCCCGTCTTTCATCAGGCGCGACAGGGAGGGCGCGATGTCCACCGGCGGGTAGATGCCCTGGTTGTTGAGTTCGCGCGACAGCACGATCTGCCCCTCGGTGATGTAACCGGTGAGATCGGGGATCGGGTGGGTGATGTCGTCCGATGGCATGGAGACGACCGGGACCATCGTGACCGAGCCATGGCGATTCTGGATCCGCCCCGAACGTTCGTAGATCTCCGCCAGGTCTGAATACAGGTAGCCGGGATAGCCTTTGCGTGCCGGTACGTCGCCCTTGGCGGTCGCGACCTCGCGCAGTGCCTCGGCGTAGTGGGTCATGTCGGTCATGACCACGAGCACGTGGCGGTCGAGGTCGAAGGCGAGGTATTCGGCTGCGGTAAGCGCCACGCGTGGCAGCGCCAGTCGTTCGACCGGCGGATCATCGGCATGGTTGATGAACATCACCACGTTGCCGAGTACCCCCGAATCGGAGAACGACTCGCGGAAGAAGCGTGCATCGGTATAGGACACGCCCATCGCGGCGAACACGATGGCGAAGTTGCTGGCCTCGCCGGGCAGGCGTGCCTGGCGGACGATCTGCGCCGCAAGCCGGTTATGCGGCAGTCCTGACGCCGAGAAGATCGGCAGCTTCTGCCCTCGAACCAGCGAGTTGAGGCCGTCGATCGTGGAGATGCCGGTCTGGATGAATTCGCGTGGGTAGTTGCGTGCGGCCGGGTTGATGGCCGAGCCACTGATCCCACGCGCCTCGCCGTCGACAATCGGCGGGCGATCGTCGCTTGGGTCACCGATGCCGTTGAATACGCGCCCGAGCAGTCCCGGGCTGACCGTCAGGGTCAGCGGTTCGTCGAGAAAACGCACCCAGGTGTTCTCCAGATCCAGATCATCCGTGCCTTCAAACACCTGGATCAGGGTTTCGTGCTCGGCCGACAGAATGACCTGGCCGTTGCGTGTTCGCCCCTGGTGATCGCGGATCCGGACACGGTCGCCGAAGGCGACATTATCGACATCCTTGACGATCAGCAGTCCACCCTGGGCCGCCTTGGCCCGACGGTACTCAACATCGCTCATGTGGCGGTCTCCTGGGTTGAGGCATATTCGCTGCGCAGCATGGCGAATGCCTCATAGACTTCGCTGGAGAAACTGGCGAGGTCTTCGCTCTCTTCGCTGCGCCAGGTGGATTTCGCTCGGCGGATGCGGGCCATCACCGGGTGATCGGCCAGTTCCTGGACCGGTGCCCCGAGGGTGATCAGTTCACGGCCCTGATCGAAGACCTGCATCACCAGTTCGAGCAGTTGGAACTGTTTCTGCGGTGAGCAATAGCTGTCCGTATCATCCAGCGCGCTCTGTTGCAGCACGGCCTCTTTGACCAGCGAGGCGCCTTCCAGCTCCCAGCGCTGGGCGGATGACAGTGCCTCTGGCCCGACCAGGTTGACGATGCGCGACAGCTCCGCATCACGCGCCAGCAACGACAGCGCCTCGCCGCGCCGCTTTGCCCAGGCACCATTGATGTTCTTTGCCCACCATCCGGCCGCGACCGGCACATCCTGCGAGAAGCTATCGACCCAATCCACCGAGGGGTAGTGGCGCGCATCGGCCAGTTCCTTGGACAGCGCCCAGAAGGTCTGGATGATCTCTTTGGTATGGCTGGTTACCGGCTCGGAGAAATCCCCACCGGGTGGCGATACCGCACCAATCAGGGTGACCGAACCACGCTCGCCGTCGAGCGTCTCGACCCGGCCGGCACGTTCGTACACGGCGGCCAGGCGTGAGCCGAGATAGGCCGGATAGCCTTCCTCGACCGGCATATGGCCGAGTCGGCCAGCCACTTCGCGCAGCGCTTCGGCCCAGCGCGAGGTCGAATCGGCCAGCATGACCACGTCGTAGCCCTGGTCACGGAAGTACTCCGCCATGGTCATACCGACGTAGATCGATGCCTCACGTGCCACCACCGGCATGTTCGAGGTGTTGGCGACCAGCAGGGTTCGCTCCATCATGCCGCGTCCGGTATTCGGGTCCTCGAGTTGCGGGAAGCTCTCCAGTACGTCGACGAGTTCGTTGCCGCGTTCGCCGCAGCCCACGTAGATCACGATATCCGCATTTGACCAGCGCGCAACCTGTTGCTGGACCATGGTCTTGCCGGCCCCGAAGGGGCCAGGCACCGCGCCCTTGCCGCCCTTCAGCAGGGGGAAGAAGGTGTCGAGAATGCGTTGTCCGGTGATCAGCGGTTCGACCCCGTGGTCACGCTTTTTGTACGGGCGTGGCTGGCGTACCGGCCATCGGTGGTACAGTTTCAGTTTGCGCACCTTGCCATCGGCTGCGCGTACCCGGGCGATGGTCTTTTCCAGGGTGTACTCGCCGGCCGGTGCCAGGTCGATCAACTCGCCGGCCACATCCGGCGGGACCAGCACCCGGTGTTCTATGGTCTCGGTCTCCGCGACCGTGCCCAGTCGGGTACCGCCCTCGACCCGGCTACCGGGCTCGAGATCGTCAATCGGTTCGAAAGACCAGGCACGTTCACGATCCAGCGAGTCGATGCGCAGACCACGCGGAATGTAATCGCCGGAAAGTTCGGCGATCTCTGCCAGCGGACGTTGCACACCGTCGAAGATGCCTTCCAGCAGGCCGGGACCGAGTTCAACGGTCAGCGGATGACCGAGACCCTCGACAGATTCGCCCGGGCGCAGGCCATCGGTCGATTCGTAGGCCTGCACGATGGCGTCTTCACCCTCGAGGGCGATGATCTCACCGACGATATCGAGGCTGCCGATACGGACCTGTTCACCGTTTCGGCCACCTGGCATGTGGATGCGCAGAATGGGGCCATTGATCTCACGGATATGGCCGCCGCGTGCTTCATCAGTCATTGCGGGCCTCCGCTGCGCGCACTCGCGTTGATATCGTTGGGGAAGAGTCGCTGCAGGATTGCGCGCTGGATCTTCGCCTCAAACCGGGCGAGCCGGCCTTCGAAGCGGTTGTCGACCTGGGCGCTCTTGTCGAGCGTGCGGATCTTCAGCCCGCCGGTGCCCCAGATCGGGGTGTCGGCCAGATGGATAGTACGCCCGGGCGCGGCCTCGGCGACCAGCGCGGACCACTCGCCACTCAGCCATTCATGGTCTTCTCTATTGGCTTCGGCCGTAAGCTCTCCCTCGGGCAGGCGCTCGGCGGCTTCGCCGATCATTTTCTTCAGCCAGCCGCGATAGCGGTTGCGGTCGCTGCACATCGCACGCATGCGATCGGCCAACTGTGACTGCACGGTCTGCACCATCTCCCAGCGCAACTGGTCGAGTCGCCCCTGCATTTTCAATTCGCTGGCCTGGGTGACGCGGCGGAACAGGCGTTCTGCCTCGGCCTTGGCGACCAGCACCTCGCGTTCCTCTGCCAGGTGCAGGCGCTCGGCCGACTCGCGCAGGATATTGTCACGTTGACGATCGGCCTTTTCATGAAACTCCTGCGCCAACTCGCTCGGCGCGGGTCATTATTGCCTCTTCCAGTGCCGCCAGCTGGGATGATCCGGTCTGAGTCATGCGTTGTCTCCATCCAGCCCAAGGAGTTGCTGGATTCGCTCATCGACAGAACTCGTCATCTGCTCGGGATGTGTCAATGGAGGCACCTGGGTCAACAGGATGCGTCCGCCCTCGTTTCGTACGATCTGTAATTGTTTACTGTCTGACGCCGCCAGTTCCTGGTCGATCACGACGAATGCCGGCGTGCGCTTCGCGCGCAGTTCGCCAAGCATGCTATCGAGCTGTTGGATGTCCGCATCCGGGTATACCTCGAAACCGGCCAGGCGAAATCCAGTGGCAAGGGTAGCCTCGCCAAAAAATAACTGGCGTGTCTGTTCCATTCGATTCAGACCCGGTTGAGCAGCAGAATCGACAGGACCAGGCCGTAGATCGCGATACCTTCAGCCAGGCCCAGGTATACCAGGGTGCGGCCAAACATCTCCGGTTTTTCGGATACCGCGGCCAGTGCGGCGGCACCGATCGGGCCGACCGCGAGACCGGCACCCACGGTACTGAACGCGGTTGGCAGCGCGATACCGATAAAGGCGAGGCCCATGCCCACGCTGATCTCGGTCGGGCCGGCGATTGCGCCTTCTACCTCGGCGGCAGCGAAGGCATCGCCCACGCCGAGAATGACGATCGCAAACTGCGCGCCGATGAACAGGGCAAGGTTGAGCCCGATCGTCGGCTTGAACAGGCGCCGTGCGCGTGCCGCCTCGAGCGGACGGAAGTGCAGGTAGATGCCGGTCGCAATCATTCCCAGCAGCGCAGTGGTGAGTAGGGTGATGATGGTCGTCATGGGTGCTCCTGAATCAGCGGGTTAGAGTGCGGCCGACGCGTAGCGGCCGAAAAGGGGTGCCGTCACCGTAGAAGTAACGCGAAAAACCTTCGTAGTATTCGAGACGCAGGGTCTGGATGGTCACGATCGTGCCCTCGAGGACGATGATGAATATGTTGCCGAGAATCAGCGTTATCCAGTGTCCGAAAATGCCCATGCCGTCGGCCAGGGTGAATACCGCAAGCGACAGCGCGACATGGTTCAGGCTGAAGGCGGCAACGCGCAGGAAAGACAGTGAGCTGGCGAGGTAGCCGTTGACGATCTCGAAGGTCTCGATGATCGTGGTGAAAACACGCTCACCGAAGGATCCCTCGGCATGTCGCCATTGATAGATCGTCAGTACGCCGAGGGTCAGGGTGGTCATCACGGTGGCCTCCAGCGGGAACTTGCCGCCCTGCGCCATGTTCACGAAACCGCCGAGCAACGCAAGATACATGACCAGCGAAATCAGTCCCCCGGGTCCAAACAATGCCCCCATCTGGTCGCCCGACAACATGCGGTTGGTGATCGCGATGATCGAGCCCAGTGTCAGGAAGGCGACCCCCCAGGCGAGCGCGACCGTGAGCATGTAGATCGGGTCGGACATCGGCGCGATCCACAGCGGATGCAGCCAGTGCTCGACGCCGAACACGCTGCCGTAAAGCCAGCCGAACAGCATGGACGATGCGCCGGCCAGGGCGAACAGGTAGGTGTATGCCTTGAGCTTGTGACGCAGGATCAGCCCCAGAACGATGATGACCGCGCCATGTCCCGACATCGCCGAACATCATGCCGAACATTGCCACGAAGGTGACGGCGAACAGTATGGTGGGATCGAACTCGCCGAACCGCGGTACCCCGTATTGCTGCACCAGCGAGGCGAAGGGGCGCAATGCCCCCGTTGCCGCTTTCAGGCACCGGTACCAGGTGTTTTTCGTCGTTGCGCGGCCGCCGTGATTCGAGGACGAAGGGCAGGGCAAGGCTTTCGCTCAGCTTTTTCTGCACGGTCTCGAGGCTGCTGTCCGGCATCCAGCCCTGCAGTGCCGCCAGCGGGCCGCGCGAGCGCGCGGCACTGCGCACATTGACATAGGGCTCTGCCGCCTCGAGCAATTGCCGTGCGTGCAGCAGCTGGTCGCGGTTGCTGTCGACCCAGTTGGTCATCTGAAGCCTGATCTGGGCCTGTTCCTGCTCCAGTTGCAGGCGCCGGTCATGCAGTTCCCTGCGCAGTGTCTCGGGATCGTCGTCGAAGCTTTTCGGGATCGTCAGCGGCTGGAAAGCGGCGGCGTGCAGGACGCTGTCGAGTACATCGGCGCTCTCTTTGCGACCGGCGACCAGCAGGCGCAAAGTCTCACCTTCGCCTTCGCCGGCAACGTTCAGGATCAGGTGATCCGACAGCAACAGGATATCGCGCAGGCGGGCCAGGTTGTCGGCCGGGATCGCACCGATGCGCAGGTCGAGATGGGCATGCTCGCCCTGCAGACGACCGAGGTCGATATCCAGATCGGCAAAATCCTCGAGCGACTGCTCCAGTTGGGTGAGTTCGCGAAACCGGTCATCGAGTGCGTGCAGCGCCTCTTCCCACGGCGCGCACTGTTGCCAGGCCTCGGTGAGCCAGCGGTCTGTCTCGATCACCTGTTCACGATGCAGGGCCATCACCGGCATTGTTCGGCCCCGGTGAGGGCAGTTGTTCAAACAGCGCCGTCAGGCGATCGAGGTGGCCCCAGGCACGGCGGATGCGCGTGCGGAAGCTCGCACCGGGAATCTCCGGCAGTTCCGATTCGAGCACCGGTCGTTCATCCGGTGCGAAGGTCTGCCATCTCGGCGAGCAGCAGGCTGGCGCGCGGCAGATCTTCACGCATCAGGGTGACCGTGATGTGCCGCATGTCGATTCCGGCGCGCATCAGGCGGCATCCTCGTGCAGGGGGTCGAGTGCCTCGCGCAGCAGTTCGTCACTCACGCCATGCACGCGCGCATGGGCGATCGCATACAGCGTGGTGATCTCGCCATGCCGCGCGACCAGGTAGGCAAGGACGCTGGTCAGTACCGACGGGCTGCGTCGCATCAGCCCCTGTGCATGGGTCTGCAGGTCGCTGCGCATTGCTGCCTCGATCAGGGTGATCTGGTCTGGGACCGGACGCTCGCCGAGCAGGCCATGCGGCAGTCGCTTGAGGGCATCGGCAAGGGTGTCGGCATTGACGATCTGTTGCAGCACATCGCGGTTCACCGCGCGACCGCCATCGATCGCGAGGTACAGCACCTCGCTCGGCTGCAGACCGTAGTTGTAGCGGTAGCGCAGGCTCCAGACCAGGTTGTGGCGGTCGACGATACGTCCGATCAGGTTGAGGATCGCCTCGCGGTCAGTGCTGGTCAGCTGCCGGGCGCGATCGATCATCTCGCCGTAAAACTGCTGGTCGAGCGTGGCATCGAGCAGGAACGGGTCGGGCCTTTCCTCGTAACGGCGCAGGGCCTGGGTGGCGATCCGCCGGTAGCGGGTCTTCTGCAGCTGGCGCAGCAATTCCGGGACGCTGTCGGTGTTGAGCAACTCGTCGTGATTCAGGCTGAGAAAGCTCGGCAGCCTGAACAGGCTCTGCTCGATCAGTTCGTTCGGCAGCTGGCCCATCTTGCCGCGGACCAGCACCTTTATATTCAGCAACTCGTAGCGGCTGGCCCACTGAATCAGCAGGCGGCGCGCCGAGCCACCGAGCGGGCGGAGCAGGGCGCCGAGCTCGTCGAGCCAGGTCTGCATCAGGGAGCGTTCGTAGGCCTCGAGTCGCGCGCCATTGCTCATGCCGCTGATCTCGTCGAGCCCGCTGGCCTTGGCAAATTCGTCGAAAGGCAGGTCGGCGAGTCCGCGCAGTTTTTTCCGACCCATGAGATTGGTGCTCAGGATCGCAAGCCGGGTACGCAGGTAGGCTTGGTCGGCGATTCTGCTCACAGCGTGCCTGCGTCGCCCTCGCCAAGCAGTTCGCTGAACGCCGCCTCGAGTGCCGCGGTCTCGTTGGATTCGGCGGCATCGCGCAGTTGACCGAGACGCTCCTGGAAGCGGCGTTCCATTTCGGCCACGGTCTGCTTGGCCCGTTGGTCGGATTTCTCCAGGAAGGAGGCGTGCAGTCCGGGAATCCGACCTTCAAAGCGCTCTTCCTGCTGGCGGGCATCTTGTAACGCGGTCTGGATAAGCCGTTCACTATCGGCCTGGGCTTTCTCAACCAGCTCGCTGGCGGCCGTTCTCGGTCGGCCAGCAGCTGCTTCAGGGTGTCATCCACGATGGAAAATTCTCATTTCTGGGGTGGTCGTTGATCAGGCCCTAGTCTAGCCTTCGCCCAGGTCGGGCGGGCGACATAAACAGGCTTTGTTGACCTGTATCATAGCCGCTCATTCGGACGCTTGTGTGTTGCCGGATTGCGTCGCTTGGTCCCTATGTCTCGGGTGCGCAGATGATCAGCGCCAATGCCACCTTCCGGTCCTCGCCGAGCAGGATGTTGTAGGTGCGGCACGCTGCAGCGTTATCCATCACCTCGAAACCGATACCGAGATCCATCAGGGTCATGAAGGTGGCAGGTTGCGGGAACACCTGGGTCTCGCCGGTGCCCAGGATCAACACCTCCGGTGGACTGCTGCACGATGGGCTGCAGATGCAGAGGCCGCGCAATTCGTCCGGCGCAGCGGCTGCCCAGTCGTCGATGATCCGGGTGGCCGAGACGATCAGGCTGCGCGTGTAGCGGCGATCCCGTATGCGCACTTCACCCGGTTCGTAGCCACGGATCACATTGACGCCGGTGTTTGATTCGAGAGCAATTTTCATGGTGGTCCACCCGAGCGATGAAGGCTGCCGCGTCGATCCGACAAATGTGTCGGCTAATCATCTAATTTTATTGACATTTTAAAGTCCATTAATGTAGCGTAACCGGTTCATTTTTGCCCCGTTGAGTTGTCGAGGTTTACCCGTGTCGTCTCCCGAAATGGAAGATTTCCGCAGAATCAAACGTTTGCCGCCTTACGTGTTCGCCATTGTGAACGAGTTGAAGGCCGAAGCGCGAGCGCGGGGCGAAGACATCATCGATTTCGGCATGGGTAATCCGGACCAGCCGACGCCGAAGCATATCGTCGACAAACTGGTCGAGGCGGCGCAGCGAAACGATACGCACCGCTATTCGGTGTCGCGTGGTATTCCGCGTCTGCGGAGGGCGATCTGCAACTGGTACAAGGATCAGTTCGACGTCGATCTGGATCCGGACAGCCAGGCGATCGTGACCATCGGTTCGAAAGAAGGCCTGGCCCATCTGGCACTGGCCTGCATGGGGCCGGGTGACTCGGTGCTGGTGCCGAATCCGGCCTACCCGATCCATCCCTATGGCTTCATCATTGCCGGTGCCGATGTACGGCATGTGCCGATGACCCCGGATCACGATTTCTTCGAGGAGTTGCAGAAGGCGATCGATGAATCCTGGCCGCGGCCGAAGATGCTGGTGGTCAACTTCCCCGGCAATCCGACCACCGAGTGTGTCGACCTGGCGTTTTTCGAACGCGTGATCGAGATCGCCCGGCGGCACAACATCTGGGTGGTGCACGATCTGGCCTACGCCGCAATTTCATTCGACGGTTACAAGGCACCGTCGATTCTGCAGGTGCCTGGCGCGGAGGATATAGCGGTTGAGTTCTATTCGCTGTCGAAAACCTACAATATGCCCGGCTGGCGGGTCGGTTTCATGGTCGGCAACCGTACCCTGGTCGCCGCCCTGGCCAAGATCAAGTCGTATCTCGACTACGGTATGTTCACCCCGATCCAAGTGGCGGCGATTGCCGCGCTGGAAGGGCCGCAGGACTGTGTCGCCGAGATTCGCGACATGTACCAGAGGCGCCGCGATGTGCTGTGCGACGGGCTGACGGCGATGGGCTGGGCGGTTGAAAAACCGAAGGCGACCATGTTTGTGTGGGCGCCGATACCCGAGCCGTACAGACAGATGGGTTCGCTGGAGTTCTCGAAGAAGCTGCTGCGCGAGGCACGCGTGGCGGTCTCGCCCGGCATCGGTTTTGGTTCCTTCGGCGATGACCATGTACGTTTTGGTCTGATCGAAAACGAACACCGTACGCGTCAGGCGCTGCGGGGTATCAAGGAAATGTTTCGGCGTGACGGTGTTGTCGCGTCGTCGGATTAGTTTAGCGGGCGACAACCCTCTGGTGGCTTGCCCCGTGTGTTAGGAGAGAAGTTTTGAATCCTGTAAAGATCGGCCTGTTGGGCCTCGGGACTGTTGGTGGTGGCACGCTCAATGTGCTTGTCCGGAATGCGGCCGAGATTTCGCGTCGGGCGGGTCGGGATATCGTCGTCTCACATGCGGCGGCACGCGCCTACGATCCGGCTGGGCTGGACGGCCTGGACAAGGTTGAGGTGTGTGACGATGCCTTCGCCGTGGTCAATAACCCCGAGGTCGACATCGTCGTGGAGCTGATCGGTGGTTACTCGCCGGCGCGCGAGCTGGTGCTCAAGGCGATCGAGAACGGCAAGCATGTCGTCACCGCGAACAAGGCACTGATCGCCATGCATGGCAACGAGATCTTCGAGGCGGCGCAGAAAAAGGGCGTGACGGTTGCGTTCGAAGCGGCCGTGGCCGGCGGTATTCCGATCATCAAGGCGCTGCGCGAGGGCCTGGCGGCCAACCATATCGACTGGATCGCCGGCATCATCAACGGTACGGGCAACTTCATCCTCACCGAGATGAAAGACAAGGGACGCGACTTTGCCGACGTGCTCGCAGAGGCGCAGGCCCTGGGCTATGCCGAGGCCGATCCGACCTTCGACGTCGAGGGCATCGATGCGGCGCACAAGCTGACGATCCTGGCGTCGCTGGCGTTTGGCATTCCGCTGCAGTTCGACCGTTGCTACACCGAGGGCATCAGCCGGATCGAGCCGCAGGACGTGGAGTATGCCGAACAGTTCGGTTACCGCATCAAGCACCTGGGCGTGACCCGCCGGACCGAGAAGGGTATCGAGTTGCGCGTGCACCCGACCCTGATCCCCGAGCGTCGCCTGATCGCCAACGTCGACGGCGTCATGAACGCAGTGCTGGTCCACGGCGACGCTGTCGGTCCCGACGCTGTACTACGGTGCCGGCGCCGGTTCGCTGCCGACCGCATCGGCCGTGGTGGCCGACGTGATCGATGCGGCGCGTGCGCTGACCACGGATCCGGGCAATCGCGTCCCGCACCTGGCCTTCCAGCCGGGAGAACTGTCGGATATGCCGGTGCTGTCGATGGACGACGTGGTGACCGCCTACTACCTGCGGATGACGGTCGAGGACCGCCCCGGGGTGCTCGCGGCCGTGTCCGGTATCCTGAGCGAGCACGGCATCAGTATCGAGGCGATGCAGCAGAAGGAACCGGCAGAAGGCGAGACCCAGGTCCCGCTGGTGATGCTCACGCAGGCGGTGCAGGAATCGCAGATGAATGCCGCGCTGCGCGGGATCGAGGCGCTCGATTCCGTGGCGGGCGAGGTCACCCGCATCCGCGTCGAACAGCTCAACTGATCGTTTGATCCGCCACCTTTTCGTGCCCGGCCTGCTCGGTCCCATGCCGGGACTCGCGGGCGCAGACCTCCCGGCATTGCCGGTTCTCGAGCAGCTGCTGGCACGCGCCGACCGGCTGGTCGAGCCTGTCGGCTACGCAGCGGGCCTGTTCGCCCTGTTCGGGATCGACACCCCGGCCGGTACCGACCTGCCCACTGCCGCGGTCTCTTTCCTGGCCGATACCGGCGAGGCACCGGCGGGCTTCCTGCTGCACGCCGATCCCCTGCAAATGATTCCCGACCGGGACCGTCTATTGGCCTTCGATCTGGACGACGACCCGCTCGATGGCGACGAGATCGCCCAGGTGGTCCGCGCCTTCAATGTTCATTTCAACGACGACGGTGTGTACTTGCACAGCAGCCCCACCGGGCGCATCTACCTGCACTGTGACCAGGCACCGTCAATCCAAACACACCCGCTGTCGGCCGTGATCGGGCGCAGTCTTGACCACTTCCTGCCCAATGGCGGGGACCGGCGTTGGTGGCGTGGCCTGCTCAACGAGACCCAGATGCTGTTTCACGGGCTGGATCTCAACCATGCACGCGAGGTCGGCGGGCGGCCGATGCTGGGTGGCCTGTGGTTCAGTGGTGGTGGCGTTCTGCCACCGGAGGGGCAGGGCCCGGTGGCCCGGCTTGTCGGTGATTGCGTCCTTGCTCGTGGGCTGCTTGCATTGCGTAACGGGGTGGGCGGCGATGGATTGATCGTCGAGCATGCGCCGGGCAGGGCGGTGACGCGTGCCGACCCTGCTGCCTGGCTGCAGGCAATTGCCGGACTCGAGGATCGGCTGTCCGGCTGGCTGAAGGACTGCGAGGCGCTGCATGTACATCCCGGTAACGGGACGGTTTACCGCTGGCAGGCACGCTCGGCCTGGCGCCTGTGGCGCAGGAAGCGACCCCTGCTCAGTTGTCTGGACGCGAATCCCGGGGTGTCTCGCGGCGCCGAAGGGGTATAATCGCGGGCTTTGTTGAATACCCAGCGCGCATCATGAATTTCATCGAAACCCGGGGCAACGACGGCACCCGTCCGTCGTCCGTCACCTTCTCCCAGGCCATTCTCAGTCCGCTGTGCTCTTTCGGCGGCATCTACGTGCCCGAAAGCCTGCCTGAGCTGGGCGAACCTTTCCTGCATGCGCACATCGACAGCGACTACAAGACGCTGGCGCGCGCCGTGCTCGATGCCTTCGAACTGGATGTCGACCAGGCCGTGATCGATCGTGCCCTGGACCTGTACGACGGCTTCGACGACCCGGCGCATCCGGTGCCCGTCGTGCGGGTGCGCGACGACCTGTTCGTTTCCGAGCTGTATCACGGTCCCACGCGGGCCTTCAAGGACATGGCCCTGCAGCCCTTCGGCGTGGTGCTGTCCAGCCTGGCCCAGGCCCGCGACGAGCACTACCTGATCCTCGCGGCGACCAGCGGCGATACCGGGCCGGCGACCCTGGAGACTTTCAAGGATCGCGCCAACGTGAAGGTGGCCTGTCTGTACCCGGATGGCGGGACATCGGACGTGCAGCGCCTGCAGATGGTGACCGAGGACGCCGCCAACCTGAAGGTGATCGGCATCCACGGCAATTTTGACGACGCACAGTCCGCACTGAAGACCCTGTTGTCTTCCGATTCGTTTCAGGACAGGCTGCGCGAGCGCCACACCCACCTGTCTGCAGCCAACTCGGTCAATTTCGGCCGCATTATCTTCCAGCAGATCTACCACATCCACAGTTACCTGGAGTTGGTGAGGCAGGGTGTGATTGCGATCGGCGACAAGGTGTACCTGAACGTGCCGAGCGGCAACTTCGGCAATGCGCTTGGCGGCTACTACGCGATGAAAATGGGGTTGCCGGTGGAGAAGATCCTGATCTCCTCGAACCGCAACAATGTGCTGACCGAGTTGATCCGAACCGGGACCTACGATCTGCGCGACCGCGACGTGATCGCGACCAGTTCGCCGGCCATGGATATTCTCAAGTCGTCGAATGTCGAACGCATACTTTACGACCTGTACGGCGCGCAACGCACGCGCGAGTTGATGGCCGAGCTGGACGAGAACCGGGTCTATCATCTGACCGGCGAAGAGCTGGTCGCGTTGCAGGCCGTGTTCGCGGCCGACTATGCCGACGATGAAGAGGTCGATACCTGCATTCGCGAGACCTTCCGCGACGACGGCTACCTGATGGACCCGCATACCGCCATCTGTTTCAAGACCCACGTCAGCTGCCGCGACAAGCCGCTGCCGGACATCGTCTATTCCACCGCGGAATGGACCAAGTTTTCGCCGACCATCGCGCACGCCCTGACCGGCGAGGACGACAGCCACGATATCGATGCCCTGAAATCGATATCCGCCACCGCGAACACGCCCATTCCGCCAATGATCGAGGCCCTGTTCGACAGGCCGGTGGTGCAGGATACCGTGATCGACAAGCAGGATATCGAGCGGGAAGTGCTCGCGTTTATCTGAAGGAAGGCGGTGCAGAACGCCGGGCGTGCGTGAAACTGCCCGGTCAGATTTTGCCGCGGTCAGACTTTATAGTAGTCGCGGTACCAGTCGACGAAATTCGCCACGCCCTGTTCCGACCGACGTGGCGGGTTTGTAGCCCATGTCGGTGACCAGGTCTGTCGACGTCGGCGTAGGTGTCGGGCACGTCGCCCGGCTGCAGCGGCAGCAGCTCCTTTTCTGCCTCCATGCCGAGACATTTCTCCAGTGTCTCGATGTAGTGCATCAGTTCGACCGGGTTGTTGTTGCCGATGTTGTAGAGGCGGTAGGGCGCGTTGCTGGTGGCCGGTGTCCGGGTTGTCGCCGTCCCAGTCCGGGTTGGGCTGCGCCGGCTTGTCCAGCACGCGGATCACGCCCTCGACGATGTCGTCGATGTAGGTGAAATCGCGGCGGTGCTTGCCGTAGTTGAAGACCTCGATCGGTTCGCCGGCGAGGATCTTCTTGGTGAACAGGAACAGCGCCATGTCCGGCCGGCCCCAGGGGCCGTAGACGGTGAAGAAGCGCAGGCCGGTGGTCGGCATGCCGTACAGATGGCTGTAGGTGTGCGCCATCAGCTCGTTGGCCTTCTTGCTCGCCGCGTACAGGCTGACCGGGTGGTCGACGTTGTCGTGCACCGAGAACGGCATGCGGGTGTTGGCGCCGTAGACCGAACTCGATGAGGCATACACCAGGTGCTCGACGCCGTTGTGTCGGCAGCCCTCGAGGATGTTGCCGAAGCCGACCAGATTGCTGTCGACGTAGGCCGCGGGATTCTCGATCGAGTAGCGCACGCCGGCCTGGGCGGCGAGATTGATCACGCGATGCGGCTTGTGGCGGGCGAAGGTGTCGGCCATTGCCTCGCGGTCTTCGATCCGTGCGCGCACATCGGTATAGCCGGCGATGGGCAAGGGTGCGGGCAAGGCGCGCCTCTTTGAGCGTGACGTCGTAATAGGGGTCGAGGCAGTCGACGCCGATGACCTCATCGCCACGTTCGAGCAGTCGTAGCGACAGCGCCGAGCCGATGAAACCGGCACTGCCGGTGATGAGCACGCGCATACGGTTTTCCTTGAGATGGCCTGGCTTAGAGCCGGCCGTCGGTTTCTGATGTCGGGAACAGGTATTTCACGTCGTACAGAATCGCCTTCGGTACGCCGAAGGCGCGCAGTTTTTCCACGCCAAGTTCGACAAACTGGTGGTGCGACAACTGCCAGGATCACTGCCTCGTAGGCGCCGTTCTCGGGGGCGTCGATCGGCCTGATGCCGTACTCATGCTCGGCCTCGTCGGCACTGACCCACGGGTCCCAGACATCGACCTTCATACCGAAGCTGTCGCAGCTCGTCGATGATGTCGGTGACGCGCGTGTTGCGCAGGTCGGGGCAGTTTTCCTTGAAGGTCAGTCCCATGATCAGGGCCCGGCCGCCGTTCACCGTCAGGCCGCGCTGCAGCATCAGTTTGACGACGCTGCCGGCGACGTGTGAGCCCATGCCGTCGTTGATGCGGCGTCCGGCCAGGATCATCTCCGGGTGGTAGCCGATCGCCTGCGCCTTGTGGGTCAGGTAGTAGGGATCGACGCCGATGCAGTGCCCGCCGACCAGGCCGGGGCGAAACGGCAGGAAATTCCACTTGGTGCCGGCGGCCTTGAGCACCTCTTCGGTGTCGATGTCGAGCTTGCTGAAGATCAGCGACAGCTCGTTGATCAGCGCGATATTGACGTCGCGCTGGGTGTTCTCGATGACCTTGGCGGCCTCGGCGACCTTGATGCTGCTGGCCTTGTGCGTGCCGGCAACGATGATGCTCGCATACAGCGCATCGACGAAATCGGCGATCTCGGGGGTCGAGCCGGAGGTGACCTTCTTGATCGTGGTGACGCGGTGTTCCTTGTCGCCCGGGTTGATGCGCTCGGGGCTGTAGCCGGCGAAGAAATCCTGGTTGAAGATCAGGCCGGAGACCTCTTCGATGACCGGAATGCAGTCTTCCTCGGTCGCACCGGGGTAGACGGTCGACTCGTAGATCACGACATCGCCCTTGCGCGATGACCTGGCCGACCGCGCGGCTGGCGGAGATCAGCGGGCGCAGGTCGGGTGTCTTGTACTCGTCGATCGGCGTCGGGACGGTCACGATGTAGACGTTGCAGTCGCGCACATCCTCGAGCTGATCGGTAAATCTCATGGATACCGCGGCGAGTTCTTCGGGCTCGACCTCTAAAGAACTGTCCTGTCCCTGCCGCAATTCTTTAATGCGGGGAACGCTGATATCGAATCCGACCACCGGAAACTTCTTGGCGAACTCGACGGCGAGTGGCAGGCCGACATAACCGAGTCCGATGACGGCGATTTTGGCGTCTTGGATATCCATTGGGCGATAAACCTTGCTGTCTTTATTTAGAGGGGCGCGGGCGCCGGTAGCGCGAGGATGATAACCTGCCTTCACGACAGAGGCGAGACGGTCCGGTCAGCCTTGTGAGCCGGGTATGCAATATTTGATTAATCAGTTGCCAAAGGCAATGCGCTTTGTCAGGCTCGGCGCGCTTGCGGTTAAAGGGAGTAACCTGGTTCATGATGATCCGGCTCTTTGGGCACTACGTGTCCAAGCTTTACCTGCTGCTGGGTGTTGTCGAGTTTCTGGTGATCTTCTATTCGCTGGTGGCCGGTTTCTACATGCGCGCTCACCATCGGTGGGATCGTGCTGGCAGGCCTGCCGGAGATCCCTGTCCTACACCGCGCTGGCCTACGCCGGTCGTCGATGACGATCGCGATGATCTCGGTCGGCCTGTACCAGCGTGGCCTGCCGTTCAGCGCCGGGCTGCTGGTCCGGATCGGATTGAGTTTCCTGATCGCCAGCGTCGCGATGAGTGTCGTCTTCTACACCTTTCCCGGATCTCGTCGTCGGGCGCGGTGTCATGGTCTATGCCATGCTGTTCACCTTCGTCGGCGTGCTGGGTCTGCGCACGCTGTTCTTCCGCCTGACCCATAGCGAGGTGCAGTCGACCACCGTGCTGGTGCTGGGAACCGGTCGCCAGGCACAGATGATCGCCGATCTGGAGCCGCAGCAGCCCGGTTTCCGGGTGGTTGGCTATGTCCCGGTGAATGAGCAGGAGACCGATATCCCCGAGCAGCGCTGGATGCCGCATGACCGCCGCCTGATGGATATCGTGCTCGCGCACGAGGTCGACGAGATCGTCGTCGCGCCGGATGACCGGCGTCTGCGTCTGCCGGTCGACGAGATCCTCGATTGCAAGATGTCCGGCACCATGGTGCTGGATCTGCTGAGCTTCTTCGAAAAAGAGACCTCGCGCATCAAGCTCGATGTGCTGCATCCCAGCTGGATCTTTTTCTCCGACGGTTTTCGGCTGAGCGGCGTCGCGCTGTATTCCAAGCGAATCCTCGACTTCTGGCCGTGGCGGCTGATCTTTCTGCTGGCCTGGCCGTTGATGCTGCTGGTGGCGCTGGCCATCCTGATCGAGAGTGGCGGCAAGGGACCGATCCTGTTTCACCAGGTCCGGGTCGGTCTGAACGGCAGGCCGTTTCAGGTGCATAAGTTCCGCAGCATGCAGACCGACGCCGAGGCCGACGGGGTGGCCCGCTGGGCGACCAAGAACGACAGTCGTATCACCCGGGTCGGGGCGGTGATCCGCAAGACCCGGCTGGACGAACTGCCGCAGGTATTCAACGTGCTGCTGGGCGAGATGAGCCTGGTCGGGCCGCGGCCCGAGCGCCCGCAGTTCGTCGAGCAGCTGGACAAAGAGATTCCGTTCTACAGCGAACGTCACCGGGTGAAGCCGGGACTGACCGGCTGGGCGCAGCTTTCCTACCCCTACGGGGCGACGATCGATGATGCGCGCAACAAGCTCGAGTTCGATCTCTACTATGTCAAGAATGCGAGCGCCTTTCTCGATCTCATCATCCTGCTGGAGACGGTCGAGGTCGTGCTTTGGGGCAAAGGGGCGCACTGACCGATGGCAACCGGCCTATCGGGCGTGCTAATGACCGGCTGGCCTTTGCGGCCGCAGCTTGTCCTCGCAGGGGGATGATTTGGCGGTGAATCAACTGGCGTTCTATGGCTACGGGCTGACCGGCCTGGCGTTTTTGTTTCTCTTTCTGTTGCTGCTGACGGGCTGGCGTGCACGTTTCCAGGGTACCCAGCTCCTCGCCGCAGTCGGCGGATCTGCCTTGTGGGCGTTATCGGCTGCCGCGCAGGCCGGGTTTGGCCTGCCCGGGCTGGAAGTCGTCTGGGCGACAGAGGTGGTCCGCAACCTGCTTTGGATCTTCTTTCTCCTGCATCTGTTGAAGCCGTTCGCCGAGGGCAATGGCGCGTACTCGCGGATGCTGCGTTACGTGCGTCTGGGCTGCCTGGTGTTGGGATTCCTGATGCTGGTGATGCTGGTGGACGTGCCGCAGCTGGTTGCGCACCTCCGGCCAACCGCGGTGCAACGTGAATTCTCGCTGATCGGTCAGTTGTTGTATGCCGTGTTGGGGCTCGCCCTCGTGGAACAGCTGTTTCGCAATACGCCGGTGGAGTTGCGCTGGGGCATCAAGCACCTCTGTTTCGGTCTCGGCGCCGTGTTCGCCTTCGACTTCTACCTCTACACCGATGCCTTGCTGTTCCACCGGCTCGACGGGGCGATCTGGTCGGCGCGCGGGTTCGTCGTGTTCATGGCGGTGCCGCTGATCGGGGTAACAGCGGCGCGCAATCCGGACTGGCGCCTGCCGGTATTCCTGTCGCGCCGCATGGTGCTGCACTCGACGACCCTGTTCAGTGCCGGCCTGTACATGCTGCTGATGGCACTGGCCGGCTATTACATCAAGATCTACGGCGGTGAATGGGGCGGCGTGCTGCAGATCGCCTTCCTGTTTGGCGCCATCATTGTGCTGGTTGCGCTGCTGTTCTCGGGTCAGTTTCGGGCGCGCATCCGGGTCTTTCTCGACAAGCACTTCTTCAGTTACCGCTACGACTACCGTGAAGAGTGGCTGCGGGTGATCGGCCTGCTGGCCGGCAGGGGTGTCGACAAGCCTTTGAGTGAACGTGTCATCTGGGCGCTGGCCGAGATTGTCGACAGCTCCGGCGGGTTGTTATGGGTGCGCTCGGACAAAGGTGAATACCGCTTCAAGGCCCGGTTCAATTCGCAGCACGCGGTCGCTTCGACGGTCGCTGCCGATGAATCCTTGATCCCGTTTCTGCGCGATCAGCGTTGGGTGATCAAAGTCGATGAGTATCGGAGCGATCCTGATATCTATGGTTCGTTGGACCTTCCGGCATGGGTGTATGACAACGCCGATGCCTGGTTGATCGTCCCACTGATCCATGACGAACAGCTGCTCGGATTTCGTACTGCTGCTGCAGCCACGTGCACCGCAATCCATCAACTGGGAGAACCTCGACCTGCTGAAGACCGTCGGTATGCAGGCGGCAAGCTACCTGGCCCTGAGCCAGGCCGCCGAGGCGCTGGCCGAGGCCCGCCAGTTCGAAGGGTTCAATCGCCTGTCGGCGTTTGTCATGCATGACCTCAAGAACCTGATTGCGCAGCTTTCCCTGGTCGCAAAAAACGCCGCGAAACATAAGCACAACCCGGAGTTCATCGATGACGCGATCGGCACGATCGAGAACGCCGTAACGAAGATGAACCGCCTCATGGCGCAGCTGAAGAGCGCCGATATCACCGGCGAAAATCGCCGACTCGACCTGGTGAGCGAGGTTCGCGAGGTGATTGCTGCAAAGTCCGCAGGAACCCCGTCGCCTGTGCTGCGGTCTGAAGTGGACGCCGCCTGGGTATCGGCCGAACCGGATCGCCTGTCCGCGGTGATCGGACATGTTGTGCAGAATGCACAGGATGCGACGCCGGCAGATGGACGTATCGAGGTGCTGCTGCGGGTGGCCGGTGACCAAGTTATAGTCGAGGTTCGCGACACCGGCGCCGGAATGGATGCGGATTTCATCAAGACCCGCCTGTTTCGTCCGTTCGATTCAACCAAGGGGCTGACCGGCATGGGCATCGGTGCCTACGAGTGCCGCGAGGTTATCGTCGCTTTGGGCGGGCAGGTCGTGGTTGAAAGCACCCCAGGGCGGGGCACGGTATTCAGGATCATGTTGCCCAGCCTGGGTGACATGTCCTTACAACAAGAAAGCGAAGACAAGGATTAACCTACGTTGGCTGAAAACAAAGACAAGCTTCTGGTCGTC
The DNA here is from genome assembly GCA_963719025.1 of uncultured Gammaproteobacteria bacterium. GTDB lineage: Bacteria > Pseudomonadota > Gammaproteobacteria > Chromatiales > Chromatiaceae > Thiosocius. The sequence continues at coordinate 35,840 of CAVRBK010000056.1, read as the reverse complement.
GAGGATGATCCCGGGTTGCAAAGCCAGCTCAAGTGGAGCTTCGAAGATTTCGAGGTCGCCGTTGCGGATGACCGTGACGGGGCGATTGCGCACCTGCGTCGCTTCGAACCCGCAGTAGTCACCCTGGATCTTGGCCTGCCTCCCGATCCCGGCGGAGTAAGTGTCGGATTCGGCCTGCTGGAGGAAATCCTGTCGCTGGTGCCGGATACCAAGGTGATTGTGGTTACCGGTCACAATGACCGCACCAACGCGATGCGGGCGATCGCGATGGGCGCCTACGATTTCTACGAGAAGCCGATCGATCCTGATCTGCTGGCGATTACCATCCGCCGGGCAGCAAGGCTGTTCGAGATCGAACAGGAGAACCGTCGCCTGCAGACGGTACATGGTGAATCGGTTCTGGAGGGCCTGATTGCATCCAGCCCGGAGATGATGAAGGTCTGCCGGACAGTGGAGAAGCTGGCGCCGACCGATGTATCGACACTGATTCTCGGTGAAAGCGGGACCGGCAAAGAGGTGCTGGTCAAGGCCCTTCACAACCTGAGTGACCGTGCCGACAAGCGCCTGGTGGCCATCAACTGTGCCGCCATTCCCGAGGCGCTGCTAGAGAGCGAGCTGTTCGGTTACGAGAAAGGCGCCTTCACCGGGGCGGCCAAGACCACGCCGGGCAAGATTGAGGTGGCGAATGGCGGCATCCTCTTTCTCGACGAGGTCGGCGACCTGCCGCTGCCGCTGCAGGCCAAGTTGTTGCGCTTTCTCCAGGAGCGGGTCATCGAACGGATCGGTGGGCGGAGCGAGATTCCGGTGGATGTGCGGGTGATCTGTGCGACCCATCGCGATCTGCCCGAATTGATTGAGGCGGGTGACTTCCGTGAGGACCTTTACTATCGGATCAACGAGGCCACGATCAGGGTGCCGCCGCTGCGCGACAGGCAGGGTGACAGCCTGCTGCTGGCCCGTGCGTTTATCGAGCGCTTTGCGACCCAGCTCAAGCGCCCGATCAAGGGTTTCACGCCGCAGGCGGTCGAGGCCATTGAAGCCTATGCCTGGCCCGGCAACGTGCGCGAAATGGAAAACCGTGTGAAGCGCGCCGTGATCATGGCCGACGGCACCCATGCCTCGCTCGAGGACCTGGAGCTGCCGGAGCAGGACGCCGACGCAGAGCAGGAGCCCTTCAATCTGCGCGAGGTGCGCGAGAAGGCGGAGTCGATGGCGATCGTCCGCGCACTGGCGCGAACGGACAGCAATGTCTCCAAAACGGCGGAACTGCTCGGGGTGACACGACCGACTTTGTATAATCTTATGAAAAAATACGGGATCGGCGAGTTCTGACGCGTTTCCGCGTTGCCGCCGCAGGTCCGTCTCGAGGTCTTTCATCGACAATTAATATCGCCACGCTATTTTGCGGTGACGATGGCCATAAATCACAGACAGGGAGAATTCCGGATCATGTGCCAGTACCGGGGTAAAGCAGGTTGGTTGGTTGGCGCCGCGCTCGCGGTGGCTCTGTTGGCGCAAAACGTTGCGGCGGCCGATGCGGATGACTACGTCGAAGAGGCGCGCCAATACCTTGCGCAGGGGGAGATCAAATCAGCGATCATCCAGCTCAAGAACGCGTTGCGCGAAGATCCCTCGCATATCAATGCCCGTGTCACCCTGGGTTCCCTGTACCTGCGTGGCGCCGATGGCCCGGCGGCCGAGAAGGAGTTCGGCCGTGCACGTGATCTGGGCGCGCCTAACAAGTTATGGCTATCCGGTTATGCAAGGTCGCTGGTTTTGCAGGGCCAGTTCGGTCGCATTTTGGAGGAGGTCAGCGTCAGCGATGATCTGGCTCCCGCGTTGCGGGCCGAGATCTTTGCCATCCGTGGCAATGCCAGTCTCGCGCTGGGTCAGACCGAAGCGGCGATCGTCGAATATGATGCGGCACTCGCCGTCGAAAGCGGCAATCCCATGGCACGGCTGGGCAAGGCCCAGGTCTTGCTTGGGCAGCGACAGAACGAGGCGGCCCTTGAACAGTTGAACCAGGTGCTGGTCGAACATCCGGGGCATGTCGAGACCCGTCTGGTGCGCGGCGATCTTCAGCGCCGACTGCAGAAGCTGGACCTGGCGGAAGTCGATTACCAGCGTGCGGCGAAAGAGGCACCGGCAAATCCACGCGCGCACATCGGGCTTGCCCTTGTGCACATCGCGCAACGCAACATCGATGCCGCGAAGCAGGATCTCGCGAGCCTGCATCGCTTGACCAAGGATCTGCCTGCCGTCAATTACCTGCAGGCACTGGTGTCGTTCCAGGACGGTGACCTGGAGCGTGCCGCCGACGAACTGCAGGTACTGCTGCGGGTTGCTCCGGGCAATCTGCAGGCGCAGTTGTTATACGGCATCGTCAGTTATGCGCGTAACGAGTTCACGGTCGCCGATGATTACCTGACGCGCGTGCTCGCCAGTACGCCGGGCAATCCCCAGGTGATCAAGTTGCTCGGCGCGGCGCGCCTGAAACTGCGCCAGCCCGACCGGGCCGTACAGGTGCTGTCGCCGATCGTGCGGGACGATACCGCCGATGCCCAACTGCTTGCCTTGCTCGGTACCGCGTTGATCCAGACCGGGGAGAATTCCCGGGGCGCCGAACTGATCGAACGTGCCGTACAGATCGATCCTGAGCAGGCGCTGCTGCGCACGCAGCTGGCGGTTGGCAAGATCGCCTCCGGTGATACCGGTGGGGCCATTTCTCAGCTCGAATCCGCGGTGGCGCTGGGCCAGGACGTGGTTCAGGCCGACGTGTTGCTGGTCCTGAGCTATCTCAACAAGCGCGAGTTTGAAAAGGCGATAGAGGCCTCGGAGGCACTCGAGGCGCGGATGGCCGACAGCCCGATCCCGTTCAATCTCACCGGCCTGGCCTATCTGGCCCAGCGCAAGTTTGATGACGCCGAAGGGCGTTTCCGCCTGGCCCTTGAGAAGGATCCGAAGTTCCAGGTCGCGCGAATGAACCTGGCGCGCCTGGCCCTCGTGGCAAAGCGCCCGGACGATGCCAAAGCGGCCTACGAGGATGTGCTGAAGAACGATCCGAAGAACCTCGGCGCACTGATGGGTATGGCTGGCCTGGCTCGGGCAGCCAGCGATATGGCAGGTGCTGAAGACTGGCTGGTGAAGGCCAATCGCGCCAATCCGGAAGCCCTGCAACCGATCCTGGTGCTGGCCGAGCTGCACCTGCGCAGCAGCGAGGGGCTCAAGGCAGCCAATCTCCTGTCGGGAGTCAAGCCGGAACAGCGCGATCTGCCTGCGGTCTTGCGCCTGCAAGGCATGGCGCAACTGCAGAGCGGCGACTACGCCAGCGCCGTCTATACCCTGACCAAGCTGACCGAGGTTCAGCCCGAGAGTATCGAGGGCTGGTTCCAACTCGGACGCGCACACGCCGCTGCCGGCCATACAGAACGTTCACGCACCGCCTTCAGCCGTGCGGTCGAACTCGACAAGACCTTCAAGGTGCCCGTGGTCTGGGTTGGCCTGGGCGAACTGGAACTGCGTGACAAACGCTTTGATGCGGCGTTGAACGTGGCCCAGCGTCTGAAGCAGCACTTCCCCGACAATGTGTTGGGATTCGATATCGAGGCCGCTGCGTATCGGGGTCTTGGCGAGGGTGAAAAGGCGCTTGCCGCGGCTGAGGCGGCGTTGAAGATCGATCTCAGTTCTCGTCGGGTGAACCAGTATGCGCGAGGCTTGGCCGCAGCGGGGCAGAGCGAACGCGCCATCGATATATTGACCGACTGGGTGGCGAGCAACGCCACCGACGGCGTGGCCTGGGCAAGCCTGGGAATGATCCGGCAACAGGCCGGGCAGGATGTGGAGGCGCTGGCGGCCTACGAGGAGACACTCAAGCACGGTAAGGCAGGCCCGGTAATATTGAACAACATGGCGTGGCTGTATCTGGAGGTCAATGGTGAGCGTGCCGTGGAGCTGGCGACCCAGGCCTATGAGGCCGCGCCTTCTCGCGCCGAGATTGTCGATACCTACGGCTGGATCCTGTTCCAGCAGGGACGCCAGCAGGATGGGCTCTCCGCCTTGCAGCAGGCGCTGATCATTGCCCCACGCAATGCCGAGATTGCGTTGCATGTCGCCGAGGCCCTGCACGTGATGAATCGCGATTCCGAGGCCCGGCCCATGTTGCAACGGGTGATGCGCGATCATCCGAATACCGGTTTTGCAAAGTCAGCCGAGGAACTTGCTCGCCAGGCTGCGCGGCTGATCAGGTTTACTGATCCTGGCTAAGCATGGCATCGCGCGCCAGGAGCGCGACGCCATAAGCGGCTGCGGTGTGGCGTGCGGTAACGACCGGTATGCCCAGTTTGCGGTGCCGAATCTCGCGCCATGCCGCATTGGTGGCACCACCGCCACTGGTCAGCACCCGGGTTGGAAACGGCGCTCCCAGTTCCGCCAGCCGGGCATAGCCGTCGGCCTCGATCTGCGCAATCCCCTCCAACAGCCCCTGCAGAAACAGGGCGTCATCTTGCGGACGCGGCGTTAGTCGTGGGCGTAGCGAGGGATCGCTCAATGGAAAACGTTCCCCGGTGGTTGGCAGTGGGTAGTAATCGAGACCGCTCGGGCTGGTGGGATCGATCCCGCGGCTCAGTTCCCGCAGTGTTGAATCGTCGAAGTATTGCCGCAGCACGGCGCCACCGCTGTTGGATGCACCGCCGACCAGCCAGCGTTCTCCGATGCGGTGGCTATAGACGCCGTAGCGGGCCGAGGCGACCGGTCGGTCACTCCAGACCTTCAGCACCAGGGTGCTGCCGAGTGACGTGACGGCATCCCCGATGGCGCCGGAACCCGCGGCAAGCGTGGCGGCATTGCTGTCGGTCGTACCCGCCACCAATTCCGTATGCGCCGGCAGGCCAAGGCGCTGCGCTATCTCGGGTGCAATCCTCCCCAGCAGGGTGCCGACCGGCACGACGCGCGGGAGCAAAGCGGGTGATACGCCGAGTGCGCCGATCCAGGGTGGCCAGCGCCGGGCCACCGGGTCATATCCCAGTTTCAGCACATTGCTTTCATCGGCCTCGCCGAAACGTTGCAGCAAGCGGCCGTTGATCCAGTCCGCCTGATGCAATACGAACGCGGCGCTATCGCCGACCTGCTCGAGCAGGTACAGCATTTTTGCCAATGCCGAGCCGGGTCCGCGGGCCGGTGAATCTGCTGGTGCGTGCCGGTCGATACGACCCGCGGCTTCGGTCGCGCGCCGATCGTCATACATCAGCGCTCGGGTCAGTGGTCGACCGCTCGTATCGGCCAGCAGCAGGGTAGACGAGGTGCCATCCACGCTGATTGCGCGGATGTCGCCAGGCTCCTGCAACAGCAGATCGGCCATGGTGCGCGCGAACGCATCCCACCAGTCGGCCGGATCCTGTTCACTGAAGCCCGCCTGTGGCCGGGTCGATGGCGGGAGTGCGGTCCGCGCCTGCGCCACGATGCGTGCGGCTTCGTCGATCGCAATCGCACGGCACCCGGATGTGCCGAAGTCGATGCCGACAAAACAGGCGTGCGCAGATGGCATAACGATGTGCAGGGTATCAGGGAAGCTGAACCGCGACGGGAGGTACCCAGCCGTCGGCCCGGTGTTCGACGATGACGTTGGTATAGACACCGCCACGCACATTGAACTCGGCGGTCAGGCGCATGAAGCGTGGCTGGGTCGCATCGACCAGGTCGGCCAGTATGCGGTTGGTCACATCCTCGTGAAACGCACCTTCTTCGCGGAACGACCAGACATACAGTTTCAGGGATTTCAGTTCGACGCAGTGTGCTTCCGGGATGTACTCCAGGAGCAGGGTGGCGAAGTCGGGCTGACCGGTTTTCGGGCACAGGCAGGTGAACTCGGGGATCCGGATCCGGATGGTGTAGTCCCGCTGCGGCCGTGGATTTTCGAAGGTTTCCAGATCTCTGCTGGGCTGAGTTGACATGTGTGTTCCCGGGGCTTGCTCGTTAAAGGACCGGGATTATACGAGACCGTGCCTCGTCGTGGGTTGGAAATCACCTGAGGTTTGTCTTGAAAATTGATAGAAATCCGCCAGATAGCCGTGTTTTCGAAACTGTTTCCGAGTCGTCCGGATTGGCTTGTGCCAGCCGTGAGGCATCCTGTATCTTTGCCGGTCATGCGCCTGGAAAAAATAAAACTGGCGGGCTTCAAATCTTTTGTTGACCCGACGACCGTCCTGTTCCCCAGCAATCTCGTCGGCATCGTCGGGCCGAACGGCTGTGGCAAGTCCAACGTGATCGACGCGGTGCGCTGGGTGATGGGCGAGAGCTCGGCCAAGATGCTGCGCGGCGAGTCGATGGCCGACGTCATCTTCAACGGTTCGAGCAGCCGCAAGCCGGTCGGTACGGCCAATATCGAACTGATCTTCGACAACGCGGATGGCGGCGCCGGCGGCCAGTATGCCCAGTACAGCCAGATCTCGGTGAAGCGCCAGGTCTCGCGCGACGGCCAGTCGATCTATTTTCTCAACGGGGTGCGCTGTCGCCGGCGCGATATCACCGACCTGTTCCTCGGCACCGGCCTGGGCCCGCGCAGTTACTCGATCATCGAGCAGGGCATGATCTCGCGGATCATCGAGGCGCGTCCGGAAGACCTGCGGGTCTACCTGGAGGAAGCGGCCGGCATCTCGAAGTACAAGGAACGCCGGCGCGAGACCGAGAACCGGATGTCGCACACCCGGGAAAACCTCGAACGCCTGGACGATCTGCGCGAAGAGGTGCAGAAGCAGTTGCGTCATCTCGAGCGCCAGTCGGCTACGGCGCAGAAGTACAAAACCCTGCGGGAAGAGGAACGTCGGGTACGCGCCGAACTGTTGGTGTTGCGCCTGGATGCGATGCTGAACGATATCGAGCAGCGCGACCGGGGCATCGCCGAACAGGAAAACCGTCTGGAATCCGCGATTGCAGAGCAGCGCAATCTCGAGACGCGAATCGAGCAACAGCGCTCGGCACATGCGGAGGCAAACGATGTCTTCAACGCGGTGCAGGGCGAGTTTTACGCGGTAGGGTCCGAGATCGCCCGGCTCGAGGAGGCGATCCAGTATGCCCGTGAGGCCCGCCGCCAGCAGGAATCAGATCTTGTCCAGGCACGCCAGTCCTTGGCCCAGGCGGAGTCACTCAGCCAACAGGACAGTTCACGGCTGGCCGAGTTGAGCGGAGAACTCGAACGCGATCAGCCGATGCTTGACGAGGCACGCGCCAGGGCCGAGGCGGCCGCTGCCGAACTGCAGTCTGCGGAAGCAGCGATGCATGCGTGGCAGAACGACTGGGATACCTTTAACCAGCGGGCCAACGAACCGGCACAGCAGGCCCAGGTCGAGCGCACCCGGATCAATCACCTCGAACAGCAGGAAACGCAGCTCAAGCGGCGCCAGGCGCGCAACGAGGAAGAGCGCAAGCAGCTGGCCGATGTCTCCCTGCAGGCCGAGATCAGCGAGCTGCAACGTCGCGAGTCGGAAGGCGAGGCCGGGTTGCTGGTGGTGCGTCAGCGGGTCGACGACAGACTGGCATCGATCAGCCAGTTGCGCGAGCGCAATCAGCAGACCCAGGAAGAGCTGGCCTCGGCCCGGTCGGAACTGGAAACCCTGAAGGGGCGGCTCTCTTCGCTGCAGGCCCTGCAGCAGGCCGCGCGAGGTGAGGGCGACAAGACGGTCGGGCGCTGGCTTGAGCAGCAGCGTCTGGGTGGCAACAAACGCCTGCTCGAGTTGGTGCAGGTGTCGGGACAGTGGCAAAAGGCGGTGGAGATGGTGCTGGCCGAACAGCTGCAGGCGGTCATGGTCGATCGTCTCGAGGATCCTGCCGAAGGTCTGGCGGCCCTGGCAAGCGGCAACCTGACTTTGTTCGAGGCACAGGGCGAGGCGCCGCAGGCGCGCCCCGGGACCCTGGCCGCCGTGGTCGACGGGCCTGGCCCTTTGGCCCACCTGTTGAACAGTGTGTATACCGCAGACAGCCTGGGCGATGCGCTGCAGCGTCGCCATGAACTGTCGCCCGGAGAATGCCTGGTGACGCCGGATGGGCTGCGGGTGGGGCGTGGCTGGATCAGCCTGCAGCGCGGTTCGGATGCGACCGCCGGGGTGCTGGCACGGGAGCAGGAGATTCGCGAGTTGCTGCAGCAGCGCGACGAGCTCGACCCGCGTGTCACCCGGCTGGGTGAGACCCTGGCGGGCGATCGCCAGGCCCTGGTCGAGGCTGAGCAGGCGCGCGAGGCGCAGCAGCGCGAGCTGGAAGCGGCGCAGCGCGTGGTGTCCGAGGTTCGCGCCCTGCTGAGTGGCAAGCAGGCAAGGGCGGAGCAGATCCGCCATCGCATCGAGGGCCTGGAAAAAGACGCCGCCGAACTGCGCCAACAGCTCGAAAGCGGTACCCGGGAAATGAGCACGACGCGTACCCGTCTGCATCAGGCGCTGGCCTCGATCGAGGATCTCGGCAAGCAGCGCGAGCAGTTTGTCAGCCAGCGCGACGCGCTGCGTGGTCAGCTGGACAGTGCGCGCAGCGCCGCCAGCGAGGCGCGCAACAAGGTGCACGAGATCGCCCTGCGGGTTGAGTCGATGCGCAGTTCAGAGGATTCGCTGCGATCCGGTATCGGTCGCATGCAGCAACAGTTGTCGCAGCTACATCAGCGCTGTGCCGATCTTGACGGCTCGCTGCAGTCGAGCAAGGCGCCGATCGGCGAGCAGCAGGCGAAGCTGGAGCAGCAGTTGCAGGAGCGCGCGGTAGTGGAAGGCAAGCTTTCGCAGGCGCGCAAAGATCTCGAGGGCATAGACCACGAGCTGCGTGAGCTCGATCAGTCCCGTCACCAGGTCGAACAGAAGGTGCAGGACGAGCGCAGTCGCCTGGATCAGGCGCGCATGGCCCGGCAGGAAATCCTGGTGCGCAGCCGCACGCTCGAGGAGCAGCTCGGCGAGACCGGGTTCGATCGCGCGACCCTGCACGACGAGATGCCCGAAGAGGCGGCAGTCGAGCCGTGGCAGGCGCGGGTCGAGGATCTGTCGAACCGGATCCAGCGGCTCGGACCGATCAACCTGGCGGCGATCGACGAGTTCAAGGAACAGAGCGAGCGCATGGCCTATCTCGACAGTCAGCATGAGGACGTCAGCAAGTCACTGGCGACGCTCGAAGAGGCGATCCGCAAGATCGACCGGGAAACGCGTACGCGCTTCAAGGAGACCTTCGATCGCGTCGACGCGGGCTTCAAGGAGCTGTTTCCCAAGCTGTTCGGCGGTGGCCATGCCTACCTCGAGCTGACCGGAGACGACCTGCTGGATACCGGTGTGACCGTGATGGCGCGACCGCCCGGCAAGCGCAACAGCAGCATTCACCTGCTCTCGGGCGGTGAAAAGGCGCTGACCGCTGTGGCCCTCGTGTTCGCGATATTCCGCCTCAATCCAGCCCCGTTCTGCATGCTCGACGAGGTGGACGCGCCGCTGGATGATGCCAACGTTGGGCGCTATTCGGCGCTGGTCAAGGAGATGTCCGAACATGTCCAGTTCATCTTCATTACGCACAATAAGGTCACCATGGAGATCGCCCACCAGTTGAGCGGAGTCACCATGCATGAGCCCGGTGTGTCGAGACTGGTGACGGTGGACGTGGAAGAGGCGGCAGCGCTGGCCGCGGTTTGAACAGGGGCCTGATCGACCGGGCGCCAACTGGCTGACGAAACGACCGACGGCAAATTCATGGATCCAGATCTGTTGCGACTCTTTCTGCTGTTTTTGGGTGTCCTGCTCGTGGTGGGCATCTATCTCTGGGATCGTTACAAACGCGCCACGCCCGCACCGCGCAACCGCCGCATAGCGCGGCCGGCGGAGCGGTCTGAGGTCGTTGACGACGACCTGGATGAAGCGGCTATCAGATCGGCGCCGGAAGTGGCCGATGAACCGGCCGTGCCTGATCTCCCGAATGAAGGTTCGGCGCCGTCAGCTGTCACCGATGACGCGGCGGAGAACCCGCTTGATCCGGAACCGGAAAACATCGGTGACTGGTCGGCCAGCACGGCTGACGAAGAACCGCAGCTCTCGATGAGTCTCAATTTTGGCGCGCATGGCGACGGTGATTACCTGCATGCCGATCCGGCTCTGGATAGCGAGGTGGAGAGAAAGCTTCTGGTGATTCACCTGGTCGCTCGCAACGGCGCTTTCAGCGGTCCGGCGATCGACAAAGCCTGCCATGCCGTGCAACTCGAGCTCGGGGAGAGGTCGATCTTCCATCGGCATGACGGTGCCGGTGGCCCGGTGCTGTTCAGCATGGCGAGCATGGTCGAGCCCGGCACGTTCACCGCTGCAGAGATGGCGACCTTCAGTACACCCGGCCTGTCGCTGTTTACCCAGTTGCCCGGTGCGCGGGACGGGGTCCAGATCTACGATGTCATGTTGTCGGCCGCGGATGAAATCGCCGCCCTGTTGCATGCGGAAGTACAGGACGCGCAGCACAACAAGCTGACGCGGCAGATGCGTGAACACATGCGCGAGTCGATTATCGAACATCGACGCAGGGTCAACCTGGCACGGAGCCGTCATTGACCGAGATCACGGAGATTCGCGCGCAGCTCGCCGCGCTGCGTGAGCAGATCGAGCAGCACGACTACCGCTACTACGTGCTGGACGATCCGGCGGTACCGGACAGTGAATACGATCGCCTGTTTCGCCAGCTGCTTGATCTCGAGGCGCGATACCCGCAACTGGTCAGCGCCGACTCACCGACCCAGCGGGTCGGCGGGCAGCCTCTCGAAGGCTTCGAGGAGGTCCGGCATCGCCTGCCGATGCTCTCGCTCGACAATGCGCTGAGTGACGAGGCGATGATCGATTTCGACCGCCGGGTGCATGACCGCCTGGACCGTCAGGGTGATCTCAGTTACGCGGCCGAGCCCAAGCTCGATGGACTGGCTATCAGCCTGCTTTACGAAGGCGGTGTTCTTGTTCAGGCCGCCACGCGCGGTGATGGCTCACGTGGTGAGAACGTCACCCGGAACGTGCGCACGATTGCGTCGATTCCGCTGCGCCTGCATGGCTCGGGATGGCCGGGCGTGCTGGAGGTGCGTGGCGAGATCTTCATGCCGAAACAAGGGTTCGAACGTCTCAACGAGCGACAGCGTGCGAATGGCGAAAAGGTGTTCGCCAATCCACGCAATGCGGCCGCCGGAAGTCTGCGGCAGCTGGATTCGAGAATCACCGCCAAGCGACCGCTGGCGATGTTCTGCTACGGACTCGGCGAGGTCGAAGGCCGCGCGATGGACGACACGCACAGCGCCAACATGCAGTTGTTGTCGACCTGGGGGTTGCCGATTTCGCCGGAACTCAGGGTCGTCGACGGACTCTCGGGGTGCGCCGATTACTTTGCCGATATCGGCCTGCGTCGCGAGAGCCTGCCCTACGATATCGACGGGGTTGTGTTCAAGGTCGACCGGGTGGCCGATCAGCAGACGCTGGGCTTTGTCGCACGCGCACCACGCTGGGCGGTCGCAAGGAAGTTCCCGGCGCAGGAGGCGCTGACCGTGGTCGAAGCGGTTGAATTCCAGGTTGGACGGACCGGCGCGGTAACCCCGGTGGCACGCCTCACCCCGGTGTTCGTCGGTGGCGTGACGGTCAGCAATGCAACGCTGCACAACATGGATGAGGTTCAGCGCAAGGATGTGCGGGTCGGTGACACTGTCTTCGTTCGTCGCGCCGGTGACGTGATTCCGGAGGTCGTGCGGGTGCTGCCTGAACGCCGTCCGGCCGACACCCAGGCGGTCGAGATGCCGCGCCAGTGTCCGGTGTGCGGCTCCGATGTGCTGAAGGCCGACGATGAGGCCGTCGCCCGTTGTTCCGGGGGCCTGTTCTGCGCCGCCCAGCGCAAGGAGGCGGTCAAGCATTTCGCCTCGCGGCGCGCGATGGACATCGAGGGCCTGGGCGACAAGCTGGTCGATCAGTTGGTCGAGAATGCGCTGATCGACGACCCGGCCGACCTGTTTCAGCTGCGCCAGGATCAACTGGCCGGGCTGCCGCGTATGGGGGAGAAGTCGGCCGCCAATCTGGTCGCTGCGCTGCAGAAGTCGCGGGAGACCAGTCTGCCGCGTTTTCTGTTTTCCCTGGGTATTCTCGGGATCGGCGAGACCATGGCGGCAAATATCGCGGCGGCCTGCGGTTCGCTCGATGGGGTGATGGCCTTGCGCATGTCGGACCTGGTCGAGATCAAGGCGAGCCAGGCCAAGCGTCTGCACGAAGTGCTGGGCGAATCGGTACCGTCCACGGCGGAGGTCGCCACGCTTGCCGGTCTGCCGGGCCTGAAATGGTTCTCGCACAGCCATGCGCTGTTGCTCGCGGAGCAGTTCGCAACGGTCGAAGATGTACGATCCGCTCCCGTCGCATCCCTGGCCAATTCACCCGGTGTCAAAATCGAAGGTGTCGGCGATGTGCTGGCCGAAAAACTGGTCACTTTCTTTCGGCAACCGCATAACCGCGACGTTATTCGCAAGTTGATCGCGTGTGGTGTGTCCTGGTCTGAAGGCGAACCGGCCCCGCGGGGCGATGGGCTGCCGCTGGCCGGCAAGACATTCGTGCTCACCGGCAGCTTGTCCGAGTCGCGCGATGTCGTGAAAGATCGTCTGCAGGCCCTCGGTGGCAAGGTCACCGGCAGTGTGTCGAAGAAAACAGATTATGTCGTGGCGGGTGAGGAGGCCGGATCCAAGCTGGCGAAGGCCGAAAAACTCGGTGTTGCGGTGCTGGACGAAGCCGGCCTTGCTTCGCTGATCGAAGCGTCTTCGTTACCAGCGGAATAGCACCGTCGGAGTGCGCGATCTGCCCGTTTTGCACCAGTTCGACACCGTGTCCTGTAAGGGCGTAGCCCACCTGCTGATGTTTAGGCCATAGAGAAAAAAGGGAATGCCGTTGTCTTGACGCCTTCAGAGTGGGAGGCGACACTCGGGCATAGAACACTGCGGAGTGCGCTGGGAGTTAGCCAGTGATGCTGGCATGATCTTTGTAGCAAACCATAAAAATAGCAGTAACTGGAGGAAAATCCCTATCATGAAATCGAAACTCATCCTTGGTCTCGGTGTGGCAACCCTGTTGTCAGTTTCCGGCCTGGCCAATGCCGGCGCTACGCTGGATGGCGTCAAATCAAAAGGCTTTGTGCAGTGCGGCGTCAGTACCGGCCTGCCCGGGTTTTCGGTGGCCGACGAGAAGGGCCGCTTCAACGGCATCGACGTCGACATGTGTCGTGGCGTGGCCGCAGCGATCTTCGGTGACGCGGACAAGGTCAAGTACAGTCCGCTGACGGCGAAAGAACGTTTCACGGCCCTGCAGTCCGGCGAGATCGATATGTTGCCCCGCAACACCACCTGGACCTTTACCCGCGATACCTCGCTCGGTCTGAACTTTGCCGGGGTCAACTATTACGACGGTCAGGGTTTCTTGGTAACCAAGGATCTCGGTGTAAAGAGCGCGATGGAGATGGACGGGGCCTCGTTCTGTATCCAGGCGGGCACCACCACCGAGCTCAATCTGGCCGATTTTTTCCGCAGCAACAAGATGAGCTACACCCCGATTACCTTCGATACGTCGGATCAGACGATCAAGGCGTTCGAGGCCGGACGTTGTGATGCGCTTACCTCCGACCAGTCCCAGTTGTATGCCTTGCGCATCAAGCTGAGCAATCCCGGTAGTGCGATGGTGTTGCCGGAAGTGATCTCCAAGGAACCGCTTGGACCGGTCGTACGTCAGGGTGACGATGAGTGGTTCAATATCGTTCGCTGGATGCTGTTTGCAATGATCAACGCGGAAGAACTCGGCATCACTTCGACCAATGTCGACGAGATGAAGGCGAATTCCACAGATCCGAATGTCCGTCGTCTGCTCGGCCTCGAGGGTGTCAAAGGTGAGTGGATTGGCCTGCCGGACAATTGGGGTTACAGCATCATCAAGCAGGTCGGAAACTATGGTGAGGTCTTCGAGCGCAATGTCGGTATGGGCAGCGCGTTGAAGATATCGCGTGGCCTGAATGCGCTGTGGAGCAAGGGTGGCATCCAGTACGCACCGCCGATCCGTTGATTTTTGACTGCCAGGCTATCGTTCGCCCCGGGGCGTTGCTTGCCCCGGGGTGGGTCGTTTGCGCTGAAACTCCCCACGGCTGAATACCTTGCAACCGGATATTCCCCCACAGACCCAATCGAGCAAGGTGCCCTGGTGGCGTTCGCCGGCGGTACGCGCCATCGTATTTCAGACGCTGCTGGTGCTTGGGATTCTCGCGGTGGGTTACTATCTGCTGAGCAACACGCTGCAGAATATGCAGCAGCGCGGCATCACCACCGGATTCGGTTTCCTGTCGAATGAGGCGGGATTCGGCATCCTGCAAACCCTGATCCCCTACGACGAAACCTACACCTACGGGCGGACGTTTCTGGTCGGCCTGCTGAATACGCTGCTGGTCGCCTGCCTGGGCATTTTCTTCGCGACATTCATCGGCTTTTTCGTAGGTGTTGCGCGTTTGTCGCACAACTGGCTGGTCGCCAGGCTCGCGACCATCTACATCGAGACGTTTCGCAATATCCCACTGCTGCTGCAGATCATGTTCTGGTACTTCGCGGTACTGCGGCCCTTGCCGATGCCGCGCCAGAGCCTGAACCTGAACGATGCGGTGTTTCTCAACAATCGCGGGCTGTTCTTCCCGAAGCCGATCACTGAAGACGGCTTCTGGGTGGTGGGTATCGTCTTTTTCGCGGCATTGATCGCCGTCGGCTTGATTGCGCGCTGGGCGCGCCGGCGCCAGGAGGCGACGGGGCAACAGTTCTCGACCGCAACTGTCGGGATTCTTTTGCTGATCGGTCTGCCATTGCTTGCCTATTGGGCCAGTGGTGCGCCGATGCACTGGGATTATCCCGAGTTGAAAGGCTTCAACTTCGGTGGTGGACTCGAGATCATCCCGGAACTGGCCGCACTGGTGCTGGCCCTGAGCATCTATACCGGCGCCTTTATCGCCGAGGCGGTGCGTTCGGGGATCCTGTCGGTGACGCATGGCCAGACCGAGGCCGCGTACGCTCTGGGTCTGCGGCCGCGAGTCACCTTGAAGCTGGTGATCATTCCGCAGGCGATGCGCGTGATCATTCCGCAACTGACCAGCCAGTTTCTGAACCTGACGAAAAACTCGTCGCTGGCGACCGCGATCGGTTACCCCGACCTGGTCAGCGTGTTTGCCGGTACCACGCTGAATCAGACCGGCCAGGCGGTTGAGGTGATCGCGATGACCATGGGGGTCTACCTGGCCATCAGCCTGCTGATCTCGATGTTCATGAACTGGTACAACCGACGCCGCATGTTGGTGGAGAGGTAAGCGGTATGAGTGTCCACACGCCCCATCCGGATCTCCCGCCGCCGTTGACCAGTGTGGGCGCTGTCGGCTGGCTCAGGAGCAACCTTTTTTCCTCTTGGCTGAATGGCGCGCTGACCCTGCTGGCGGCCTACCTGTTGTTCCTGTTTGTCCCGCCGATGATCCAATGGGTGTTCATCGATGCCGATTGGGTCGGTGACTCGCGCGAGGCCTGCACCAGTGGGGGCGCCTGCTGGGTGTTTGTCAATGTCCGCTTCAACCAGTTCATGTATGGCCTCTATCCGGAAGCCGAATACTGGCGGATCAATCTGGCGGCCTTGTTGATCGTGGCGCTGGTCGTGCCGCTTCTGGTCGAGCGTTTTCGCTACAAGATGTGGCTTGGCACCTTTGTCGTGTTTGGCTACCCGGTGCTTGCCTTCTATCTGTTCTCCGGCGGGATCTTCGGTCTTGAACATGTCGAGACAAGCCGCTGGGGTGGGCTGGCGCTGACCCTGGTGCTGGCATCCGTCGGCATGGCGGCGTCATTCCCGCTTGGTGTGGTACTGGCATTGGGACGGCGTTCGACGATGCCGATCGTGCGTTCGGTGAGTGTCGTCTTCATCGAGTTCTGGCGCGGTGTTCCCCTGATCACCGTGCTGTTCATGTCCTCCGTGATGTTGCCGCTGTTCCTGCCCGAGGGGACGACCTTCGACAAACTGTTGCGTGCGATGATCGGTATCTCCCTGTTCCAGTCCGCCTACATGGCAGAGGTGGTGCGCGGTGGCCTGCAGGCCATACCGAAAGGGCAGTACGAGGCAGCGCAGGCGCTTGGCCTGGGATACTGGCAGAGCATGGGACTGATCATATTGCCGCAGGCCCTGAAGCTGGTCATCCCCGGTATCGTCAATACCTTCATCGCCCTGTTCAAGGATACGACCCTGGTGCTCATCATTGGCCTGTTCGATCTGCTGGCGATGATTGAATCCGCGCTGGCTGATCCGAAGTGGCTGGGGTATGCCGTGGAAGGGCTTGTGTTCGCCGCATTCGTTTACTGGATCTTCTGCTTTGGCATGTCGCGTTACAGCATGTCCCTGGAGAGAAAACTGCATACGGGGCATTCCCGTCGCTGATGCCTGGAGCCTGTCATGACTGATACCAACCCCGGATTTGCCGTCTCCGAGGAACTGATGATCGAACTGCGCGAGGTGCACAAGTGGTACGGGCAGTTTCATGTGCTCAAGGACATCAACCTGAGCGTGCACAAAGGCGAGCGGATTGTTATCTGTGGGCCATCGGGCTCCGGCAAGTCGACGATGATCCGCTGCATCAACCGGCTCGAAGAGCACCAGCGCGGACAGATTATCGTCGATGGCACGGAACTCACGGATGACATCAAGAACATCGACCAGATCCGCCGCGAGGTCGGCATGGTGTTTCAGCACTTCAACCTGTTCCCGCACCTGACCGTGCTGGAAAACTGCAGCCTGGCGCCCATCTGGGTGCGCAAGAAACCGCGCCGTGAGGCGGAGGCCATTGCGATGCAGTATCTGGAGAAGGTCAAGATTCCGGAGCAGGCGAAAAAGTACCCGGGCCAGCTCTCCGGCGGTCAGCAGCAGCGCGTGGCGATCGCCCGAAGCCTGTGTATGAACCCCAGCATCATGCTGTTCGATGAGCCTACCTCCGCGCTCGACCCCGAGATGATCAAGGAGGTGCTGGATACGATGATCGAACTGGCCGAGAGTGGAATGACAATGTTGTGCGTGACCCACGAGATGGGTTTCGCCAAGACGGTTGCCAACCGCGTGATCTTCATGGACGGCGGCGAAATCATCGAACAGAACGAGCCCGATGCCTTTTTTGACCATCCCGAGTCGGATCGCACCAAGCTGTTCCTGAGCCAGATCCTGGCCCACTGAGCGTTTAGTCGTCGGCCTGGCCGTCTGCGACGAAGCCTTCCGGGACCTTGCCGGCGAGGATGTAGGCGAAGGCGATGATCTCGGCGATGGCCTTGTAGAGGTTATCCGGAATCTCTTCGCCGAGCGGGACCTGCGACAGGATCATGGCCAGTTCCCGATCCGGGTACACGGGCACGCCAGCCTGTTCGGCCGCATCGATGATTTCCTGGGCAAGCCGTTGCTCGCCCTTCGCCGTAACGCGGGGTGCGTCGTTCCCGTTGTAGTGCAGGGCGACCGCGATATCGGTTTGGCCACCGACGGTTGAGCGCTTGCCGGCCATCTCAGGCGCGCTCGTCCAGCAGTGAGTCGGGCATCGGGACATGGATCAGTGGTTCGGGTGGATCGCCCAGCACCCCGGCCAGGTGCACCACCTCGAAACCTTGTGCCTCGAAGGCCTTGCGCAGTGCTGGCAGGCGGCGCTCGACCTTTTCAAAGGTGGCGTCGCGTTCGCACCAGAAGGTCGTGGACAGGCGTTCTCCGGCAAGTGCCATGCGACACTGCAGGGTCCCGATGCTGTCGAACTGAAAGGCCAGGTTGACCGCCCAGGTCGCGTCGCCGGGCTTACCGTCCTGTGCGGCCTCGCGTTCTATTCGCAGCATGGCGTCCTGGGTCTCGTCGGGCAGATGGATCGGCAGATCGATCTGCCACGCCTGACGTTGACCCTCTTCCTGGGGCAACACGGCGGCCTGCTGCAACTGGATGCGGGATATGGACCCCTCGATCAGGCGCACCAGGCGGTTCAACAGGCTGTCGGCACCGGCGCTGCGACCGGCCTGGTTCTGATCGGCGGCATGCTCGAGGTTGCGCGCGGCCTGCTGCTGTTCAGCCTTCGGATCGGGTCGCAGCAGGGTGAGCAGTTGCAGCAGCCTGGTCTTGGTATCGCCCGGATCATGCGGCAGGTTGGCCGCCATTCGTGCCTCGTGAAGGATGCCGCTATGGTGCAGCGCGCGCTGGATCTGGGCCGGCGCGAGCTGGCTCAGGCGGATGCCGCTATCGGCAGTGATCGCGCTGAACTGACGCACGCCCTCCGCCAGGCGTGGGGAAGTCGTCCGGACTCCCAGCCCCGTTGCGGCCTGGCGGACGTCGGCCGGCGGCAGCTGGCGCGCCATCGCGCTGCGTACCGCATGCTGCTGCCGTTCCCGCGGGGTGGCTTCCTGCAGGATGCGAAGTTCCGGGAGCGGAAAGGGCTTGGTCACTTCGAGCCTCAGCGCCGTTCCGGCCTGCAGGCTGACCTGGCTGCGCGCGAGCAGAATGGTCGAGGCGAGCTGCAAACGCAGCAGGCCGGGCTGCAGTTGTTCCAGTACCTTTGCCGGCAGGGTCTGGCCGACCTTGAGCTGCTGCAGCAGCGAGGGCGGCTCGCGACGCGCGGCGTCGATCAGTGGCTGGAGCGCGGCTGGAATCTTCACGGTGGATCTTTTGCTGGGGTGTTACCCGCAAGTTATCGGCCGTACGGTCGATAACTCCAGTGATCAGCATGGTGAGGCGAGACAATGTCGACCGGCAAGGCCAAGGGCAGTGGACTGGACTGGTTTATCCGACGGGGGGCGGCGGTGCGCGGGCCATTCAGCAGCGCACGCGTCCGACACTTCGTGCTGGAGGGAAAACTGGAGCTGACTGACGAGGTCAGCGCGGACCGTCAGGACTGGAAGACCCTGGGCGGGGTGCCCGAGGTGGTGCCGCTGCAGATGCGGGACAACGACGACAGCCTGAGTGCGCAACCCGCCGACGATGGCGGTGCGGAAAGTGGCAAGGCGGTGCGTGCCATGCTTATCGCCCTGGCGATCATCGGGGTGCTGACCGCCGGTGTGTACTTTGCGAGTCAGGAGGACGCGGTAAGCGAAAGGGATTGCGCCGCCACGCCGCTGCCCGGCATCAATCTCGAGGGATGCCATTTGAATGGCGCCATCCTGACGGCCGTGGCGATGCCGGATGCGCGCCTGGCCAATGCCGTCCTGGCGGACGCCAGGCTCGCGGAGGCCGATTTGAGCCGGGCCGATATGCGCTATGCCGACCTGCAACGGTGCAGACCTGTCTTACGCGCGCCTGAACGATGCCGTTTTGAAGGGGGCGAACCTGCGCCTGGCGGATCTCACCAATGCGGATCTGACCGGGGCCGATCTGAGTTTCGCCGATCTCAGCAGTACCCAACTGGGCGGGGCGCGCTTCGACCGCGCCAATCTGGAGGGTGCGATCTGGGCCGATGGCCGGCGTTGTGACGCCACCGATTGCCCGCGTTGATTTTGCCCACTTGAAGCGGGGGTCCGGAAGCCGGTAAACTGTTCCGCAGCATCAGGATCGATGCTGGTCTGTTCTAAGGAGAGAACATCATGAAACGTTTCGCAATCCCCTCCGTATCCCGTCTGACCATCGCGCTTTTTTGTGCGTTGAGCGTCAACGCGTCCGTCGTTGCCGCAGCGAGTCAATGCAAAGGTATGGCGCAGAGCGCTTGCTCATCCGAAGCCGCATGCCGCTGGGTGGATGGTTATACACGCAAGGACGGTCGTAGTGTCAGCGCGCACTGTCGCCTCAATGGAGGCCGCAAGGCGGGTGATGAGGCCAGTGCCGGTGGTGTCAAGCTGAGTGCAGCCGATCACTGATCCGCCAACCACTGGCGTCAGACCCTCGACACCCGCCCGACGGCGGGTGTTTTTCGTTCCCCCCGGGTGAATTGATCGTGAACATGCGCAGCTGAATGCCTCGAGGGCGAATTAAGCCCGCCGATACGCTACATTGAATATCAATTCAGCACGGTGAACAGGTGCAGACGCGGGACGCATCCATGCGGATATCTGATCGAAAAACAAGGCTGGCCTATCCAGGTGGTCATGGGTCGCCGGTAACGGTGTCGCCGTGGACTCTCTGGCGGATTCTTTCGACCGAAATCCGGGGGCACTGAAATGGAACATGATTCGATCGTCTTCACCGTGTTCCTGGTGTTCACCGGTGCCGCAGTGTTTGCAACCGTGGCACTGGCCGCGCGCCAGTCGTTGCTGGTCGCCTATATCCTGCTCGGCGTACTGCTCGGGCCGTCGATGCTCGGCCTGGTATCGGACCCGGAACTGATCCGCAACATCTCCGAATTCGGCATCATTTTTCTGCTTTTTCTGCTCGGCCTGAATCTGCAGCCGCAGGAATTGATCCGCATGGTCGCCAAGACCACCCAGGTCACGCTGTTCAGTTCGCTGGCCTTTTTTCTGATCGGTTTGGTGGTGTCCTTGTTGTTCGGATTCGGTCCGATGGAGGCCCTGTTGATCGGTGGGGCGGCGACCTTCTCCAGCACGATCGTCGGCCTGAAACTTCTGCCGACAACGATGCTGCATCACCAGCGAACCGGTGAGGTGATCATCAGCATTCTGTTGTTACAGGATCTGCTGGCGATCATCCTGTTGCTGGTGGTGCAGGGCAGTTCACAGGGCAGCATGCCAATCAGCGAGGTCCTGTTGTTGCTGGTGGCCCTGCCGGGCCTTATCGGTTTCGCCTGGTTGGTCGAACGCCATGTGCTGATCCGCCTGATCCGCAAGTTCGACAAGATCCAGGAGTACATCTTCCTGATGACCATCGGCTGGTGCATGGGCATGGCAGAGTTGGCTGGTCTGCTGGGGCTGTCCGCGGAGGTCGGCGCCTTCATAGCGGGTGTCGCGCTCGCGTCCAGCCCGATCGCACTGTTCATTGCGGAGAGCCTGAAACCGCTGCGTGATTTCTTCCTGGTACTGTTTTTCTT
Organism: uncultured Gammaproteobacteria bacterium; assembly: GCA_963719025.1. GTDB lineage: Bacteria > Pseudomonadota > Gammaproteobacteria > Chromatiales > Chromatiaceae > Thiosocius. The sequence continues at coordinate 14,861 of CAVRBK010000056.1, read as the reverse complement.
TTCTCTCGGGGCGGGGTTCGATATCAGTGTGCTCGGCCAGGTTCTTCTGCCCGCGCTGGTTCTTGCCGCCGCGCTGATGTTGGCCAAGCCTGCGGTGTTTCGGGTGTTGCTGCGCCGTACCGGCGAGTCGGATAAACGCTCGAATGAGGTCGGATTCCGGCTGGGCCAGATGAGTGAGTTTTCCCTGCTTCTGGCGGTGCTGGCGCTGGAACAGGGCGTGATCGGCACTGAGGCCTCCTACCTGATCCAGTTGGCAACCCTGCTGACCTTTCTGGTGTCTTCCTACCTCGTCGTGCTGCGTTTCCCGACACCGATCGCGGTGTCCGACGAACTACGTCGCGATTGACGCTTGAACCGTTCTGCGAGGCGTCGGTCTGTCATCTCTCCTTCATCTGCCGCAGCTACACTCGGGCGACGTTAAAGGGAGAAAGCAGGACAATGCGAACGCAAGCGACGCGTAGAAGGGCAGGGTTCCAGTCCGTCCATGCGGGGCGACTGGAAGAAGAGATTGCGACCCTGGAAAAACGTCTCGGCCAGATTGGACCGGACGGCGACTGTGGCTACGAAAAGGCACTGATCCGTTTTTTCCGGGACCAGATCGAATTGCGTCGCCAGCAGTTGACTGTCAGCGCCGGTCGCTGATCGGCTTGCCGCGCGGCGGGTGCCTGAATTCCCTTTCCATCCTGCCGGTATCCCGTGATCCAGTTGTGCCGGACGGCATCTGTGCAATGATCTCACTGTCCCCGACGAAAGCGAGTTCTTCGCGAAACGTCTTCAACGGCACCGGCGGACGTCCAAGGTAACCCTGGTAGTAGGTGCACTCTGCAGCACGCAGAAAGCGCAGCTGTTCGCGCGTCTCCACGCCCTCGGCAACCACCTGCACGCCGATATGGCTGGCCATCGAGAGAATTGCGCGGACAATTGCGGCATCGTTTGGGTCGCTTGCGATATCACGGATAAATGTCCGGTCGATCTTCAGCGTATCTATCGGCAGCTGTCGCAGGTCGGCCAGCGAGGAATAACCGGTACCAAAATCGTCGATGGCGAAGCGTACCCCGAGCTGACGCAGGGCATTCATGCGGTCGATCGACTCCTTGGTGTCTTTGAGCAGGATCGTCTCCGTTATCTCCAGCTGCAGACGATGGGGGTCCGCGCCCGTGCTGTCGAGAATGCGGGTGAGCCGGTCGACGAAGTCTGCCTGGTGAAACTGCTGATGACTGACGTTGATCCCCAGGCATTCGGGGGTCGCCAGTGACGGGTCGCGCTGGACCTCACCGAGCAGGCCGCAGGCCTCGTTGAGGACCCAGTCGTCGAGTTTCAGCATCAGTGCGCAGTTCTCGATATACGGCATGAAATCACTGGGCGAGATCAGCCCCGAATCCGGATGATGCCAGCGCAGCAGCGCCTCGGCGCCCAGTATGGCGCCATCACGTATGCGCAGTACCGGCTGAAAGTACAGTTCGAACTGGCCGTGGAGCAGGCCATTGCGCAACTCGTTTTCCAACTGCAGGCGCGACATCGCAGCCTCGTCCATGCGGCGTTCGAATACCCTCGCGCCGTCGCGACCGGCGCCCTTGGCGTGGTACATCGCGGTGTCTGCATGCCGCAACAGCGTGTCGACGGTGTCGCCATCCTGTGGGAACGTGACGATGCCGATACTTGCCGTCACATAGAGTTCGTGGCCGTTCAGGCGGTACTCGTCGACGAAGATGGCGCGCAGCTTCTCGGCGATCTCGCGGGCCTTTTCAACGGCGCGGTCCTGGCGTTGCCCCAGGGCCTCGAGCAATACAACAAACTCGTCACCGCCAAGGCGCGCGACTGTATCCTCTTCGCGCAGGGTGATGCGCAGGCGGCCGGCCAGCTCCTTGAGCAGTTCATCGCCGACAGAATGACCGAGCGAATCGTTGATGCGCTTGAACTTGTCGAGGTCGAGAAACAGCAATGCACCGATCTGCCCGGTTCGTCGCGCACGCACCAGCGCGCGGTTGACGCGATCGGTCAGCAGGGCCCGGTTAGGCAGGCCGGTCAGGGTGTCGTGATAGGCGAGATGTTCAATCTTCTCTGCCGCGTTTTGCCGTTCGCTGACATCGCGTGCGATGCAGAGCAGCAGGTTGCCGGTATCCAGTAGGATGCGCGACATCGATACCTCGGCCGGGACGATGCGGCCGTCGCCGGCACGATAATTGATGCGAATGGAATGGCCATGGTCGTGATCCATGACGTCGTCGATCAGGCTGCGCAGGTAGGCGTCCTCCTCGTCGTGCAGGTCGACCAGGCGCATACCGTCGAGCGCCTCCCGGCTCATGCCCAGCAGTTGTGATGTGCGCGGATTGCAGTCGACCAGTCGTCCCTGCTCGGGTTCGAAGATCAGCACGGCGTCATGTGAGTGCCGGTAGATCGCTTTCAGGCGTTCGATCTCGCAGCGCAGTCTGCGGGTGTATCCGGCGAAGCGCTTCTGCCGCAATGCGAGCAGCCGGTCGAGCTGCAAGGTGTCTCGATCGCCCCAGGCCTTCGCGGATGCACCCTGATGACGCAGGGAGAGCTGGCGCATGCGCTGCTGCAGGCGGCCCATGCCTCGGCGGGTCGGGCGCAGCACGGTGTAATCCCAGATCAGGGTAACCACCGCGGCGAGCACGGTCGCGGTCAACAGGCTGGCCGTGCCAAGGCGGCCCGTGGCGCCGAGCACGGCAATCAGTAACGCTGTAAACGTCAGCACAAACAGAAGGGCGGGTTTGCGAAGCAGGTTGAACATCAGGATCGTGGCCGCGTGGGAGAGAGATCGGTGCCGCTAGGCGATGTTTTCCTGGACACGATGAAAACTCTCATGAGACGGGCTATCGTCCGGAATACGGATAGCTTTACCCGGATCCGGCGAAAAAACCGGTTTGTTTTTCCTGTCGGGATTATCCTCTGCAGCTTACCGGCGAAATGCGTGGAAGTGCACAGTTATGGCGCCCAGAAACGGATCAGAAATTCTCCTCGACCCGGTGGCGGTGGTCCGGTCGCCGTTCGAGGAGAAATTCGGGATTCCGCGGCAGTCCGGACTGGTCGAGGAGGCCATCGGCGAGGTACGCCTTCTGCCGCCATACGACGATCCGGCGATGCTGCTCGGCCTGGACGGCTTTTCGCATATCTGGCTGACCTTTCAGTTCGACCGCTGTGTGGGGCTGGGCTGGCGCCCGAAGGTCCGTCCACCGCGTCTCGGCGGCAATCGCGAGGTGGGGGTGTGGGCCAGCCGCTCACCCTTTCGGCCAAATTCGCTTGGCCTGTCGGTGGTGCGGCTGATCGAGGTGGTTGGCGGCGCGCATCCGCTGTTACGCGTCGGCGGCATCGATCTGCTGGACGGGACGCCGGTTCTGGATATCAAGCCCTACCTTCCTTACGCGGATCGTATTGCCGATGCGCAGGGTGGATTCGCGCCGGACGCACCGCAGGCCGATATGCCGGTACGGTTCACCCGGGAGGCCGAAGACATGCTGGCGGATGCCGGCGATATCCCCGGATTGCGCGCCCTGATCGAGCGCGTGCTGGCGCTGGATCCACGCCCCGCCTATCGCCAGGGTGCGGAACCGGGGCGGGTCTACGGCATGCGCCTGGCCGGTCGCGATGTGCGTTGGCGGGTCACGGCGTCAGGGGTCGAGGTGATCTCTCTGCAGGCCTACACCGGGGAGTAAGGTTTCGGTCCGTTACTCGGTGGTCTGATCGGGGCCAATCTGCTTGAACTTTTCCAGCTGTTCCGGCGTGGCCGGCTGTTGGTGGTGGGTTTTCCACGCGTCGTAGCTCATGCCGTAGACGATCTCGCGCGCCTCTGCCTGGTCGAGTTCGGCATCGTTTTGCCGGGCCGCGTTGGCCATCCAGCGCGACATGCAGTTGCGGCAGAAGCCGGCAAGATTCATCAACTCGATGTTCTGTACGTCCTTGCGCTTCTGCAGGTGGCCGACCAGGGTGCGCCAAGCGGCGGCCTCAATGGCGGTCTGTTGTTCCGGGGTCATGTTGTTTTCCTCTGAGGTCAGTGCAACAGGGTGAACATTCGGGCGCGATAGCGTGTAACGGCCGGCTCGTCGCCGAGCATATCGAACAGTTTGAGCATGGCCAGGCGCGCGCCGTCGTCGCCGAACTTGCGGTCTTTCTGCATTATCAGCAGAAAATTCTCCAGCGCGCCGCTGGCGTCACCTTGCAGGACCTGCGCCGCGGCAAGGCGGAAACGCACCGCAATGTCGTCGGGATCGTTGGCCAGTTGCTGGGTCAGCTGGTCGATCGAGGCGTCGCCAGCGAGATGGTGGAAGTACATCTGGCCGCGCAGCCGGGCAATCTCGGGTTTTGTCTGCTCATCCTCCGGAAGGCTGTCGAGCGCCTGTTCGGCGGCGTCCATCTCACCCGAAGAGGCCAGCACCTGTGCCAGGGTCATGGTGATTCTCGCGTTGCCGGGATCCGCCGCCTGCGCGGCCTGCAGCGCCGTGATGGCACCGCTGATGTCGCCGGTCGAGAGCAGTTCCTGGGCCTGCAGCACGGAATTATCCGATTCGCGCGGCAGGTGGCGGTCGAGGAATGCCCGTATTTCGGTTTCCGGCAGCGCGCCGGCGAATTCATCGATCGGCTGACCCTGGCTGAACAACTTGACCGTCGGGATGCTGCGGATGCCGAACTGTGCGGCAATCTCCTGCTGTTCCTCGGTGTTGATCTTGGCCAGGATGAAGCGCCCCTGGTATTCGTCTGCGAGCTTGGCCAGGAGCGGCATCAGCATCTGGCAGGGTTGGCACCAGGTCGCCCAGAAGTCGACCAGAACGGGGACCTGGTGCGAGCCTTGGATCACGATCTGCTCGTAGTTGCTCTGGTCGATCTCGAAAATATAGGGCGAATCTGCCATGCGTCTGTCTCTGCGCAACTGCCGGGATGACGAAAAATGCGGCCGACCGGGGGAAATTGCAAGCGCGACCCGCACCTTGAAGCAACCGGTCTGCGTCCCCACCTGAGATAAAGCGGGAGTTTTCAGCAGGAGGTTACGGTGAGTCAGTCAGTGCATGTCGTGTGCCCACAATGCAGCGGTGTCAATCGCGTTCCGACGGAGCGCCTCGCGGCCGGCGGAAAGTGTGGGCGGTGCAAGGCGCCGTTGTTCCAGGGTCGGCCGCTGGAGAGCGACGGCCGGGCCTTTCAGGCGCAACTCGCTCGCAGCGATGTCCCGCTGCTGGTGGATTTCTGGGCGCCGTGGTGCGGGCCATGCAAAATGATGGCGCCGGCCTTTCAGCAGGCGGCCACGATGCTCGAGCCGGCGATGCGGCTGCTCAAGGTCAACACCGAGGAGGAGCAGGGGATCGCTGCGCAGTTCGGCATCCGCAGCATCCCGACGATGATCCTGTTTGCCGGTGGACGCGAGATCAGTCGCATGTCCGGCGCGCTGGATGCGCAGGGCATCGCCGGTTGGGCACGCCAGCAGCTTCCCTGAGCTGCACCGAGACGGGCGCTTTTCCCGGCAATCGCCCGTCCCGGGCGCAATTGCTTCGCGCACGCCGGGCGGCGGGCTGTTAAAATGCCGTCCAGCCGTGGACAGCTCGCAGGACCTTGACGTAATATTGCGCACTGCAACAAGGCGTTGCAGGTCCACTCGATTCAACTCAGATAGAAGACCGGCAGAGACGGCCCATGGCACCTCTCGTCGGTATTTTTGCGCGCGCATATAATGACAAAACCGGCGATACTCGTTCTTGAAGATGGCAGTGTGTTCCGCGGCCGTTCCATTGGTGCTGATGGGCGGACGATCGGCGAGGTGGTGTTCAACACCGCGATGACCGGTTACCAGGAAATACTGACCGACCCATCCTACAGTCAGCAGATTGTCACGCTGACCTATCCGCATATCGGTAACACCGGGGTAAACCGCGAAGACGAAGAGTCGACGGCAGTCCATGCGGCCGGGCTGGTGATACGCGATCTGCCGATGCTGGCCAGTAATTTCCGCAGTGAGCAGGCGCTCGAAAGCTACCTGATCGAGAACGGTGTGGTCGGCATAGCGGATATCGATACCCGCCGACTCACCCGCATCCTGCGCGAGAAGGGCGCACAGAACGGGTGCATCATGGCGGGTGAGATCGACGAGGCACAGGCGCTCGCGGCGGCCAGGGCCTTCCCCGGCCTGAAGGGCATGGATCTGGCGAAAGCGGTGACCACGGCGCAGACCTACACCTGGGACGAAGGTACCTGGGTGCTTGGTGAAGGACATTCCCGTCACGACCCGGCCGCGGCCAGCTTCCATGTGGTTGCCTATGACTACGGCGTGAAGCGCAATATCCTGCGCATGCTGGTCGATCGCGGCTGCCGGGTGACCGTGGTGCCTGCGCAGACGCCGTCCGGCGACGTGCTGGCGATGGCGCCGGACGGGGTGTTCCTGTCGAACGGCCCGGGAGACCCGGAGCCCTGCGACTATGCCATCAAGGCGATCCGGGAGATTGTCGATACTGGCCTGCCGACTTTCGGTATCTGCCTCGGACATCAACTGTTGGGACTGGCGTCGGGCGCGCAGACGGTGAAGATGAAGTTTGGTCACCACGGCGCCAACCACCCGGTACAGGATCTCGACTCCGGTGCCGTGATGATCTCGAGCCAGAACCACGGCTTTGCGGTCGACGAGTCAAGCCTGCCAGCGAATCTCAAGGCGACCCACAAGTCGCTGTTTGATGGTTCCCTGCAGGGTATCCATCGCACCGACAGGCCGGCATTCAGTTTCCAGGGGCACCCCGAGGCGAGTCCCGGGCCGCATGACGTGGCGCCGGTGTTCGATCACTTCATCGAACTCATGCAGCAGAAATAGGCGTGCAGGACGCAGCCTGACAGCAACTCCGTTACGAATTCCCGGCGCCTTGGCGCCCCCGCGGTTGATTAACCATGCCAAAAAGAACTGACATCCAGAGCATCCTCATCATCGGCGCCGGCCCGATCGTCATCGGCCAGGCCTGTGAGTTTGACTACTCCGGCGCCCAGGCCTGCAAGGCCCTGCAGGAAGAGGGTTTTCGCGTCATCCTGGTGAACTCCAATCCGGCGACCATCATGACCGACCCGGATATGGCGGATGCGATCTACATCGAGCCGATCACCTGGCGCACGGTCGCGCAAGATCATCGAGAAGGAAAAGCCCGGATGCGCTGCTGCCGACGATGGGTGGGCAGACGGCGCTGAACTGTGCGCTCGACCTGGTACGCGAAGGTGTTCTCGAGAAGCACGGTGTGGAGATGGTCGGCGCCAGTCGCGAGGCCATCGACAAGGCCGAGGACCGTGACCTGTTCCGCCAGGCCATGCGCAAGATCGGCCTCGACATGCCGCGCTCGGCAATCGCCCACTCGATGGAGGAGGCGCTCCAGGTCCAGGTCGCAGATCGGTTTTCCGACCATTATCCGGCCATCGTTCACGATGGGCGGCTCGGGTGGCGGTATCGCCTACAACCGGGAAGAATTCGAGGAGATCTGCACCCGCGGGCTGGATCTTTCTCCGACCTCCGAGTTGCTGATCGAGGAATCGATCCTCGGCTGGAAGGAGTACGAGATGGAGGTCGTGCGCGACTGCGCCGACAACTGCATCATCGTGTGCTCGATCGAGAACCTCGATCCGATGGGTGTGCATACCGGTGACTCGATCACCGTTGCGCCGGCCCAGACCCTGACCGACAAGGAATACCAGATCATGCGCAACGCCTCCCTGGCGGTGCTGCGTGAGATCGGCGTCGATACCGGTGGTTCGAACGTACAGTTCGCGATCGACCCGGATACCGGGCGGATGATCATCATCGAAATGAACCCGCGTGTGTCGCGTTCCTCGGCGCTGGCGTCCAAGGCGACCGGCTTCCCGATCGCCAAGGTCGCGGCCAAGCTCGCCGTGGGCTACACGCTGGATGAACTGCGTAACGACATTACCGGCGGTGTGACCCCGGCATCCTTCGAACCCTCGATCGACTACGTGGTGACCAAGGTGCCGCGCTTTGCGTTCGAGAAGTTCCCGCAGGCCGATGCGCGCCTGACCACGCAGATGAAATCGGTTGGCGAGGCCATGTCGATCGGTCGCAATTTCCAGGAATCACTGCAGAAGGCACTTCGCAGCCTGGAAACCGGCATGTCGGGCCTGGATCCGGTTGCCGACATGCGTGCCGACGAGGCGATGGATACCGTCGTTTCGGAGATGCGCCAGCCCAGTGCCACCCGGCTCTGGTTCGTCGCCGATGCGTTTCGTGCCGGCCTGACGATGGAAGAGGTTTTTGAGCATACCAAGATCGATCGCTGGTTCCTGGTGCAGATCGAGGACCTGGTGCGCGAGGAGCAGCAGGTCGTAGAGGCCGGCTTTGAGGCATTGGACGCGGCGCGCCTGCGTCAGCTCAAGCGCAAGGGCTTTGCCGACAAACGCCTGGCCGATCTGCTGGACGTGCCGGAGGCCGATTTGCGCAGCCACCGACACGCCCTTGGTATCCGCCCGGTATACAAGCGCGTCGATACCTGTGCGGCCGAGTTTGCCTCCAATACCGCCTACATGTATTCCACCTACGAGGAGGAGTGCGAGGCGGCGCCGACCGGCAACGAAAAGATCATGGTGCTCGGTGGTGGTCCAAACCGTATCGGCCAGGGTATCGAGTTCGACTACTGCTGCGTGCACGCGGCGTTCGCCATGCGCGAGGATGGCTATGAAACCATCATGGTCAACTGCAACCCGGAAACGGTTTCAACCGATTACGACACGTCGGACCGGCTGTATTTCGAACCACTGACGCTCGAGGATGTGCTCGAGATCGTGCATAAGGAAAACCCGAAGGGCATCATCGTGCAGTATGGTGGTCAGACGCCGCTGAAGCTGGCCGAGGACCTGGAGGCCGCGGGCGCCTCGATCATCGGCACCTCGCCGGATTCAATCGACCTGGCGGAGGATCGCGAACGCTTCCAGCAGTTGGTCGAGCAGTTGGGGCTCAAGCAGCCGCCAAACCGCACCGCCACCGAGGCCGAGCAGGCGGTCCTGCTGGCCGAGGAGATCGGTTACCCGCTGGTCGTGCGGCCATCCTACGTGTTGGGCGGTCGCGCGATGGAAATCGTGCATGACGAAGATGACCTGCGTCGCTACATGCGCGAGGCGGTAAAGGTATCCAACGAATCCCCGGTGTTGCTCGACCGCTTCCTCGACGATGCGATCGAGGTCGATATCGACGCGATCTGTGACGGCGAGGAGGTATTGATCGGCGGCATCATGGAACATATCGAGCAGGCCGGCGTGCATTCCGGTGACTCCGCCTGTTCGCTGCCGCCATACACCCTGAGCCCCTCGGTGCAGGATCGCATGCGCGACCAGATCCGCCGCCTTGCGCATGCGCTCAAGGTGGTTGGCCTGATGAACACCCAGTTCGCGATCAAGGGTGACGACATCTACCTGCTGGAAGTGAATCCGCGGGCCTCGCGCACGGTGCCGTTCGTATCCAAGGCCACCGGTCGTCCGCTGGCAAAGATCGCCGCGCGTTGCATGGCCGGTCGTTCACTCAAGGACCAGGGCATCGACGGCGAGATCATCCCCAAGCATTACTATGTCAAAGAGGCCGTGTTCCCGTTCGTGAAATTCCCGGGTGTGGATACCCTGCTTGGTCCGGAGATGAAATCGACCGGCGAGGTGATGGGCATTGGCAGGACCTTTGGCGAGGCCTTCACAAAATCGATGGAAGGTGGCAGCGTGGTCCTGCCGCGCGGTGGACGCGCGCTGTTGTCGGTGCGCGAGGCGGATCGCCAGCGCGCGGTGAATGTCGCTCGCCACCTCGCGGAACTGGGTTTCGAGATTTCAGCTACCCGCGGTACCTGCCGATCTATCACCGAGGCCGGTATCAGCTGCAGCGTGGTCAACAAGGTCAAGGAAGGTCGCCCGCATATCGTCGACATGATCAAGAACGAAGAATTCGCCCTGATCATCAACACGACCGAAGGCAAGCAGGCGATCGTCGATTCGGCATCGATCCGTGCCGCAGCGCTGCAGCACAAGGTCAGTTACTCAACCACCATCTCTGGTGCGGAGGCCGCGGTGCTGGCCTTGCAGCAGCCGGATGAATTGAACGTCAACAGTTTGCGTGAACTACACGGCTGACAGGGCCGCTTGAGGATTCGAGTATGGAAAAGCATCCGATGACCAAAACCGGCGCCGAGAATCTGCGAGCCGAGTTGTCCGAGCTCAAGACGGTCAAACGACCGGCGGTAATCGCGTCGATCTCCGAGGCGCGTGCGCACGGTGATCTGAAGGAGAACGCCGAATATCACGCGGCGCGTGAGCAGCAGGGCTTCATCGAGGGCCGTATCAAGGACATCGAAGGCAAGCTATCGCATGCGCAGATTATCGATGTTGCGGCACTGGATGCCGGCGGCCGGGTCGTGTTCGGGGCCACCGTGGTGCTGCTGGATATCAACACCGACGAAGAGAAAACCTACCAGATCGTTGGTGTCGACGAGGCCGATCTCAAGCACGGCAAGATCTCGGTGACCTCGCCGGTGGCGCGTGCGCTGATCGGCAAGAGCGAGGGGGACGAAGTGGGCCTGGACGCGCCGGGCGGCACGCACGAGTTTGAGATTCTTGAAGTGCGCTACCGGTAACGCGGCCGTGGGAAAATGCCGATGAAGATATTGCACGTCCTCGACCATTCGCTGCCGGTGCATACCGGTTACACGTTCCGGACACGCAATATCATCCGGCACCAGAGGGCCATGGGCTGGGAGACCGCCCAGGTCACCGGCAGCAAACATCCGCTGGCCGGGCCCGACCCTGAAGATGTCGATGGCCTGGTGTTTCATCGCACGCCGGCACAGGGCGGTCTTCTTGAACGTCTTCCGGTAATCAATCAGTTGCAGGTGGCCCGGACCCTGTCGCGGCGGCTGGATGCCGTCATCGAGGCCGAGCGGCCGGATATCCTGCATGCCCATTCGCCGGCACTTGATGGCCTGGCGGCCCTGTCGGCAGGCAGGCGGCATGGCCTGCCTGTGGTCTACGAATGTCGTGCCTTCTGGGAGGATGCGGCGGTGGATCATGGGACCACAACCGAAGGCAGTCTGCGATATCGCCTGACCCGGGCGATGGAGACCCATGTGTTCCGCCGCGCCGATGCGGTGACCTGCATCTGCGAAGGCCTGCGCAGCGATATCGTGGCGCGCGGCGTGCCGAACGAGCGGGTCACGGTTATTCCCAATGCCGTGGATATCGCCAGTTTCGGCGAGACCGCCGGTTACGATGCACACCTCGCCGAGGAACTTGGCGTGTCGGGGCAGCCGCTGATCGGTTTCCTCGGCTCGTTTTACGCGTACGAGGGGCTCGATCTGGCGCTCGATGCCCTGTCGAAGATGCGCGAGCGGGTGCCCGGTCTCAAGCTGCTCCTGGTTGGCGGCGGGCCGCAGGAGGCCAATCTGAAGGCCCAGGCGGAGCGCCTGGGTCTGCGCGACGCGGTTAAATTTACCGGCCGCGTGCCGCATGACCAGGTGCAGCGCTACTACGACCTGATCGACGTGCTGGTCTATCCAAGGCATCGGATGCGCCTGACCGACCTGGTCACCCCGTTGAAGCCGCTCGAGGCCATGGCGCAACGTCGCCTGCTGGTGGCCTCGGATGTGGGTGGGCATCGCGAGCTGATCGAGGATGGCGTGACCGGTCGCCTGTTCCGGGCCGGTGACGCCGCGGCCTTTGCCGACGTCGTGGCCGACCTTTTCGACAACCGCGACAGTTGGGATGCCTATCGGCTGGCCGGGCGCAGTTTTGTTGAACGTGAGCGCAACTGGATGGCGTCGGTTGAGCGATATCGCCCGGTGTTCGAACGGCTGGCCGGCTGACCGAGCGGGCGCGGTTCAGCGCGAGGGCAGGGCGATCTTCGGTTTCTTCTCGTTGCGTCGGAAGATGATCAGCATCTGGCCGATACTGTGAATCGGCTCGGCCTGGGTGCGAGACGTGATCTCCCCGGCCATCGCGGTGCGTGCCTCGCGATCAGCGGCGATCTTGATCTTGATCAGCTCGTGGGAATCCAAAGCCTGTTCGATCTCGGTTATCACGTTGTCGCCAAGGCCATGCTGGCCGATCCATACGACCGGTTTGAGGTGATGTCCAAGGGATCGCAGGTGGCGTTTCTGGGTCGACGACAGGGGCATGACTTAGGCTCGCTGAAAAGGCTCGCAACTATACCGATAAGTGCCCTGCGGCGCATTTCCCGCTTCTCCGCGCGGTTCCCGACGCGGCGAAATGGCATAATTCCAGCCTGATACACAGGTCAATCGATCCAGATTCCCCTTATGGCACGTTCCAAGAGCAGTCACCGCTGGATGCAGCGGCACGTCAACGATGAGTTCGTCAAGCGCTCCAAGCGCGATGGCTACCGCTCGCGCGCGGCGTATAAATTGCTGGAGATCCAGGACAAGGACCATGTCCTCAAGCCCGGCCATGTCGTGGTCGATCTGGGGGCGGCGCCGGGTGGCTGGTCGCAGGTCGCGGCCGATATCGTGGGGTCCAAGGGTGATGTCATCGCATTCGACCTGCTGGAGATCGACCCGCTGCCGGGTGTGACCCTGATTCAGGGTGATTTCCGCGAGGACGAATCCCTGCAGCAGCTCGGCGAGGTTCTGGATGGTCGAAAAATCGACCTTGTTATCTCAGACATGGCCCCCAATGTTAGCGGAGTGACGGCGGTCGATCAGCCGCGGGCGATGTATCTGTGCGAACTGGCCCTGGATTTCTGCGACCGGCATCTTCGACCGGGTGGGGGATTCGTTTGCAAGGTGTTCCATGGCGAGGGTTTCGATCCGTGGATACGCGATGTAAAGGCGCAATTCGGGCGGGCCGTCACCCGTAAGCCCAAGGCGTCCAGGGCAAATAGCCGCGAGGTTTATCTGGTAGCCGGGAACTATCATTCGTAGTAGGTTACGAAAATAGTGAAATAAGCGCGCCCTGCGGGTGTGAAAAGCGACCGGCCACGAGTCTTTTCGGGGCCGCAACGCCTGATACAGGCACGAGGAATTTGTCGTGAACGACATGGCTAAAAATATCGTTTTGTGGGTCATCATTGCCGTGGTTTTGATGACCGTTTTCAATAGCTTCACGACGCCGAAGACCGGCGCTCCGGCAATTTCCTATTCGAAATTCCTTGAGCAGGTAGACAACAAGAATGTCGCCAGCGTCACGATCTATAAGGACGGCCGGATCGACGGGGTGATGACCTCGGGCAGTCGCTTCGCAACTGAATCACCGAGTGATCCCGGCCTGGTCGGCGACCTGCTGAAGTCTGGCGTCGAGATTCGTGCGAAGCCGCCCGAGCAGCCGTCGATTCTTTGGCAGATCCTGATCAACTGGTTCCCGCTGTTCATCCTGATCGGCCTGTGGATCTTCTTCATGCGGCAGATGCAGGGCGGGGGTGCCGGTCGCGGCGCCATGTCGTTCGGCAAGAGCAAGGCGCGCATGCTGACCGAAGACCAGGTCAAAGTGACCTTCTCGGATGTCGCCGGTTGTGAAGAGGCCAAGGAAGAGGTTAAGGAACTGGTCGACTTCCTCAAGGATCCGTCGAAATTTCAGAAGCTTGGCGGCAAGATTCCCAGCGGTGTGCTGATGGTCGGGCCTCCGGGTACCGGTAAGACGCTGCTGGCGCGTGCGATCGCCGGCGAGGCGAAGGTGCCCTTCTTCACAATCTCCGGTTCGGATTTCGTCGAGATGTTTGTCGGGGTGGGTGCCTCGCGTGTTCGAGACATGTTCGAGCAGGCGAAGAAACATGCGCCCTGCATCATCTTTATCGACGAGATCGACGCCGTTGGTCGCCATCGTGGCGCCGGCCTGGGTGGCGGTCACGACGAGCGTGAGCAGACGCTGAACCAACTGTTGGTCGAGATGGACGGCTTCGAGGGCAATGAAGGGGTCATCGTTATCGCCGCGACCAACCGTCCGGACGTACTTGATCCCGCGCTGTTGCGTCCGGGGCGTTTCGATCGCCAGGTCGTGGTCGGACTGCCGGACATCCTGGGCCGTGAGCAGATCCTCAAGGTCCACATGCGCAAAGTGCCGCTGGCCGACGATGTGAAACCGTCGATTATCGCCCGCGGTACGCCGGGCTTCTCTGGTGCCGATCTGGCCAACCTCGTTAACGAAGCTGCGCTGTTCGCGGCGCGGGCCAACAAACGCATGGTCGACATGGACGACATGGAGAAGGCCAAAGACAAGATCATGATGGGCGCCGAGCGCAAGTCGATGGCGATGAAAGAAGAAGAGAAGCGCCTCACTGCCTATCACGAGGCGGGGCACGCCATTGTCGGCCTGAAGGTGCCGTCGCACGATCCGGTGTACAAGGTCTCGATCATTCCACGCGGCCGTGCGCTGGGTGTGACCATGTTCCTGCCGGAAGAGGATCGCTACAGCCATAGCAAGGAGCATCTGGAAAGCCAGATTTCCAGCCTGTTTGGCGGGCGAATTGCCGAGGAACTGATCTTTGGCGCGCACTCGGTGACCACCGGTGCCTCCAACGACATTCATGCGGGCGACCGACATTGCGCGCAACATGGTCACCAAGTGGGGGCTGTCCGATCGCATGGGGCCGCTGGCCTATGGCGAAGACGAGGGCGAGGTATTCCTCGGTCGATCGGTGACCCAGCACAAGGCGCTGTCTGACGATACCGCGCATGCCATTGACGAAGAGATTCGCTCCTTCATCGACCGCAATTACGATCGTGCCGAGATGATCCTCAAGGAATACACCGACAAACTGCATGCCATGGCCGATGCGCTGATGAAGTTTGAAACCATCGATGCCGATCAGATCCGTGACATCATGGAAGGTCGCGACCCACGTCCGCCAGCCGGTTGGGACGATGATTCGCAGGCGCGCCCGGGTGGTGGTGCCAAGC
>CAVRBK010000055.1:0-31299 GCA_963719025.1 uncultured Gammaproteobacteria bacterium | reverse complement strand
CTGATTGTGATTTCACTAACCTCCTTTTTCATCAGTGCACTTTAGCAATAGAAGAATCACGCCGCGATTTCCGCATCATAGGCCGGGGGTGTCTACTAGTGGGCCATCACCAAGTCCGCTGCACCCCAGAAAGCCGACACCACACCGAGTTCGGCTCGAGTTGGGTACCGAACCTCCACAACCCGCTGACCCGGATCAGCTTTTCGCTCACCCCTCGGCAATACCGACCGGAATCGTTTCGGCATAGGTTCGGCGTTCGGTCAGCTTCGGTCCGGCCATAGAAAAACCGGTTACATTTCTTTGGCCTGGTGGAAAATAGGAGTTTGGTTCCTGGCTCTCATAATCAGTTGGTCCCAGGTTCGAGTTCTGGTGGGCCCACCAATCACTTTCGTGTCAATGGCTTATCGTAGAGCCACCGAGGCACTATAGTCGCTCGGTCATTCGCAGATTACCTCGATTCCGAAATAGCCTGACGCCCTACTCGAATAGCTGCCTGGTCGGCTAAGATAGTGCGTGACCAGTTAATACCGGGCGGTCAGCACGTCCGCCTGAATGAGGGCCGTTCATCCTGGCCAGGAAACGCGATCAACGTGTAAACGTCTGAGAGTATTGTTTCGAAATGAAAAAGCTCAAGCACGAAAAAGAACTGCTCAAAAAGGCTGTTCAGGTTGGCATGGCATACGCAGAGCGTCGCGGGGCAGCCCAATTCGATAACAAGGATTCCGCACATCTGAAAATCGAATATGTCTACCGTCTCCTGGTACATGACAAGGTCATCCAGCCGCTGGCAAAGGACCAGGAGAATGAAGCGAACATGAAGCACAAACTCGCCATCTGGATTTCCAAACAATTACCTGCCGGTCATCCCCTCCTCCATCCCTGAGCAGTACGCTGATCGACTTCCGCCCCCATGCCCCGATTTCGGGTGCTGGTGGGCCAACGAGCTCGAATTCGATTGCTTGTGTAATCGCGAACAGCCCCCGTTTGCCGCAACACACGTGGAAATTGCGGGTGGCCAAGCAACAGATATAGTCCACATCCCAGGCGTCTGACGGATAGACTGTGGCCTGTTCGCGATTCCCCTCTTTTCAATGACAAGACCGCTCTTTGCGGCAGTGCGAGATCAAGCCACCATGCAATTAAGCGATTACTATGCGGTCGACGGCGCCGGCCTCCGGATCAGCCCGGACCAGGCCAGCAACTTCGCCAAGGCCGTCGCCGGCGACTTCAACCCCTTGCACGATCCGGACAATAGGCGCTTCTGCGTTCCCGGCGACCTTCTGTTTACCGCGTTGCTGCAGCACTACGGCATCAGCCAACACATGCAGTTCCGTTTTTCGGGCATGGTCGGGGCCAATGTGGCACTGCAACTGGAAGACGACCCGGGCGATACCTACGACCTGTGCGATAACAACGGCAAGGCCTACCTGCATGTCGATCGCAGCGGTGAGATCACGCAGAACAGCCGGCTGATCGAGCGCCTTGCACGCAGCTATGTTGCGTTCTCCGGTCAGAATTTCCCGCACATCCTGGTGCCGCTTCTGCAGGATCAGGGCGTGATGATCAACGTCGAGCGTCCGATGGTTATCTACGAAAGCATGGCATTCGAACTTGAGCGGGTGGATATCCCAAACGTCGAGCTGCGCCTGTCCGACAGTCGTTTGACTGTCGATGGCAAGCGCGGCGATGCCCGCCTGGCGTTCGAGTTCCTGTGTGGCGAAACCGTGGTCGGCACCGGCTGCAAACGCCTTCTGCTCAGCGGCTTGCGCCCGTATACCCAGGAAGGCATGGATACAATGGTGGACGCCTACCTGGCAAGACGCGACAACTACCAGGCGACGGGTTCGGTCTGACACAGGGGCCCGGCGACCTTACGCCTGGCTGTCTGGCACGAACTTCAAAGCCACGCCATTGTTGCAGTAGCGCAGGCCGGTAGGCTTCGGGCCATCCTTGAACACGTGACCGTGGTGCCCGCCACACTTCGAACAATGATATTCGGTACGTGGCCAGATCATCTTGTAATCGGTCTTGGTCTCCAGCGCGCCGTCGATAAAGTCGTAGAAACTCGGCCAGCCGGTACCGCTCTCGTACTTGGTCGCTGAACTGAACAACGGTTGATCGCACCCGACGCAGAGATAGGTGCCAGACCGTTTTTCCTGGTTTAGGGCACTGCTGCCGGGACGCTCGGTACCCTCCCGGCGCAGCACATCATATTGGGCATCGGTCAACTGCGCCCGCCATTCGTCATCGCTACGCACCAACCTACCTCCCGAAACCGCTGCAACTTCGCCGTCGCGTGCGGCGAAACGCCCCAGCAGCACCGGCGTCAGGGCCACCGCGCCCAGCGTGGCGAAAAAATGCCGTCGTTTCATTGTTGTCACCCTTGTTGTGAGCTGCCCCCAATTTGGTGGGGTCCGTCTATACGACCGCCCAACCCTGCCCAATGTTTCACCGGGCAGCTAGAGATACAGCTGCTTTCCGGCATAGGTTCCAGCAAAGAACCACCATTTGGACCATGGCAAGACCGGCTTCGCATGCGCGAGGACGGTGACGCCACGGCGTTTACGGGGTGGCCTGAAGACACCCCGCAACCGTCTAGCTGTAAAGCTTCGGCACGCCCAACTGGGCGTGAATCTGGTTACAGACATCCGCATCCAGACCGATGCCTTGCGCCAGTTGGTGCAGGTATTGCGCCTCCGACTGGCTATCGAGGTCGATCCCCATCAGCGAGACGGCGTATACCTGTTTTTCCATGCCACGCGGAATGCTCCGGACAAAACCCTGCGTATCAAGCGGAGTGGCCAATTCACGCTGCACGAATTCGACCTCGTCCTCGGTGACTTCACCCAACTGGTCGACAATCTTCTGCTGTTCTTCCCGGTCGACTGTTCCGTCGGATTTGGCGGCATTGATCATCGCCCGCACCAGCAACTCGGCCTGTTGCTCCATCTGCCCGGCGTCGACGCCGCGTGGCAGCTCGGCAGCCGCAGACGCCGGACTGCCCGACCTCGCCGCACCGACCTGTCTCATCGCCATGCCGAACAGGTCACCCAGCCCCCCGCCCGCCGACTGCGAACCACCTCCGCCCCCGAGCAGGCCGCCCAGCAGGTCGCCGATGCCGCCCCCCTTCGAGCCACCACCGAGTACGCTACCGACCAGACCGCCGAGACCACCACCACCCTGCTGGCTGGCACTGGACTGACCGCCGCCGGTCATGGCGCCAATGACCGAACCGAGCACGCCAGAACCCGAACCGCGGGATAAAGCACCGCTACTGAGCAGGCTGCCGAGTATTTTCAATGCATCTATATTGGCCATGCTGGCCTCCTGTTTTTTGTCACGACCACTGACACGTGCAGTTAGACGTGTCGGTCTTCACTGATCGGCGTAAACCGATCCCGAGATCTTAAAACGCTGCTGCCAGCAGCGCGCTTCCCTACCCATGCAAAACCAGCCTGAATTCCAACCAGGCTCGCCATGAGGCCCTTGATTTTTTTGCCCTTGCAGCGTCAGGTGCGCAGCCTCGTAACGGGGGCGGGCCCGTCTCACCGCCCATTCGTCGGGTCTGCCCGACAACCTTCGCATCTTCAACGGCACCGTAGATCAAACGACGCCGCGCCGATGCCCGGCCCCGCGTCGGGGCACTGAGTTACGGCAAGCCGCGCTCGCGGCTCGAGAAGCTGTACTGCAGTTTGGATGCCAAGGCGCTTCCCGGGACGGGAAAAAACAGCGGTCGCCCCCAGTTGACCGGAGCGCCCTGGTGCTGCCGACCAGGACCGCCGTCCCGCGACGGCAGCCTCCAGTCGGTCGACCGAGCAGGTCAGTCGAGCAGGTCAGCGGGGATGCTGCCGCCATTGTCGGCGATCTTTTGCAGCACGGTCTTGTGCAGCCACATGTTCATCTTCGCCGATTCGCCCATAACCTCAGCCGGACATGCCAGTTCTGCGGCCAGTTCTTTGCGCGCGGCATAGCTGCTGTCGAGTTCCAGGAGCTTCAGCAGATCGACAATCGATGTCTTCCAGTTGAGTTTCTGCGGGTTGGCCGCGGCGAGTTCTTCCAGGTGTGCCTCGACGTCCACGACCGAAATGGCCGGAGACGCAGATTCAACCGGGGCGGCCTCTGCAACAGGTGTCGCGGAAGCCTCTTGCGATGGCGCGGGGGCCGCGACCTGCTCGGATGCAGTCGCGGCTTCAGCGGTCGACAGGCCAAGCTTGTCGAGAATTTTTCCGAAAAAACTCATGGGTGATTTCCTATTGGTTGGGTTTGTGAGTGACAGGTCGTTGTCTTTAGCTGTGCCGGCCTATGCCAGGAACACAGATAGTTACTATGACATGCATAAGGTTTGCCAACATGCTTTCCGCGAGGGGTTTCGCCACTGGCCGGAAACCGGATTGGTCCGTTTCGGCGGGGCCGCCGGACATATCTCGATGGTACTGCCAGGCCCGGAATCGTCGGGTTTGCCCGGCTCACTTGCCTTGGACCGGGAAAGACCCCGACAGAACTGCTCGAGGACGTCACCAGCGCCATCGCCGATGCCATCGGTCCCGCGACGCAAAGGGGTTAGCGACCGGGTACGCCATGCTGCCCATTCCGCACCGCGCAGGGGCGCACCCTGGTGCACACCGCAATTCATCCGCCGGTTGTGGGGGGTCTCCGGCAAAAACCTATGGATGATGCGTCTTAAGCCGACGGGATCGCGTGTAGGCTCGGGATATCCGATGCAACGGCCGGAACCCTGCAGGCATGCCAGAACCCACAATCAAGTTGAATGAAAGCCTGCATGCTTACGCCAGGCAACTGAGGCAGCAACGCTCAGCGGGCGATGGGGAGATACCGGGCGGCCAGGGGCAGATTCAGGACGACCTGTGCATTGTCGTGGTCGATATGGCTAGCCGGGTGCTGGATCGGGCGGAGGTGACACTCCTCCCGGGCAAGGTCCCGCATTCCCGCGCCGCCTATATTGCCGGATTTTCATTCTTTCTGACCTCTACACTGAAAAGCCTGCTGGCGGACAAGGCCATCGCTGTCGCTACCGACGACATCGCCCTGCGCACCGGCCGCGTACTGTTTCAGGCCTTCGGCGACAGCGAATGGAAAACGCTGTACGGCAAGGGCACGCAAGCCGTCGCACAGATGCTGACGGTGTTGGAGAAGGCGGGGCAACTCGAACCCTGGGCTGCCAGCATCACCGCGGCAGTCAGAGGATTCATCGTCAGTCCCAACGAACACGACCTCGAAACGCTCACAAGGCAGTTTGTCGCCCTGCCCCTCCAGGTAAGCGCCGCAACGGTCTAGTACCTTCACTGGCAGGCGGTTAGCCACTCGACCGATCCATCGCCCGACCCGCCTGCCTGCCTGCGTTCAGACGCAATTCGCATCGACCTTGCCGCCCTTCGATCTGTACACTACATATTCAGATTCCCCCTACCCATCCCGCTTGAGGACCGCCCATGGCAAAACCCAACTACGCATTCGAGAAACGCCAGAGAGATCTCGCCAAGAAAAAGAAGAAGGAAGAAAAACTGGCGCGGAAAAAGGAAAACAAGACGCCCGAAGACCCGGCCCAACCGCCTGTCGAGTGATCGCCCCGGAAACACCGGCATATTTGAGCTAATTACCGGTCGTACCCGGACGGCAGCAGTGATTCATCGATCGGCCGGGCAAAGCCTGGCCGGCGCACCCGGCGTCTTTCCTGACACAGGACTCAGAACGCCTTGCACCGCTGGATCTCGCTCACCAGCGTCGACGCGCCCTGCAACTGACGAACCCGCTTCCACAACCTGTCCGGTGCGGCTGCATAGAGGGCGATCAGTTCATCCGCCTCTACCCAGATCAACTCGCGCCGCTTCTTGAAGCGACCCGCCGTGTCATTGCGCCATGCGTCGTTCATCGCCGCGATATCCCGGTACGGAAACTCGACGAAGAACGTTTTCCACCGCTTGGGCTTGCGCCCATCGCCAGGGGCGCGGCGACACCACCACCCGGGGTGAGCCTTCAGGGTGGCATCGAACAGCTGCCGAACCAGCGGTACCTGGGCGTTCACAGCCTGCGCCGAACGGCTCGCACGGGCCAGGTCATCGGCCAGGTAAAGGGTTTCGGTTTCTTCAACGAACTCGCGAACTGCGCAGGCCCGGTCGCTCTCGCCCGTCGCCACGCCGCCGCCGAAATCAATCAGGTAGCCGGTCTTGCGGCCGCTGAATACCGTCTGAAAAAGGAACTGAACCTTGCCGCGATCAACAGCAAAGGGCAATACACCCGCACCCATTCGACATCCCCCGTTCGCTCAGCCACCCTTGGCGGCAACACTTGAGTTGACCATCAGAAAGGGATCGTCGAACCCTTCCAGTTGTTACCCGACCTCGGCAACGCCCGTGCAATCGCGGATTCCGCGTCGCCCCAGCCTTCGCAGGCATTGCGACCGGCACGACCACGACTCAGGTTCAACAGCCACTTGCACTGTGCATAGAGCCTGAAAAACAACAGTAGCAGCGATGCCTGCCACGGGCGTAACGGACGACGACTGCAGATCAGCTTGTCGTCATACATGCCGCGGTCGGTCAGGCCGATCGCGGCATACGCACGCACGGTCGTCCTGGCGCCGCGCGGAAGGCGCGGCCCGAGCACCACGGCGTCGAGCAGATCACCCTCCAGCCCGATCAGGGTCTCGACCGAACCGTAATTGAACGGACAAGGCAGCGGCGAGACAAAATCCAGCTGACCGGTCGATCCGCGCTTCAGAAAGCTGCCGCGGGGGATCTCGATCACCACCTCGAGCTCTGGTGGCTCCCGCTCGCCTGCATCGTCGCCCGGCCGTGCCCGTTGTTCAATTTGCATAAGCAAAGTCTAGCCCTAAAAGTCGCGGCAGATCGTCGTTCAAGGCTGACAACGCCGCGATAAGCGGCAGCTTGGAATTCGCGGTTGCGCTTGGCAAGCTGTGCCTTTGTCATCAGCGACCCCGCCATGCGCCACCCGCTTGTCTACATCCATCTTGCGATGGCCGCGGTTTTCTGGGGAGGCACCTTCGTGGCCGGGCGCCACCTGGTGCCGCTTATCGATCCCGCCAGTGCGGCGTTCCTGCGCTTTCTGCTGGCAACCCTGCTGTTGCTGGGCTGGCTGTATAGCCGGCATGGCCGCCTGCCGCGGGTATCGCTGCGACAGTTTTTTGCCCTGCTGGTCTTGGGACTGTTCGGCGTCGTGGCCTACAACCTGTTTTTCTTCCGCGGCCTGCAGAGCGTCGAGGCAGGCCGTGCCTCGCTGATCATTGCCGCCAACCCGGTCGTGATCGCCCTGGCATCGCGCCTGTTGTTCCGCGACCGCCTGGGCCTGGTGGGCGGAATCGGCATTGCGCTGTCCGTCGTCGGTGCCATGATCGTTATCGGACGCGGCGACATCCCCGCCCTGTTGGCCGGTGGTCTGGGTCACGGCGAACTGATGTTGCTGGGTTGCGTCTTCAGCTGGGTCAGCTACACCCTGATCGGCAAGCGTGTGCTGCATGGACTGTCGCCGCTGATCGCTGTCAGCTACTCGAGCGCACTCGGCACCCTGGTGCTGGCCGCCCTGGTTTTTTGCCAGGGCGGGATAGCGCCCGAACTGCTGATCAGCCTGCCGCTCTGGCTCAACATCGCCTACCTGGCTGTGTTTGGCACCGTGCTGGCCTTCGTCTGGTTCTACAAGGGCGTGCATGCCGTCGGCGCGGCACGTGCCGGACAGTTCATCAACCTGGTGCCGGTCAGCGGCGTCTGCCTTGGTGCCTGGCTGCTCGACGAGCCGCTAAGCCGTTCACTGCTGACCGGCGGCATACTCGTGCTGGCAGGCCTATGGCTGACCAATCGCCGCCGCGGCGTATGATTCGGGTAACGTGGGCGCTGTATCCTGTGCTTTACAGTCTATCCAAACGAATTCGCCATTCCCGACAATTCCATCAATCCCGAAAAACCCGTCATTCCGGAAAAATCCGTCGTTCCCGCGCAGGCGGGAATCCATCTATGAGGTTGGAGCGATGCCATCAGACAACTCTAAAGACAGACTCGACCGCGTCGTCGCCCAGGCGCGCAAAGACGCCGAACAACGTGAGAAGGGTTACCGCGAACGGGCACTGAAGATGTACCCCTGGGTGTGCGGCCGGTGTGCACGCGAGTTCGATCGCAGCAATGTGCGCGAACTGACAGTGCATCATCGTGATCACAATCACGACAACAACCCGGCAGATGGCAGTAACTGGGAGCTACTGTGCCTGTACTGCCACGACAACGAGCACTCGCGTTATATCGACAACGCGTATTCCTCTGACGCGACCTCGGGCAAGGAACCGAAAAGCACGGCGACACACAATCCCTTCGGCGATCTGGCCGCGCTGCTCAAGGACAAGAAGTAGATCGGCCGAGCATGCCCGGGCAACCGGGTAACCCACGACGGCGCCTGCGGGCGGGACGCGACCGCCGGTTCTTTTGCGCCCGTTTCTCAGCCGCCGGTGGTGCTCATGAAACGCACCACCTGGGCACCATCGGACAGGCGCGTCTCGTCGAAATCATGCCCCTTGGGTTTGCGGCTGATCGCCTCGAGGATTACGTCGCGCAGCTGATCATCACTCGCGCCGTCGCGCAGCGGCTGGCGCAGGTCAGTCGAATCATCCTGGCCGAGGCACAGGTACAGCATGCCGGTACAGGTGAGTCGGACGCGGTTGCAGCTTTCGCAGAAATTATGACTGTAGGGCGCGATGAAACCGACTCGCGTGCCGGTCTCTGCGACATCGAAATAGTTGGCCGGGCCACCGGTACGATGCCTGCTATGTGCCAGGGTCCAATGGGCGGCGAGGATATCGCGCGCCTCGTCCAGTGACATGAAATGCTCCTCGCGACAGTCACCGATCTCGCCCATCGGCATCGATTCGATCAGGGCAAAATCAAAGCCGCGCTCGCCACACCATCCCAACAGCTCGGGCAGTTCGCGATCATTGATACCGCGTAACGCGACGGCGTTGATCTTGATCTTCAGCCCGGCATCCACCGCGGCCCCAATGCCGTCCAGCACCACCTGCAGCTCACCCTTGCGGGTGAGTTCGCTGAACCGTGCAGGGTCCAGGGTATCAAGCGAGACATTGATGCGACGCACCCCGCAATCGGCCAGTTCCTGCGCATGGCGCTGCAGCAGCGTGCCGTTGGTCGTCAGCGTGAGTTCCTTGAGATCACCGGCTTCGAGTTGTGGCCTCAGCCCGTGGAACAGGGCCATGATGTCGCGTCGCACCAGGGGCTCACCACCGGTGATCCGCAGCTTGTTGACGCCCAGCCCGACGAACACCCCGGCAACCCGCTGCAGTTCTTCCAGGGTGAGCAGATCGCGCTTCGGCAGGAAGGTCATCTCCTCGGCCATGCAGTAACCACAGCGATAGTTGCAGCGGTCGGTCACGGACAGGCGCAGGTAGCTGACATGCCGCCCGAACGGGTCCCGCATTACCTCGGTCGATCGATTATCGGATACCAATGGACACTACCTCGCCGTTCACTCTGTGGCTGGTCGCGGCTCCAGCAGCAGCGCTGCGTGGTGACCGGCATACCAGAATGGCTCGCCCTGGGCCAACGGCCTGCCCTCCGCCGCCGCCGCCAAGGCCTTGGCGACCAGTTCCGGCGAATCACTCTCGGCGGCAAGCCGGATCAACACCGCCGAGGGTGCCGGCAAGGCGCCTTCGAGCATCGCCGCCTGTTCATTCATCCCCGGGATCAGCGGCTGATCATCCATGCGCCAACCTCCGGGCCCGTGGTAACGCTGCCAGGCCAGATTCAACAATGCCGCGACAAAGGTGCGATCAACCGGATCACCGCTCAGCTCGGCATACTTCGCCATGCCGTAGGCCACATAGGCATAGTCCTCGAGCGAGGCCTTGCCCAGCTCACGCTGGCCATCCAGTGCGCGCCGCAGGCCCTTGCCGTCCCACAGGCGGTCGCGCAGGAAGTTACGCACACGCTCGGCCGCCTGGCGGAACAACGGATCATTCCAGCGCTGCGCAGCCTGTGCGAACGCCGCCAGCATCAGGCCGTTCCAGCCGGCCAGTTCCTTGTGGTCTGCCGGAAGGTCGCGACGCTGGCGCGCTGTCAGCAACTTCAGTCGGATCGACTGCAGCCGGTCACGCACCTGCTCCGGCGTTTCCCCGATGGCCGCGGCAATCTGTTCGGGCGACTCGCCGCGCCGCGGCAGGTAGCCGCCATCCAGTGCCGGGATATCCAGCATCTTCCAGTAGCGGCGCGCCAGCGCGGTATCCGCCTCACCGAGCAGGGCGTGCACCTCGTCGATGGTCCAGAGATAAACGCCACCCTCTTCGCCCTGGCTATCCACCGCCGAGAAACTGGCGATAAAGCCACCCTGGGGCCCCGCCATCGATTGCGCGACAAACCTCAGGGTGTCGCGCGCAACCTCGGCATAGTCCGGCCGCCCCAACACATCGGCGGCGCGCAGATAGACCTCGACCAGCTGCGCCTGGGTATACAGCATCTTTTCGAAATGCGGGATCTGCCAGGATGGATCGACCGTGTAACGAAAGAAACCACCCGCCAGATGATCCCGCATTCCGCCATCGGCCAAATTGTCCAAGGTCAAGGACAGAAACTCAGCCAGTTGCGGTTCCGGCCGGTCTGCCAGCAGGTCGAGCAGGACCATCAGCTGCGGCGCCATCGGAAAACGACTCTGATCACCAAAGCCGCCTTCCATCAGGTCGGCCAGCTCCAGCGTCTTCGCCAGCATGCTCTGGCGCAGCACCGACGCGGACTGCGGCGCCACGTCGACCCGGACCTGGTTCAGCATCAGCTGCAAGAGCGTGCGGCGGGCCAGGTTGCGCATGCGTGCGCGCTCGTCGGTCCAGACCTTGTTCAGCCGGGTCAGCAGTTCGCTGAAACGCTCCGGCGGCAGATAGGTTGCGCCGATCAGCGGGTAGCCTTCGGGGGTAAGAAAGACATTCAGCGGCCAGCCCGCCTGGCCCTGGGTCTTCTCGACGAAATCGATAAGAAACGCATCCAGCGCACCGTGCAGCTCGCGATCGAGTTTGACCGGGATGAAATGCTTGTTGAGCAGTTCGGCAATCGCCGGATTGCGATAACTCTCGCGCTGCATCACATGGCACCAGTGGCAAGAGAAATAGCCACTGGATATGAACAACAGCTTGCCCGTATCGCGGGCCTGCGCCACAGCCTCTTCACCCCAGTCCTGCCAGGCCACGGGGTCATCGCCGTGCATCGCAAGGTACGGCGAAGGATGGGCCTGCAGCTGGTTCTGCAGGGCAAGTACCGGACTGGCGATCATCAGCAGGAACAGCAGACGCAGCATCATCATACGGGGCTCCGACGGGCGTTAATCAGATACGGAGACAAGCCGTTGCGGCGATGCGCAAACGCATCCCGACCGGGCAATCAGCTGTCGAGCTGCTCCAGGATGTTGCGGGCGACCGCCACCTGGGTCTCGTTGCCGTCGCTCAGCACCTCGTAGAGCAGACGCCGCGCCTCGTCAAAGGCCCCGGTGGCACGCAATGCCGCGACCTGCTCGAGCTTGGCATCGACCAGCGCCTCGATCGCGCTGCGCCGCGGGAAGTCGTCCTCTTCGTCGAGCATATCGGCGGAATCATCCACCGACCACCCATCCGAGCCGGCGTCCGCGACGTCGCTGTTGTCGGCATCGACGGGCGCATCCTCTTCATCGTCGTCGTGCGCCTCTTCAACGCCATCGACCGGCCCGTCAAGCTCGTCGAATTCGCGCTCGATGCGATCGAATTCCGACTCCATCTCGTCGTCATCGAGCGGCTTGAACTCACCCTCGTCGACCACCCCGGCGTTGCCTGAGGCCGAGCTGGTGGCGGCCGCGGTTGCCGTCGCAACGGTGGCCGGCCCAACGTTCGATGTCTGTTCCGATGGATCTTGGTACAAATCATCGTCTTCATGCGATGCGCGGGCCGCGCGATCACGCACCACCATGCGCGACAACACCAGGCCGACCTCAAACAGAATCCACATCGGCAGGGCGAGCAGGGTCTGCGAGATGATATCCGGCGGGGTCAGCAACATGCCGATGACGAAGGCACCGACGATCACGTAGGGGCGCTTGGTCGCGAGTTTCTCCGGTGTCGTGGCCTTGGCCAGTACCAGCACGATGGTCGCGATTGGCACCTCGAAGGCAATACCGAAGGCAAAAAACAGGGTCAATACAAAATCGAGGTACGCGGTTATGTCGGTCATCACCGCCACGCCCTCGGGCGCGACCCCGGTCAGGAACGCAAACACCAGCGGAAAGACCACCACGTAGGCAAAGGTCGCGCCGAGATAAAACAGCAGCACGCTCGAGGCGAGCAGTGGGAAGGCGAGGCGTTTTTCGTGCTGGTACAGCCCCGGCGCAATGAAGCCCCAGAACTGGTGCAACAGGTAGGGCATGGCAACGAACACCGCCGCGACCAGGGCCAGCTTGAACGGGGTGAGAAACGGCGATGCCACCTGGGTGGCGATCATGCTGGTGCCTTCGGGCAGCACCTTCATCAGGGGGTCGGCGATAAAGACGTAGATGTCGTTACCGAACGGGAACAGGCCAAGGAAGATGACGAGCACGGCCAACACCATGCGCATCAGGCGGTCTCGCAGTTCCACCAGGTGACTGATGAACGGCTGCTCGGACAACGGCACGTTTTCAGTCATGTTTGTTTTCAGGGGCGGCCGGTTTCTGATCCGCGCCTACCGACGACACGGCGGATGCGGTTTCAGACTTGATCTGCTCGAAGCTGCTCTTGGTGTCTTCGACGATCTCGTGCAAGGGGTTGTTCTGCTTCTGCTTTTCAAGAATGCTGCGGAGCTCGTCGGCCTTGACCTCGCGGTCGATATCGTCTTTCACCGTGTTGATGAAACGCCGCCCGCGACCCAGCCACATGCCCGCCGTGCGCGCGACCTTGGGCAATCGTTCAGGCCCCACCACCAGCAGGGCAACGATCCCGATCAGCATGAGTTCGAAAAATCCGACGTCGAACATGACAGCGTTCCGTGTGCGCGCGTGTTACTGCTTGTCTTTCTCGCGCGTGGCTTCGCCGTCGATCACTTTCTCATCGACCTTTTCGAGCTTCTCCGGCTCGCCGTCCTTCTTCGACTCCTCGTCGCCCATGGCC
This sequence comes from uncultured Gammaproteobacteria bacterium, assembly GCA_963719025.1. Lineage (GTDB taxonomy): Bacteria > Pseudomonadota > Gammaproteobacteria > Chromatiales > Chromatiaceae > Thiosocius. The sequence continues at coordinate 18,173 of CAVRBK010000055.1, read as the reverse complement.
TTTTTGAAGCCCTTCACCGCATTGCCCAGGTCGCCGCCCAGATTGCGCAGACGCTTGGTACCGAACAACAGCAGCACGATGACGAGAACGATCAACAACTGCCAGATACTGATTCCACCAAAACCCATTTCTCTCTCCGGTGTTGACCCGCTCTGTTAATCGGCGGGTTAAAAAACTCAGGACGCAAATGATACCGCATGCCCGGGTTGACGGTGCGGAAGCCTATTCGCCGCGACGCGCCTTCTCTTCGAGCCCCGACAGGCCAAAACGGCGATCGAGTTCATTCAGGACGTCTTCCGGCGTCAGCCCCCGGTGGGCCAGCAGGACCATCGAATGAAACCAAAGATCGGCTGTTTCGTAGACGATCTTCGCGTTATCGCCGTCTTTCGCCGCCATTACCGTCTCTGTGGCCTCTTCACCGATCTTCTTCAGGATCGCGTCGAGGCCCTTGCCGTACAGCTTGGCGACGTACGAACTGTCAGGATCCGCGTCCTTGCGCTGCTCCAGCACCTCGGCCAGTCGATGCAGGGTATCGCTCATCAGATTCTTACCTCCACACCCTGGTCGGCCATGAACTGTTTGGCCTCGCCGATGCTGTACTCGGCGAAATGGAAGATCGAGGCCGCCAGCACGGCATCGGCCCCACCCTGCTTTACCCCGTCGACCAGGTGCTGCAACTCACCGACGCCACCGGAGGCGATCACCGGAATCGGCACGGCCTCGGCCACGGCCCGGGTCAGTTCGTTGTCGAAACCGATCTTGGTGCCGTCCCGATCCATGCTGGTGAGCAGGATCTCGCCGGCACCGTAGTCGGCCATCTTTTTCGCCCAGCCGACGGCATCGATACCGGTCGGCTTGCGCCCGCCGTGGGTGAAGATCTCCCAGTGATCATCCACCCGCTTGGCATCGATCGCCACCACGATGCACTGCGAACCGAAGCGGTCGGTGACCTCCTGCACGAATTCCGGATTGAACACGGCCGCCGAGTTGATCGCGACCTTGTCGGCACCGGCATTGAGCATGCGCAGCACGTCGTCGGCCTTGCGGATACCGCCACCCACGGTCAACGGGATGAACACCTCGGAAGCGACCTGTTCGACCACGTGCACGATGGTATCGCGCTCGTGCGCGGTGGCGGTGATGTCGAGGAAGGTGATCTCGTCCGCGCCCTCCTCGTTGTAGCGGCGCGCCACCTCGACCGGGTCACCGGCATCGCGGATATCGACGAACTTGACGCCCTTGACCACACGGCCGGCATCCACGTCGAGACAGGGAATGATTCTTTTGGCTAAACCCATCGGGCTCTCTTCTGCACAGCAGTGCTTGCTCAGCCGGCGCTCAGTTCATCCGCCAGGCGCTGCCCTTCGGCGAGGTCGAGCGTACCTTCGTAGATGGCACGACCGGTGATGGCACCGATAATGTTGTCGGTATCGGCGGCGCACAGGGCACGCACATCGTCGATGCTGGTGATTCCGCCGGAGGCAATCACCGGGATGCGCACCTCGTTGGCCAGTTTCGCGGTGGCCTCGACGTTCACGCCCTGCATCATGCCATCGCGACTGATATCGGTGTAAACGATCGAATCCACGCCGTCGTTCTCGAAATGCTGTGCCATGTCGATCACGTCGTGACGCGACATCTTCGACCAGCCCTCGACCGCGACCTTGCCATCTTTGGCGTCGAGGCCGACGATGATGTGACCGGGAAACGCCAGGCAGATTTCCGACACGAAGTGCGGTTCGCGCACCGCCTTCGTGCCGAGAATGCACCACTGCACCCCGGCATCAAGGTAGGCCTCTATCGTCTCGGCATCGCGGATACCGCCACCGATCTGGATCGGCAGATCGGGAAAGGCCTCGGCGATGCGCTTGACCGGCCCGGCGTTCACCGGCCTGCCGGCAAAGGCACCGTTCAGATCGACCATGTGCAGGCGTCGCGCACCGGCATCCACCCAGCGTTGCGCAATCTCCAGCGGATCATCGGAAAACACCGTGTCGTCTTCCATCACGCCCTGACGCAGGCGTACGCATTTGCCGTCTTTGAGGTCGATAGCCGGGATCAGGATCATAATAGGTCTCTAGCGATGGGGTCGTTGGGTCACGGAACAGAACACCTGGTCCGCAGACAATATCAGATCGTCCAGTTCACAAAGTTCTCAAGCAGTTGCAGACCGGCGTCCGCACTCTTTTCCGGATGGAACTGGGTGGCAAACAGGTTATCCCGGGCGATCGCCGAGGTAAATCGCACACCGTAGTCGGTGGTTGCCGCGATCAGGCTCACATCCTCCGGGACCACCCGGTAGCTGTGGACAAAGTAGAACCGGCTGTCGTCCGGGATCCCGGCCCATAGCGGATGCGCCTGTACCTGATGGACCTGGCTCCAGCCCATGTGCGGGATCTTCAGGGGCAGGCCGTTATCACCCATTGCCAGACCGTCGAATCGGCGCACCTCGCCATCGAACAGCTTCAGCAGCGCGGTGCCTCCATTCTCTTCGGAATGCTGCATCAACACCTGCAGGCCCATGCAGATACCGAGGAAGGGCTTGGTCGCCGCCGCCTTCAGTACCGCCTGGTTGAGGTGATGCTCGCCAATTGCCGCCATGCAGTCACGCGCCGCGCCCTGGCCCGGAAAGACCACCCGGTCGGCCGCACCGATATACGCCGGATCGTCGGTCGCACGCACCTCGGCCGCCCCGGCCACGTGCTCGATAGCCTTGACCACCGAGCGCAGATTTCCCATGCCGTAGTCGATTACGGCAATCTTCTGTGCCACCTGTCGAGCCCCCTAGAGACTGCCCTTGGTCGACGGAATCACGTCGCCCAGCCGCGGATCGGGCTCGATCGCCATGCGCAGCGCCCGGCCGAAGGCCTTGAACACCGTCTCGGCCTGATGATGGGCATTGCTGCCGCGCAGGTTGTCGACATGCAGGGTCACGCCGGCATGATTGACGAAGCCCTGAAAGAACTCGTGGAACAGATCGACATCGAAGCCGCCGATCATGCCGCGCGTGAAATCAACCGCGAACACCAGGCCGGGCCGACCGGAGAGGTCCAGCACCACGCGCGACAGCGCCTCGTCCAGCGGCACATAGGCATGCCCGTAGCGACGGATGCCTTTCTTGTCACCAATCGCTGCCGGCGAACGCCTGGCCGAGGGTGATGCCGATATCCTCAACCGTGTGGTGTGCATCGATATGCAGGTCGCCCTTGGCGACGATGTCGAGATCGATCAGGCCGTGGCGCGCGATCTGGTCGAGCATGTGCTCGAGAAACGGCAAACCGGTCTCCATGCGCGAGACGCCCGTGCCATCGAGATCGATCGACACGGTAATCTGCGTCTCCAGAGTATTGCGTTCAACGCTGGCGCTGCGGCCCACGGCATGCTCCCACTGTAACCAAACCTGTATGTGCCGGATTTTACGCGAATTCATCACCCCGCGGGACTGAATTCGCATGCCCGCTGCTCAAGTCTCCAGCCAGAAGGTCACCGGGCCGTCATTCACCAGGCTGACCTGCATGTCGGCACCGAAGTGTCCGCTCTGCACCGGCGATACCTGCGCGGCGGCGCAGGCCAGCAGGTGATCGAACATTCGGGCCCCCAACGCCGGGCTGGCGGCGGGGGAAAACCCCGGTCGCCGGCCCTTGCGCGTGTCTGCCGCCAGGGTGAACTGCGGCACCAGCAGCAGACCGCCGCCCGTATCGCGCAGGCTCAGGTTCATCCGCCCGTGCGGATCCTCGAACACGCGATAACCCATCAGGCGCTCAAGCAGACGTTCGGCGCGCGACGCCGTGTCTTCTCTCTGCACCCCGACCAGTACCAGCAGACCGCCGCCAATACGGGCGATGCTGTGGCCATCGACCCGCACTTCGGCCGCGCTCACCCGTTGCAGCAAACCAATCATGTCCCGATCTCCGACAGCTTGTTCACGACAGATAAATTTCTTGTTTTCACTCAAGTATTCCCACTAACCCACCGATGTAGAGGTTACTATCTCAAAGATCACCCTTGACGAATCTGTCGCCATGCGACGGAACGCGGATTCATGCAAACAGATACCAAGAAAATACTGCTGGATTGGGAGAACGAGGTCGCAGGCAGCCTGGTCGAGGGATTTCGCCAGTTGTTCGAGTCATCCAGCCAGGTGCTGCTGGAGTTCGCCGATGCCGCCGAGAACAATCGCCTGCAGCGCCTGTTCTTCGACGCACAGCGCGAGTTCTACCTGAAAGAAGAGACCATCATCGGCGATTTCGAACGGGCCCTGAGAGACAGCCTGTCGTCATTTGCGCAGGGCCCGGAGCATTCCGCACAGCTGGGAGCGGACACCCTCAGCCTGGTCGACGTCGAGGACTACGAACGCTCACTGGCGCTGGAAACCATCGCCAAACGCACCGTGAATCGCCAGCAGGAGGCACTGCATGCCCTCGCGCAACGCCTTTCCGCACTGCTGGGTGGGCGCCCGATCCCGGCCGAACAGGTACCCGCCAACCCGATGCAGGTGATCCGGATTTTCGATCCTTCGAGCCGCAAGCTCGAGGTCGAGAAAGAGGTGCGACTGGTCTTCTATACCCTGTTCGACCGCTACGTGATGAGCCGCCTCAGTCACCTCTACGCCGACTTCAATGAGCGCCTGATCGGCCTGGGCATACTCCCCAACATCAAGTACGAATATCAACGGCCCACCTCGGGCGGCAGCGGCGCCGCGGCTGGTGAAGCCGCCTCCGAAGCTGCCGGCGATCCGGCACAGGCCGGGATGACCAACAGCTACGGCATGTCCCCGCCGGCCGACGCGGGAGCGCCCCCGGCGGGAGCGCCGATGGGTGACGCCATCCGGCGACTTCGTCCGTCGACCCCGAGCTCGGCAGAGACACTGTCCGAGATCAGCTCATTGCTGATGGCGAAACGGCAGATGGAACGCACCGCCGAGCCGCTGCAGACCTCGGCGCCGATCATGCCGACGGCCGCCAATGTGCACGAGGCGATCGCCGATGCGCGGGTGCTGGAAGAGGCACCGCATCCACTGCCGATGGCCAGCGGTGGCGGCACTCGAAGGTGGCGATCGACGCCGCCCTGCTGATGAAGATCAAGGGCGCGCTGCAGAAACAGCGTCAGATCATCAAGAGCCTGGTCGGCCGCGACAAGCTGGACAGTCGCGAAGAGGATGTCATCGACATCGTCGGGATGCTGTTCGAGGCCATGCTGAACGAGAAGCTGCTGCCGAACTCGGTCAAGACCCTGCTCAGCCATCTGCACACCCGTTACCTCAAGATCGCGGTGCAGAGCCCCGACTTCCTCGACAACACCGCACACCCGGCGCGGCGCCTGTTCGAACGCATGCTCGATGCCGGCATACGCTGGGTACGCGAAGACAACCTGCGGGTCGGCATCTTCCCCCAGCTACAGGAGATCGTTACCCAGATTCTCCAGCACGAATCACTGCCGGACAACTTCTTCAACGAGCAGATCGATGTGCTGGATCGCGCCGAGAAGAAACTCGAACAGCAATCAAACGCCGCCGAAGAACGCACACTCGAGGCCGAACGCGGACGCGCACGGCTCGACCAGGCCAAGGCGATCGTCAAGAAGACCCTCGACGACATCAGTGCCGATATCCAGGTTGCCCCGGCTGTCATCACCTTCCTGTCGACGACCTACGCCGACTACCTGACGCTGTTGCTGTTGCGCAGCAACCTCGACACCGGATCAGATTCCTGGAGCAACGCCTATAGTATCGGCGAAACGCTGGTCGCCGCCGCGGTGCATGCAGCCGGTGGTCAACCGCTCGGCGATGCCGTGCGCAACGACCTCACCGAGCGCCTGCAGTCCAGCGTCGGCAGCCTGATTCCGCATCACGATCAGAATATCCGGCGGGTGATCGAATCGCTCGACACCGTTCCAGAAAAAACCGTATCGGCCGTTAAACCAAAAGAGGCCGCGGCAGCGACCAAATCCGCAGCTCAGCCTGGCAGTGCGCCAAAACCGGCGGGTGTCGCGAGCGCGACCGAAACGATTGCCGGACAGCAGGCCGAGACGCCGCTGACCGAAGAGGACCGCAAGGTTGCCGAGAAACTGATGCGCGAGGCCGGCAACTGGTTCGTCATCAAACGCAAAGATGCGAAAGAAGAGCAGGCGGTGAAGTTGCTTTGGGTGAACCCGCATACCCGCAACATGCTGTTCGTCGATCAGCATGGCGCAAAGGTGGCGCTGATGCCGGCAAGCAACGTGGCGCAACTGATCCGCGAAGGCAAGGTGCGGCCAATGCAGCAGGAAACCTCGAGCTTCGTCGCCCGCTCGCTGCGACGTATACGGCGTGCATTGGAAGATTCGGTAAACGCCTGACCAGGAGAACCGCAGATAGTGGACGAGCGCCGCCAGAACGACCGGATCGACGCCGATGGCGTCGGCCTAAGGGTAATCAACAGTATCGATGGTGAGCCGCTCGGTATCATCGGCAACCTGTCACCGGGCGGCATGATGCTGATCACCCACCGCCAGTTGTACAGCGACGGCATCCTGCAACTCAGCGTGGATGCTCCAGCCGAAGCAGGCAGCGGCCCGGTCGCCATGGGCGTAAAGATTCTCTGGTGCACCCCCGCCAACAGCCCGGACGAAAACTGGGCGGGACTCGAGACCATCGACATCAGCGCGACCAACCGCGCCGCGCTCGAGAAACTGCTGGCCTACCTGCGCAGCAGCGGCTGACAGCGACAGCAGTCGCGGCTCCGCCCCGCCCTCTGAGATCATCCGCCCAACTCGTCGGCGAACTGGTCGGTCGCCTCGATCAGGCGTCGCCGGGTGCCCGACTCGGCCGCCGAATGGCCGGCATCGGCGATGATCGACAGCTCGCTGCCCGACCAGGCCTGGTGCAGCGCCCAGGCATTCTCCAGCGGACAGATCACGTCATAGCGACCATGCACGATCACGCCGGGGATGTCCGCCAGTCTGGCCGCGTCCTCGAGCAGTTGATTGGGTCGCAGGTAGGCCTTGTTGACGAAATAGTCACACTCGATCCGCGCCATGCTCAGCGCGACGTGTGGCTGGGCGAAATGCGCGGCCACACTCTCGTCCGACAACAGGGTCGCGGTACGCCCCTCCCAGACCGACCAGGCCTTGGCCGCGGCCAGCCGGCGCAGTTCATCCGGCCCGGTCAGCAGGCGATGATAGGCCTGCAGCAGGTCGGCGCGCTCGCCCGGCTCGATCGGACTGACGAAATCCTCCCAGTAGTCGGGAAACAGTCGACTCGTCCCCTCCTGGTAGAACCACTGGATCTCCTGCGGACGGCAGAGAAAGATACCGCGCAGCACCATCGCCGACACCCGCTCCGGGTGGGTCTGCGCGTAGGCCAGGGCGAGGGTCGAACCCCAGGATCCACCAAACAGCAGCCAGCGTTCCACGCCGAGGTGCTCGCGCAGCCTCTCGATGTCTGCGACCAGATCCCAGGTGGTGTTGTTGATCAAGCGAGGCATGCGGCGTCGAACGCCCGGCACCGCGCTGGTCGAACAGCACCACCCGGTAGCGCTGCGGATCGAAGAAACGGCGGTGATAGGGCTCGCAGCCGGCGCCGGGGCCACCGTGCAGGAACAGCGCCGGTATCCCGTCCGGGTTGCCCACCTCTTCGACATACAGGGAATGGACGTCGTCGACGTCCAGGTACTCGGTCCGATAAGGCCGGATCTCGGGGTATAGGTCTTTCATGGGATCAAATTCTAGCGCCAATCGCGGTCTTGGCGCGCCGATTCGAAAAAACGCCGGGACAGCTGTGTCGGAAAATTCCTACAGTGCAACGATCCGAATACGGTTCTCGGGGCCGCTGGATTGCGCAAGAATAAACCCGTCATCGTCACGGACGACACGCCAGGGCGACGCCCACAGGCACATCAGCGCGATGTGCTGAGCCTGCGCGATGACAACATCTCTGCCCGGCCCGGCCCGGATAAGGTCGGGCCGTTGTTGTTTCAGGAACGGGACGCGCGCTTGCGCTCATGTTCCTTGAGGAATTTCTTGCGCAGGCGGATCTCGGTCGGGGTCACCTCGACCAGCTCATCGTCCTCGATAAACTCCAGCGCCTGCTCCAGCGTCATCCTGATCGGCGGCACCAGCGCGATCGCATCGTCCTTGCCGGAGGCACGCACGTTGGTCAGCTGCTTGCCCTTGAGCGGATTGACCACCAGGTCGTTGGCGCGCGAATGGATGCCGACCAGTTGGCCTTCGTAGACCTCGTCACCGGGTGAGGCAAACATCTTGCCGCGCTCCTGCAGGTTGAACAGCGCAAAACCCAGCACCTTGCCCTGGCCATTGGAAATCATCACGCCGTTCTTGCGTGGTGCGATACCGCCGGCCTGGACCGGACCATAGTGATCGAACACGTGGTACATCAGGCCGGTGCCCGAGGTCATGGTCATGAAGTCGGTCTGGATACCGATCAGGCCGCGCGACGGCACGATATAGTCGAGACGCACACGTCCCTTGCCATCGGGCACCATGTCTTTCAGGTCGCCCTTGCGTTCGCCCAGGGTCTCCATCAGCGCACCCTGGTGCTGTTCTTCGATATCGATGGTGACCGCCTCGTAGGGCTCGCAGATCTCGCCGTCGATCTCGCGGAAGATGACCTCGGGACGCGACACCGCCAGTTCGAAGCCCTCGCGGCGCATGTTTTCGATCAGCACCGAGAGATGCAGTTCGCCACGTCCCGAGACCTTGAACTTCTCCGGGTCGGTGCCCTCTTCCACGCGCAGCGCCACGTTGTGGATCAATTCGCGCTCGAGGCGATCCTTGAGCTGGCGCGACGTCAGGTACTTGCCGGACTTGCCGGCAAACGGCGAGGCATTCACCTGGAAGGTCATCGACACGGTCGGCTCGTCGACCGTCAGCGGCGGCATCGGCTCGACGTTGTCCGGGTCACACAGGGTGTCGGACACGTTCGGCGCCTCGATCCCGGTGATCGCGATGATGTCGCCGGCGCGCGCCTCCTTTACCTCGTGACGCTCGAGGCCCGAGGTAACCGTACACCAGGCCGATCTTGGCCTTGTGGCTTTTCGCCATCGTACTTGCTGACCACGACCTGCTGACCCGGCTGGATCCTGCCGCGGGTCACCCGACCGACCGCGATCGCGCCGACATAGCTGCTGTAGTCCAGATTCGAGATCTGCATCTGCAGCGGCGCGTCCGGATCGACATTCGGCGCCGGGCAGATAGTTGACGATGGCCTCGAAGATCGGCGTCATATCACCTTCGCGCACGTCGTCCTTGGTCGACGCGTAGCCGTTGATCGACGAGGCATAGATGATCGGAAAATCGAGCTGGGCATCGCTGGCACCGAGGTTGTCGAACAGTTCGAAGACCTGGTCGATGACCCAGTCGGGACGCGCGCCCGGCTTGTCGATCTTGTTGACGATCACGATCGGGCGCAGGCCGTGCTTGAACGCCTTCTGGGTGACGAAGCGGGTCTGCGGCATCGGGCCTTCCTGCGCATCGACCAGCAGCAGCACCGAGTCGACCATCGACAGCACGCGCTCGACCTCGCCGCCGAAATCGGCGTGTCCCGGGGTATCGACGATGTTGATGCGATAGTCGTTCCAGCTGATCGCCGTGTTCTTCGACAGGATCGTGATACCACGCTCCTTTTCCTGGTCGTTCGAGTCCATGACCCGCTCGACCTCGCCGAAACGCTCACCGAGCGTGCCGGACTGCTTGAGCAACTCGTCGACCAGGGTGGTCTTGCCATGGTCGACGTGGGCGATGATCGCCACGTTACGAAGATTCTGGATCACGGGAATTCACTGCGCTGAAGGAAAGGGCGCGAGATTATACCCCTGTCACCGTCGCGGCGATACGGCGCGCTGCGTGGCGAGGGCCTTTCGCCTTACCGGACACCGGACGAACAGTCCCTAGTCTGCCGCGGGCAGACCAGGCAGTGCGGTCGCCGCATCGGCATGCCCCCGGTCGGCCGCCTTCTGCAACCAGGCCCGCGCCGCGGTCGAATCCCGGGGCGTGCCAATGCCTTCGGCGAGCATGATGCCAAGGAGAAACTCGGCATCGGCCAGGCCCTGCGCGGCGGCAAGCCGCATCCAGCGATGCGCGGCGCGATCGTCTCTCGGTGTGCCGTGACCGGTAGCGAGGCAATGCGCCAGGTTGAACTGTGCCTCGGCCACCCCCGCCTCGGCCGCCCGCCGGTACCACAACACCGCGCGGCCTGGGTCTGCGACCCTTCCGGCCAGGCCATGGTCGAAAGCCGCCCCGAGATTCAACTGCGCCCAGGGATCACCCGCCTCGGCACGCGCCTGCAGCGAGGGGCCGGCGCCACGATCGGGCGCGTCCGGCCCATGCGGAGGGGCCCCCGCAGCCAGTGCACCCTGACCTGCCCAGACGGCCGCGCACCACAACAGCAGTGCACCGGACAAACCTGTGGATAACTCTGTGAGTCGAATCACGCCCGCCACGCGAGCCGCACGGGAAACTGCTTATTCTTCACGATACCCTGTATTTCACCAAGCTTTTCAATGTGTTGGACGCCCCATTGTCGGGCTGACCGGGATTTGCCACCTGTCCCAGGCATTTCCCATAGCGAGGAAAGTGTGAATAACCTGGCCGCGCCGTGCTTCAATGCGGCGCCTGAATACTATCCGGATGAGGCCCCATGACCGCCGCTATTGTAGACAACTGGCTCGAAACCTTCGTCGCTACCGCACTCGCACGCGACCTCGCAGGGCATATGGCCCTGATCTCACCCGAGGTGCTGGTGTTTGGCGTACCCGGCTTCGACACCCTCGGCTACGACGACTGGTACCGCCAGTGCGAGCACGAGTTTCCGCAGGGCCTGATCAGCGACATCGGATACACGAAGATCAATGTGCGCACGGCCGATGCCCAGCGCATCCTGTTCAAGTCGCTCGAAACAACCCAGACAACCGATGGCGGACAGATCAGCCAGGGCGTTGAGATGCTGCTGCAGAACGACGACGGCGAATGGCGCCTGAAACAGCTCCGCCTGCTGCCCGAAGACGAGGCGCGCCACGACGGCCTGCTGTAGTCAGCCGATCTTGAAGGTACGGATCAGTGCCTGCAGGTGTCGACAAATCCCTGGATCGTGACGACCGCCCCCCCATCGCTGGCGAAGAGGCGCTCGCGCCCCCGTGTGCCTTGAACAGGCCAAGACTACTGGACTCAGCCGCCGGTCGGACGATACCCGGTGGTGGTCGAACCGGTAAGATCCCAGGAGAAGGTGCAGTCGAGCTCTGACAGCACGGCAATCAGACCACTTTCCCCGTCGCGCAGGATGATCGACAGTGGCGAACGCCGGCCGAAGCGGCGATGTCCCTGCCGGACCCAGCGCCCCGACATACGCGGATTCAGCGGATAGGTGGTGCGCAAGGCATCGGAAATCCGCAGCAGGTAACCGGCGCGCCGCAACACCGCGGGATCGTCCGGCAACACCTCCGTACCCTCGCGGTACTTGTTCAGCGCGCGCGCACGAACCTTTTCAGACAGCGACAACACCGCCTGAATCTCCGCGGAATCGAGCTTCCAGGAATCGAGAAGCGCCATGACCGCGATGGTGATGTCGCCAAGTGCCTGCTGTTGGGTACTCATATACTGTAACTCCAGCTGCTACTGCGGCACCGAACGGTGAAACCGACACTGCCCGGCCGGGCCATGGCCAAATGGCCGTAACCCTGTGATTTGGTCGGATATTATCACCCACGGCGTCGAATCCATACCCCGCGACACCCGCGGCAATACCCTGCCGGTTGCACAGGATTTGCGACAACACCTTGTTTCCATGCCATTTTCAGCCAAAGACAGAAGACTCAGCCGGCAAAAAGACGTTGCCACCAACGGCGCCGCCCGGCCGGCTGGCGCGCCGCCTCGAGATCGACCGGAGGCAGGCGACTCAACACCCAGCCCGGAAGCGGCGGCTTGTCGCTGTAACCGCAGGACACCCCGAGGTTGTTGGGATCGTAGATCTTGATCATCGAGGGAGCGTCGGGGGCGTCGGCATAGACGATGCCGCAGTAGTCCTCGTCGTGCTCGCGGCGCAGCAGCTGGTCGACCTCGTCGATAAACCGCAGCAGGCCGTCGGCATCTGTCGGCGCGGCCGGAGGCGTCTCGCCGATCGCATAGACGAACCAGCCTTCCGGCGCCGCACGCACCCGGCCCCACAGCGCGTCGAGCTGTGGCCAGCGCAGGGCCGAGGTGAAGCCGCCGCGGAAGGCGGTCAGATAGGCATCTACCGGGGTTGAATCTGTCACGCTGCAGCACCCTTTTTGCAGTGTTGTTACGGCCCGATACGATGCCATCTTCCCCGCCACGGCGCTATACTTGGCTGCTTTCCCGCCTACAAAGACACGACATGAGCGCCTTGCACGAATCCGACCTGCCCGGCCTGCAGCTGATCAACCGCGGCAAGGTCCGCGACATCTACGCGGTCGACGACCAGCACCTGCTGATCGTCACCACCGACCGCCTGTCCGCATTCGACGTGGTGCTGCCGCAGCCGATTCCGGGCAAGGGCGAGGTGCTGACCCGGGTCGCCAACTTCTGGTTCGGGCGCACCCGCAGCATCATCCCCAACCACCTGAGCGACCTGCCGCTGGCCGACGTGCTCCCGGACGCGGCGGAGCGCGCGCGCCTGGGCGATCGCGCGATCGTCGTCGAAACGCCTGCGGCCACTGCCGGTCGAGGCGATCGTGCGCGGCTACCTGATCGGCTCGGGCTGGAAGGACTACCAGGCCACCGGCGGCGGTGTGCGGCATCCCGCTGCCGGCGGGCTGCAGCATGGCCGACCAGCTGCCCGAGCCGATCTTCACCCCGTCGACCAAGGCGGTCGTCGGTGGCCACGACGAAAACATCGACTTCGCCCGCACCGTCGAGCTGCTGGGCCGGGAGCTGGCCGAGCAGGTGCGCGATGCGAGCCTGCGCATCTACGCCGAGAGCGCCGCCTATGCGCGCGAGCGCGGCATCATCATCGCCGACACCAAGTTCGAGTTCGGTCTCGACGATGCCGGCACGCTGCTCCTGATCGACGAGGTACTGACGCCGGATTCGTCGCGCTTCTGGCCAGCCGACCAGTACGCACCGGGGATCAGCCCGCCCAGCTTCGACAAGCAGTTCGTGCGCGACTACCTCGAGACCCTCGACTGGGACAAGACACCGCCGGGCCCGATCCTGCCGCAGGAGATCATCGACCGGACGGCCGAGAAGTATCGCGAGGCCGAGCATCGGCTGACCGGCCGCTGATCACCGGCAGACACACGCAACGATCATGGCCGCTCCCCGAATCACGCTCTACAGCACACGCAATTGCCCGCACTGCCGGCAGGCCAAGCTATACCTGCAGCAGCGTGGCCTGCGCTTCCAGGAATTCGATGTGCAACAGAACAAGCGGGCGCAGAAGGCGTTCGCCCAACTCGGTGCACGCAGCGTTCCGGTCATCATGATCGGAGACACGCGGATCGATGGCTTCGATCGCCAGCGACTGGACGACATGCTACGTCGCAACCCCAGACCTTGAGTCATCCCTACGAACGCCTGACGCCCGACATGATCATGCAGGCCGTGGAGCAGACAGGCCTGCTGCCCGACGGCCACATGCTGGCACTCAACAGCTACGAAAACCGCGTTTTGCAGATCGGGATCGATGAACAGCCACCGATGGTGGTCAAGTTCTACCGGCCGGATCGCTGGACCGACGCCGCCATCGACGAGGAGCATGTGTTCTCGCTCGCCCTCGCGGCCGAAGACATCCCGGTGGTTGCGCCCTGGCAGAACGCCGAACGGACCAGCCTGTTCAGCCACCAGGGTTTTCGTTTCGCCCTGTTTCCGCGGCGTGGCGGGCGCGCACCCGAACCCGGAGACCTTGACCAACTGGAGTGGATCGGCCGCTTCATCGGACGTATCCATCTGGCCGGGCAGAGTCACCGCTTTGCGCATCGTCCGTCATTGGACCCGGCGACCATGGGCTGGCCCGCACGCGACGTGGTGATGCAGAGCCCGCTGCTGCCCGCGCACGAACGCGACCCCTATGCGGCGACCTCCGAACAACTGCTGCAGCGCCTCGACGGGGCCTTCGCCAGTGTGGATTTCACGACCATCCGGCTGCACGGCGATTGCCATCACGGCAACATCCTGTGGACCGAGCAGGGACCACACTTCGTTGATCTCGACGATTGTCGCAACGGCCCGGCGGTACAGGACCTGTGGATGCTGCTGAATGGTCCGCGCGAGGAGCAGACGGTGCAGCTCAGCGCTATGCTCGAGGGCTACGAGATGTTCCAGCGCTTTGACCCGCGCCAACTCGCATTGATCGAGCCATTGCGCAGCCTGCGCATGCTGCACTACAGCGCCTGGATCGCGCTGCGCTGGGACGACCCCGCATTTCCCGCGGCTTTCCCCTGGGCCGAGTCACCACACTACTGGTCGCAGCATATCCAGGATCTGCAGCAGCAACTCAATGCCCTGCAGCAGCCCCCTTTACGCCTTTACTGATCCAATCAATCAGCCGACCACGCGACGCCAGTAGGTCAAGCGCCAGTAGTAGAGTACGGTGGTGTCCTCGTAAGGATACGAATCTGCATATTTCAGGCCACGCCTCGGCTCTTCGAGATTGTCGCGCTGCAGGTCGATTGGCCGCCATGTCTCGTCCCGCGGCTCGCCTTCAAACGGTGTTCGCGTCAACCCGCGTTTGCGACGTTCCGACGAACCGTGGATAACATAATTGCGCTGCGCCTCGACCAGGCTCACGTGGTTCGCGCTACCGGGCATGTTCGGAAATCGCAGCTGATCGAGGCTGTCCTCCCAGCCGCAGATCGGACATTCCTGGTTGAAGCCCGGCTGGTAATCGAAAACGCGGTGGCCGCAACAGGGGCACGGAAACTTGTCATAAAACACGGCTGCCTCACCTCGACTGGCTACCCGACACTTTACCACCAACAGTACCGCACAAAGACCGGCTCGAGAGAATCCACGGATGCTAGAATTGGAAGATTGATTGCAACACCCGGACGGGGCGCCTTTTTTGTCGGACACACAACAGATCACGCCACGCATCCTGGTCTCCACGGATTTCACTGCCGACAGCGAACGCGCCTTCTATCACGCCCTCGCCTTTGCGGTTGCCCGCCAGGCGCGCCTCACCTTGTTGCATACCGGATCCGAGAGCCGCGACGACGTCCCCTGGGAACGTTTTCCCGGCGTGCGCGAAACACTGACCGTCTGGGGATTACTGGCAGACGATGCGCCCCGCACGGCGGTTCTCGAGCAACTCAACCTGGGTGTTGCCAAAATGGCGATGCGTGACGACGATCCGCGCCAGGGCATCACCGACTACCTGCGCAAGCATCCGACCGACCTGCTGGTGATGGCCACTAAGGGACGCTCCGGGCTGGCCCGCATGTTTCGCTCCTCGGTGGCGGAAACCGTCACCCATCAGACCAACAGTTATGCGCTGATGCTGCCCGACCAGGGCAAGGGTTTCGTCGACCCGGCGAACGGCCAAGCCCGACTGGATCGCGTCCTGGTGGTACTTGATCCCTACAGGGACTCGCGACCCGCAATGGCCTATCTCAAGCAATGGCTGCCCGCGCTGGGCGCCAATGCGGCCGAGATCCTGGTGGTGCACACCGCCGGCCAACCGGCCGAGACCGAACTGCTGTTGCCGCAGGCCGGCGACCAGCAATGGCGCCAGGAGATACACAACGGCACAAGCGCAGATGCAGCGATGGAGGCCGCCGAGGCCTTCCAGCCCGACCTCGTCGTCATGTCCACCCAGGGCCCGCTGGGCCTCAAGGCACGCATGCGTGGCAGCAACGCCGAGAAGATCCTGCGGGAACTGCATCTGCCGCTGCTGTCGATCCCGAGCCGTTGATCCGCAAACGGCGCCAGCCCCGATGAAGGCCGCGCCGCATCAGTCGCGACAATCCAACACCGTCTCGCCGCGCAGCCGGGCCAGCCACCGGTTCAGCCGACCGGCACGCGCCAATCGAACGTTCGCATCCGGCTGGCACCCCTGTATCAGTTCCACCAGCAGGTGAACGTGTTGATGCACCGGGCTATCGGTCAGGAGCACATAGCGATGCGCGGCAGAACCGGCCGGCAACAGTGAATCGGCGTCGATCACAGCGGCCACGTTGCGCAGCGCCGGTGACAACCCGGGAAACCCAGCCGCCGGCACCTGCTCGATACTTTCGACCAGGCTCTTCCCGGCGAACTCGCGCGAGCCCAGCGGATCAGGGCCGGTGGCAAAAAGATGCTCTCGCATCAGGCGGGTCGCGAACAACGCGCTCTGGCCCATATCCGGCAGCAGGTCACTGAAGGGACGCGCCAACACACCTCGCAGTTCTGCCAGGTCATCCTCGCCACGAAAAAAATCCCGGGTGAGCCCCTTTCCCGAATAGGTCGAGCGCCCGCAACAGATCACCGGCATACCGCGCAGCAGGGCCTCGAACCCGACCGTCGAATTGATGGTGATGACCGCATCGGACGCACCCAGCAGCGAATGCAGATGTCCCTCGGCGACATAGCGATGTCGCGAATCGTCCAGGCGCAGCGGCGGCGGCCCACCCTGCTGTTGTCGAACCCGCTTGGGATGGTCCTTGAACAGCAGCACGATGTCAGGTCTGCCGGCTACCGCGCGCTGCAGGAAATCGGCAAAGCCCTGCATATCGTGAAACGCCGGCGAATGCAGAATGATGTTGGTATCGGTCTCGACCTGCAGTGGCACCAGGATGACCCGTCTTTCCGGCGTGATCCGCAACCCGGCGCGAACCGCACCGGCGGTACTGGCCTGTCCCACCTTGACCAGGGTCTCGCCGTTGCGCCGCCATTCCCGATACCAGGCAGTGAAGGCCTCGGCATGTTGTCGCCTCGGCTGGTAGTCCCAGTCATCAACCCGCCCCCAACCCGCGACGCTGGAGAGCGCGTTGACGCCATCACGGTCGAACACCAGCGTCTCCGGCAACAGCCCGTTCTCCCAGTACCAGACCGGACAGCGCGTTTTCTTCGCACAGGCAACAAGTGTGCGCGCCATGGCCGTCTGGCCATTGAGGACGATCAGCGCATGCGGACGATAACGGGCACAAAGAATCTGCCAGGCACCATCGAGGAACCGCACCAGCCGCGGCGGGTAGTCATCTGCAGCGGCCCGCAGCGGCAGGACCTGCGAGCCACTTCGCGCCTCGAAATCACCCAGGGAATCACAGGCCGCAGCATCAAGCATCGATGCCGCAATCAGTTCTTGTTCGACCGATATGAAATCGATCAGGGCATGCGCGACTTCTCCGCGCAGGGCGAACGCCAACTGCGTGGGTCTCCCGCGGCTGACCCAGACCGGCCGGTATCCCAGGGAACGCAACCAGTCCCCGAATACGAGCAGCTTGTCGATGATGGCGATGGAATCGTGACACCAGATCAGCACGTTTCTGGAAGCAGTGCGCACGTTCGACAACTTGAATTCCGCAATCAGGACGTCAGCCCTGACGTCGACGCCGTCTCGGGTTCGCCCGTTTCCACCGAAGGGTCGCCGGAACCTACAACCTGCCACTCACCGATCAGTATGCTGCCGCCACGATGCAGCGATTCGCCCTCCACCTCCAGCGTCAAAACATCTTGGTACCACAACATCTGCCGGCGCCCACCACTCGCCTGAACGACGAGAGAAAGGGAAAACCGCCCATGGGGCAGGGAGAGTCGTTCCAATGCGAACCGCAGAGAAAACACGCCAACCCCAGAACCAAACAGGGATGGTCTGGATTTGGCAAACGCAACCGGTTGAAGGTCCTGCGAGAAAACGCCAATCAGCACCTCAGCATCGGACACAGCATCATGCATATGCACATCCATCAGGAGCTCACAGGGCTCTCCCATCGCTGCGACATTGGTACCTAAGTGCGATTCCACACGGACGTTCTTCGCGACCGCACCATTTTCATGGCGCATACCCCCACTCGTTGACAGACTGCAGTTCAAATCCAGATAACGCTCTATTCCCAAAGCGGGTTGATCGAACGTCTGCGAGTTCTCTCCATCGAGGAGCAGCAGTTCGGTGGCGAGACGACTGACCTGCGCCATGTTGTGGCTGACAAAAATAACTGCTCTTTCCTCCATCAGGGCATTGATAACGTCATAGCACTTGGCGCGAAACCCGGCATCGCCAACCGCAAGCACCTCATCGATCAAATCGA
>CAVRBK010000054.1:0-9714 GCA_963719025.1 uncultured Gammaproteobacteria bacterium | reverse complement strand
TCTGCCTTTCCCCGTTGCCCTCCAGCGCCTCCTTGATCTCACGCACCTCGCGGGCCGAACGCCGCCGGGAGACGATTTCGATCCGCACGGGATGGCCGGCGAATCGACGCTGAAAGGTCTCCAGATGCTGATCCGCCGAGAGTGGGTGGTGGCGCCAGAACCGCCACCTGGAATCCGCCCTCCACCACTTTGAAGGCTGCCCGCATAGCCACCTCGGTCTTGCCGAAACCCACATCGCCACAGAGCAGGCGATCCATGGGACGTTCCAATTCCAGATCCTCCTTGATCGCCTGGATGACGGTCAGCTGATCCTCCGTCTCTTCGAAATCGAACGCGGCCTCGAACTGAGCCAGCAGATCGCTCTCGGGGCCCATGGCAGGGGCGGAGGCCAACTGCCTCTCGGCGTAGAGCCGCACCAGGTCGCTGGCGAGCTTCTGCATGCTCCGCTTGACCTTCTCTTTAGTGCGCACCCAGGAGCTGCCACCCAGACGATCCAACCGGGGTGAGACGCCTTCGATCCCGCTGTAGCGTTGAATCTGATCGATGCGACTCAAGGGCAGCAACAGACGGCGGCCATCCGAATAGGCGACCTCCATGACCTCCACATCCGTGGGTCCCCCGGCGACGCGCAGCGCGTCCAGGGAGGAGGCAACTCGCCTTCCGGGCTGCCGTCGCCGCCGACCGCCCGCAAGCCCACGAACTTCGGTACTCCGGATGGTTTCAACAGCGCGCAGGCGGGTGGCAAGCGGGTGTCGCTCGCGGACCTGATCGTGCTGGCGGGCTGCGCAGGCGTAGAGCAGGCGGCGAGGAATGCGGGTCACGATGTGACGGTCCCATTCTCGCCGGGTCGCATGGATGCCTCGCAGGAACAGACCGATATCGAGGCATTCGAGGTGCTCGAGCCGATTGCGGATGGTTTTCGCAACTACCAGAAGGCCAGCTACACATGCCCCGCGGAGGAACTGCTGGTCGACAGGGCGCAGTTATTGACCCTGACCCCACCCGAGATGGCGGTGCTGATCGGCGGTCTGCGTGTCCTCAATACCAATGTCGGCCAGACCGGGCATGGGGTGTTCACCGACCGGCCAGAGGCGCTGAGTAACGACTTCTTCGTCAATCTGCTCGATATGCGGACCACCTGGAAGGCGGTTTCGGCAGACGAAGACCGCTTCGAAGGTCACGACCGCAAGAGCGGCGAGCTGAAGTGGACCGGCACGCGGGTCGACCTGGTTTTCGGTTCGAACGCCGAGCTGCGCGCGCTGGCCGAGGTTTACGCCACCGACGATGCGCAGAAAAAGTTTGTCGATGACTTCGTGGCGGCATGGGACAAGGTGATGAACCTGGATCGCTTCGACCTCGCGTGATCCTCCCGATCCCGGGTCCGAATGGCCCGGGGTGATGCATGGCCTGGTTGTGATCACCGGCCCGGCCTCGACAGGCGGAACTGGAAAGCCGCGCTCCCGTCCGGTAATCCCCTGCGATATCAGGATGATCGCCGCGGATGGCTGGATTTCTCAGTAGGTGGAAATAAACGACTATCGCGCCTTTGTCGCGGCAAAGGCCGACGGCGACCCGCAGCCGCTGAGAGGCTGGTGCCTTGCCCGGTAGCGGCCGACCGGCCGGCTCAGGTCGATCAGATTGCCGTCCCGCGGCGCTTTTCCGACAGATTGGCCAGGCAGCGCGGACCGGCTGGCTGGCCGCCGGGTAGCGGATAAATGGGCAATTTCAGCGAAGGACGTATATGCTACGCACCCCAAGATTTGCATACCCCCTGAGACGATCGACATGACTGACTTAAGCTTGTACCGAAACATCGGTATTTTTGCCCACGTGGACGCGGGCAAAACCACCACCACCGAGCGTATCCTCAAGCTCACCGGCAAGATCCACAAGACCGGTGAGGTACACGACGGCGAGGCCACCACCGACTTCATGGAGCAGGAAGCCGAGCGTGGTATCACCATCCAGTCTGCTGCGACCTCCTGTCAGTGGGACGGTCACCGTTTCAACATCATCGACACGCCCGGGCACGTTGACTTCACCATTGAGGTCTATCGTTCGCTGAAGGTACTGGACGGCGGTGTCGGTGTTTTCTGTGGTTCCGGCGGTGTCGAGCCCCAGTCCGAGACCAACTGGCGCTACGCGAACGATTCAAAGGTTGCCCGCGTCATCTTCGTCAACAAGATGGACCGCATCGGTGCCGACTTCTACCGCGTTGTCGATCAGGTCGAGAATGTCCTGGCAGCGCATCCGCTGGTCATGGTGCTGCCGATCGGTATCGAAGACGACTTCGTTGGCGTGGTCGACCTGATGACCATGAAGGCCTACGTCTGGGACGAATCCGGTCAGCCTGAGAACTTTGAAATCACCGACATCCCCGCGGATATGGTGGCGAAGGCAGAAGAGTACCGCGAGAAGATGATCGAAGCTGCCGTGGAGCAGGACGACGACCTGATGGAAGCCTACCTGGAGGGCAATGAGCCTTCGGTAGAGGACCTGAAGCGTTGCATCCGCAAGGGCACGATCGCCCTGGACTTCTTCCCCACCTACTGTGGTTCGGCGTTCAAGAACAAGGGTATCCAACTGGTTCTGGATGCGGTCGTCGACTACCTGCCGAGCCCGACCGAAGTCCCTCCCCAGCCGGAAGTTGACCTGGAAGGTAACGAGACCGGCAAGAAGGCGATCGTCGATCCGGATTACCCCCTGCGCGCCCTGGCGTTCAAGATCATGGACGACAAGTACGGCGCCCTGACCTTCACCCGCATCTACTCGGGCAAACTGAAAAAGGGCGACACCGTACTGAACACCTTCACCGGCAAGACCGAGCGTATCGGTCGTATCGTTGAAATGCATGCCGACGAGCGTGAAGAACTCGATTCGGCCCAGGCCGGCGACATCGTCGCCCTGATCGGTATGAAAAACACCCAGACCGGCCACACCCTGTGTGATCCCAAGAATCCGGCCACGCTGGAACCGATGGTGTTCCCGGAGCCGGTTATCTCGATTGCGGTCAAGCCGAAAGACAAGGGCTCGGTCGAGAAGATGGGCCTGGCAATCAACAAGATGGTGGCCGAAGATCCGTCGTTCCGCGTTGAGACCGACGAGGAAAGCGGCGAGACCATCCTCAAGGGCATGGGCGAGCTGCACCTCGACATCAAGGTCGACATCCTGCGCCGCACCCACAACGTGGATGTCGAAGTCGGCAAGCCCCAGGTGGCCTACCGTGAAACCATCACCCAGCGTATCGAAGACTCCTACACCCACAAGAAGCAGTCGGGTGGTTCGGGTCAGTTCGCGAAGATCGACTACATCGTCGAGCCGGGCGAGCAGAACTCGGGCTACGAGTTCGAATCGGCGGTAACCGGCGGTAACGTGCCGCGTGAATTCTGGCCGGCGGTCGACAAGGGCTTCAGGATGAGCATGGATCAGGGCACCATCGCGGGCTTCCCTTTGCTGGATGTCAAAGTAACCCTGGTCGATGGTTCTTTCCACCCGGTTGACTCCTCTGCCGTCGCTTACGAGATCGCAGCCAAGGCCGCTTATCGTCAGTCGATTCCGAAAGCGGGTCCGCAGTTGCTCGAGCCGATCATGAAGGTCGATGTCTTCACCCCGGAAGACCATGTGGGTGACGTTATCGGTGACCTGAACCGTCGTCGCGGCATGATCCTGGGCCAGGAAGCGGGTCCTGCCGGTGTTCGCGTCAAGGCCGACGCGCCGCTGTCCGAGATGTTCGGTTACATCGGTGACCTGCGCACCATGACCTCGGGGCGTGGCCAGTTCTCGATGGAGTTCTCGCACTATGCACCTTGCCCGGCGAATATCGCGGAGCAGGTCGTCAAGGAAGTCGAAGAGCGCAAGAAGGCAAAGTAAACCTGCTTTCCTGCCGGTACAGAAACCGTCGACCCGTAAGGGCCGACGGTTTTCTTTCGCCAAGGGCACCGCACCTTGTCGTGGTCGACGGCAAAGCGCCCGAAATACACGGAATTTTCCGCCGCGCGACGGATAGACTCGCCGCATGTGCAGTGACCCGATGCAACAGTCCCACCCGACCGGTTCAGAGGCGACCGAGACCGTCGTCGACAACGATTTCGTCGAAGGTCGCTTCAGCGCGGCGGCACGCGGCTACGCGGCGCTGCTGGACCGATCTCCCGGGCGACTCGATATTGCCGCCCGCCTCGGCTATCTCGATCTACTGGCTAACCGGCCCGAGGCTGCGGTAGCCCGGCTTTCCCATGTGCTGGAGCAAGGCTGGCGTACCCGCAGTATCCTGTCGCACCTCGCCGAGGCCTACTGTCGCCTGGGCAATCTTGGTCCCGCTGCGCTGTGTTACCAACAGCTCGGTCGCGACGGGCTTGCCGGGACCCTTGCGGCCATGGCCGGCCTCGATGTCTTTCGCAGGGCGGATACCTCTGCCACGGCCCGCCTGGACCTGCTCGGCATCGAACCCCTTCCCATGGTGCGCGCTTCGGTCAATGGGATTGAGGCCAATCTGATTATCGATAGCGGTGCCGGCGACTGCGTGCTCGATATGCGCTTTGCCGTATCAGCCGGTGTCCCGCTTGGTGGGCAGGAGTGGCGCGATTTCGCTGGCGGCCATCGCGCCGAGGTAACGCATGCCCATCTGCAGCAACTCGACCTGGATGCCGTACGTATCCATGACCTGCCCATCCAGGTCCTCGATCTGCAGCCGGTGTTTGGGGGCTGGTTTCCCGACACGCCTGTGCACGGCATTATCGGCATCAGCGTGCTGTCGCTGTTCAACTGCAGGTTCGACTACCAGGCCGGGGCGTTCACGCTGCTGCCGTCATCAGTGGCCGATCCGGCGCCGCAGACCACGCCGCTGTGGCTGGCCGAGAACCGCATGCTGCTGACACAGGCTGATTTTCCCGCGCTGCAGAACGCGTTGGTCTTTCTCGATACCGGCATGACCGGCCGCGCATTTGCGGTACCCGAGGATCGAGGCGCTTTACTCGGCGTTGAACCGGGGCTCGATGAGGCTTTGGTCGGGACAGGGGGTGCAGGCGAGGTCCATGGCAGGGCGGCCCACGCCGATCGGCTTTGCCTGGGTGGCAGGCCGTACGATGATGCCTCGGGTCTCCTGTTGCCGTCCCTGTCCATCGCGACGTCACTGGGTTTCCGGATAAACGCCCTGATCGGGCATGACCTGGTGCGCGGCAGTTGCCTTCACCTGGATTTTCCCCGTATGCAACTCTCGATCGATTAGCGAATGGCCTGCCAGCATGACTGGCCCGCGAGGCCTTGGTGACGCGCCTAAATCTCCACCTCTTTGACCGTGCGCCAGCGCTTGCTGTCGCGGTCCTGGTTCCTGAAACACCGTTCTATCCAGTCCTCGGCCTTTTCGAGGCTGTCGAAGGCCAGGTAGTGAAGGCCGCCCGGTTCCGAGATGAAGCCCCAGCCAAACCAGCGCTTACGTTCGATCCGGTACTGGTCGCCGAACCTGTTGTATACGATCCGTAACTTCATCTGTTGGTGACTCCGTTCATGGTCAATGGTCGCCAGGGGTTTCTGCAAGCCGCGCGCACACGGTTATCTCCCGGCCGGCATTCTGCATCCCGGGGGCGCTGTCGCGGTTGCTTCATTGTGATGCCAGGATGGACAGGTAGTCGCGCATCTGAAAATAGGCGAGCACGAATTCGAACATGATGCGCCAGAGCAACTCGAATCCGATTATCGCGAGCAGGCCAAGCAGCCTGATGCCGTTGACGCTGCGCGCCCAGGCCGCGGCATGCCAGGCACTGGATTCCGGTTGGGCCATACCGATGCTGCTGCGTTGTGACCGCAGCTGGCGCAAAACCATCACAATGAGAAACGGGCCGCCCAGGGCGCCCAGGTAGTAGAACAGGATAAGCAGGTACGGCGAGATGAAGATGTCGAAAGTGGCCAGCCCGGCGAGGGAGGTCAGCAACGATTCGAGCAGTTCAGAGGGTTGCATCGCGACCGCCCGCTATTTCCAGGGCGGAAAACGCAGGCGGCCGGAACGCGTCGCGTCGCGTTTGTCGCGCTGATGCGAAACCAGCACCCAACGGATCGTCCAGGCAACCAGTACCGGCAGCACACCCAGCAGCAGGAACCAACGGAAGCGCTCTTGCTCTTCGGATAGAAAGAAGGCTGCGATCACCCAGATCGCAGAGATGCTGGCCGCTACACGGAATGCCGTCCTGGATTGCCTGGCCACTGTCTACCCTTTCCCGGTCCGCTGTACGTGGCCTTTGGGCCGCAGCTCAAATCGTCGATACAGGCAGTCTAGCAGCGTTGTCTCAGAACGCATGCCTCACACTTAGCAGAAGGCGGGCGATCTGTCTCGCTCACCCGCCATCGAATCGATGGCCTGCTGTTTCAGGATGCTCGAAGCGCCAATGCACCGCCTGGGTTCGGGCGTAAAAAAGAGGGCCCGCAATGCGGGCCCCCGGTCAGCCTTGTGGCCGTTGCTCGACGGTATCAGAGCGCTTTCTTGCAGAAGTACCAGTCGGTGCACTCGTAGCCTTCGTTCATCCGACGCTCGGCGGCTTCCATGTCCGCTGGTGGCGGAACGATGACCTTTTCACCCGGCTGCCAGCCCTCGGGCGTGGCGATCTGGTGTTCGTCAGAGGCCTGCAGGGCCTTGATCAGGCGCAGGAACTCGGGGATCGAGCGGCCGTTGGTCATCGGGTAGTAGACCATCGCGCGCAGAATGCCCTCCGGGTCGATGATGAAGGTCGCCCGCACCGCCGAGGTGTCGGCGGCGCCCGGGTGGATCATCCCGTAGGCCCTGGCGACCTTCATCGACAGGTCCTCGATGATCGGGAACTGGATGTCGACGCCGAAGCGTTCCTTGATATTGCGAACCCAGGCCACGTGGCTGTAGTAGCTGTCGATCGAAAGGCCGAGCAGATCGGTGTTGACCGCCTGGAATTCGTCGTAGTGCTTCGCGAAGGCGGTGAACTCGGTGGTGCAGACCGGCGTGAAATCGGCCGGGTGCGAGAACAGGACCAGCCATTTTCCCCGGTAGTCTTCGAGTTTCTTCACCCCATGGGTCGTGCGCGCCTCGAAGGCTGGTGCCGGTTCATTGATGCGTGGCATGGCAAATTCGTTTTGTGTGTTCTGTTCCATTTTTATGTCCTCTATTTATCTTCAACTTGTCTTGACCTGGCCGATGGTTGCTCCGGCGTTGAAAATAGATTAGAGAATTCTAATTCTCGCATCCAATTGTTTATTAAATGATGATGTATAGCCATCTTCTATTGCGGATTCGCAATCTAACAATGGGGCTGCCTCTCAGTGTTCATGGGGTGCGGCTGCGGGCAGCGGCTGTCCGAGGAATATCGCCTCTGCCGCTTTCGCGGGGTCACCTTCAGAGGTTGCGACCACGCGCACGTCGTGCGCGGCAAGACGCCGGACAAAGCCTTCGCCGCAACTGGCGGTGATGATTACATCGAGTTCGAACAGCGGGTGCTCCTCGCCACGAAACTCGTGCAATGCCATTGCCTTTGGCATATCGAGGCGGTCCGTTTCCTGCACGCTGCCGTCTGCCTGCTTCTCGTATATCAGGAAGCGTCGTGTCTTGCCGGCGTGCCCGGTGACGGTGCGGAAGTTCTGACTGGTAATACCTATGCGCATCTGGGTTGTCTCCTTGTCGAGGCGGAGCGCGATCGTCTTGCTGGTGCTGACGTCATTCGCAGATGTTCAGCAGCCGGCCTGTCGTGATAGTGGGATTCGGGTGCTTGATGCTTGGTGCGGTTACACGACTCAATAGCAGAAGCTTTTGGTCCTTATGAGCAGTATTTACTTTTGAGTTTGTGCCTACATTCTCGGCATGAGGGCGCGAATCGAGGGCAATCACGCTATCTGCCTTTATTAAACGCCAATTACGCGGTGTAGCGCATTGATAAATGTCGGAGTGTTTTACTCGGGTAATAACCGGGGCGTTGGGTGATGAGGTGTCGTCCGGGCTTTGCCTGGCAATGGGCGATGCCAGGGCGCTTGCCGCATGGCCAGTTGTCGGGCCTTTACTCGATGCCGAGGCGCTGCATCTTGCGCCACAGGGTACTGCGGTCGATATCCAGAATCTGCGCGGCGAGCGTCTTGTTGCCGTCGGCCTCGAGCAGTGCCTTCTCGATGCGCTCTCGATCATCGACCTTCGGAAGCGGTTTTTCATGGGTATGTCGCCGGGCGTCGCAGTATTCCTGCAGCGTGTCAGGCAGGCTCTCCGGTTGCACGACGCCGTCGATGGCGCAGATCAGGCTGTGTTCGACCATGTTGGCCAGTTCCCGCACATTACCCGGCCAGGGATAGTTCATCACGGGCCGCATGGCCTCACGTGAGAAGCTGACATCACGCGGGTAACCCCGTTCGGACAGGCGTTGCAGCAGCGCATCGATCAATAACGGGATATCGCCCGGTCGATCGCGCAGCGGCGGCACGTGAAAAGGAACGACGGCGATGCGGTAGTAAAGATCGGCGCGGAAGGAGTGATTGTCCACCAAGTCGCTGAGGTCCTGGTTGGACGCCGAGACCAGGCGCACATCAACCTTTTCAGTCTTGTCCGAACCAACGGGTTCGTACTCTCCGCTTTGCAGCACCTTCAGGAGCTTGGCCTGCAGCTCGTAGGGCAGTTCACTGATCTCGTCGAGAAAAATGGTACCGCCATCCGCGGCCTTGAAGCGGCCGGGCCGGGTCTTGAAAGCACCGGTGAAGGCCCCTTTCACATGACCGAAGAGCTCGGTCTCAATCAGGGAGGCCGGAATCGCACCGCAGTTGAGTTCGACAAATGGCTGGTCAGCCCGGCTGCTCAGCTTGTGGACCAGTCTTGCCAGTTCGGTCTTGCCGGTACCGGATTCCCCCTGGAACAGCACGGAGGCGCTGGAGTTCGATACGACGTGCAGCCGGTCGATCAGGCGCAGCATGTCCGGGTCTTCGGAAACGAACCCGCAGGCCTCCTTGTCCCCCATGACCGCATCGAGGCGTTTCTCGGCGGTGATGTCGCGTAGCACGATCATGCGCAGTTTCTCGACCCTGCCGGGAACATCGAGCAGGCTGGAGTCGACCTTAAACCAGCGATGTCTGCCGCCGACCATGATCTTCTCCTGCAAAATCCATGACCGTCTCGCAGTGATGCTCGGTCTCGCCCGCGGTATCCAGACCGGCGCGGATCAGCGAACTGCGCAGATTGTGTCCGTTCAGATTGGCCAACGAAATCTGCCGGGTATCGGAGGGGATACCGAACAGTCTGTGCACCGCCGGGTTGACGGTAAGGACGTTGCCGTTCTGATTGCAGACGATAACGCCCTCGCTGAGGGGTTTCATCAACTGCTCCAGCATGGCGATGGTTTCGTTCGTCTCGCTCACCTTTGCACCCCGGTCCACTTCTGTTGCATGCCAGCCGGGCATTGCATCACAGTGCAACGATGCAACTATCCTGCAACAGTTGGGGTTTCTTAACTCCTTGTTTTTGCATGCCAGAGTGGCTGGCGTGACTTTTGCTTCGTACGGTCTAAGCTAAAACCTGGCGTTTGCAGCAGCGGTATCCGGATGCTTCCGGGTTCCGGCGTGCCTATTGCCAGCGTCGATCCAAGCAATACGATGCTGCGGCCGTCCATGCCGGGTGGCCAAAGCCTTATACAACAATTAAGTGGAGGAGCAGATGCGCAAAGCCGAGAGACGATTTACGGCGCTGTTCGCCGGCCTGATGGCCCTGTCATGGATTGCCCTTGGCGC
>CAVRBK010000053.1:0-96720 GCA_963719025.1 uncultured Gammaproteobacteria bacterium | reverse complement strand
GGGTAACATAGATGGTGGTGGTCTTCATTTTCAAATGCAGCTTCTTTAATTCCATGCGCATCTGAGTTCGTAGCTGCGCATCCAGATTGGAGAGGGGTTCATCGAAGAGAAAAACATCCGGATTGCGGACAATCGCCCGGCCCATGGCAACCCTTTGACGCTGACCGCCGGAGAGAGCCGCCGGCCTGCGTGCAGAAAGTGGTGGCTCGTGCGTAGGTGGGGGCGCATCTACGGCACACCGTCGGGCGGGCGATTCTGTCCATCGTTGTCATGTCTGTGAGAGTCCGATTAGGGATTCAGCGCGACAGGTAGGGTCAGTTTTCATGTGGTCTGTCCGCCTGCTCCTGGGCTCGACCAGATCCGCCGCACGTTGGACACCGCGGTGCTGGTACCGGCCCACGAGGACGACGGCAACCAGGGCAACGGTAGGTGTCGCCGGACCCGTGGTAGACCCGCGTCCACCCCGCTTCCTTCGCCGCTGCACGTGCCTTCGTCATCGACTGTGCGAGCGGGCCGGGTTGCCCGCAATCCATGCAAGTCAGAGCACCGGGTGTCGTCATTCCTTCTCTCCTGTTCTGCCTCCTGGGGAGCGCCGCGTGGGATCGAAGGATCACGCGGTCGCCGTCAACACCTAATGGCCAACAGTGGCTGCACGGGCGTGCAATTGTTGGTGTGGGGCAGCCAATGATCGCTGGCCGCCAGTACGTGGACGGATTACAGCGCACGCCCCGGAACCACACCGAACCGTTGCTGGCATCGGCTTCCATGTCGTGTGATAGATCGGCTTGGCAAGTGTGAGGTCGAACGACGCCACGTTGACCACCTTGACCAGCTGCACCTGCTCACCTCACACCCCCGCTACCCGCGTCCTCGATCGGAGCGTGCGTGCAGTCGGTGACGTAGTGACGTTGACGCGCCTCCGTCGCCTCGTGTCGTGTCAGAAAGCCACTCTGCCGCCACGAGCAGGCTTCACAGCCGGTAGACCACACAACACCATCGCCAAGCACTTCACCCGGCTCTAGGGAGACAGCCGGAGCCGCAAGGAACCACGGCAGCGGACGTAGTTCTGAGCCGGAAGGTACGACCACACTCACTGTGCCGGGTCGATCGGCAAGATTCCGCATTGGATGATTTCCCAGCGGTCAGTTCCGTCCTCGAAGTTCTCCTCCAACAAGACTCCGGAGTCTTGGTTGACTTCGTCCGAGTGCGTCATCGAAAAAGCCAACGAGGACAGGGCAGCGGCAAGGATGAGGCGAGCGGCCATGGGCGGAACTCCGGCGATAAGAAGCAAGGGACGGACAAAACGGATCGTCCAGAGTATCTCTTCTCTGAATCGAATACGCCACCACGCAACCCCCCCTGGCAAATCTACGACGATCCTGTAACTGGACTGGCAGCTGTTCAAGGTGGCTCGGTTGTCCCAACCGAGATCCCGATCCGCGAGGATCGTGAGCGACCTCGGTTGGGACAACCGAGCCACATTGGGAAGAGCCTCCTTGGGAGCCGTTCGGTGAGGCTACGGGGGCTGGCCAGGCGATCGAGCAGGGTGGTGTCTTTGGACGAGGGCCGCATCGGATCGACGCCGAGCGTTCCCACCAACGACTCTTCGTACTCGAGCGTTTGCGCAGTCGCGAACTTCTCGCGTGCATACTCCAACCGTCCTCGGAGATCGAGCTCGTCGATCATCTGGCGATCGGGATGGGACCCGAGATAATCGGTCAACCGCGCGACCATGGCCTGCCAATGATCGATGTCGCGCTCCGTTTTTGGCGGTCAATCGGCGACGATACCAATCGCTGGCAATAGTGACGTCCCGCGTGAACAGCTCACGCACGTCGGGGTCGGTGATCGATTTGCCCTCGAACTCACCGAAGGCCATGATACTGAGTACCGCGCGAAGCGGCGGACAGGCCAATTCGTAACCGCCGTCTTCCATGTATTGCAGTGCCACCCTCTTCTGGGCCTCGGCGATCTGCAGGATGCCGTCGGCGAAGGAGGCGGGATCCTGCAGTTCCGGACGCAGGATCTCATCGCTGAAGACCTTGTCGGGATTATCGAACACACGCGCCAGGTAAGTGCGAACGAACTTCCGTGCTGATGCGGTACCCCAACCGGCTGGCGGGAATCGGAACTCCGTCGGCCTCAAAGTCCGCCACCGGTTCCAGCATCCCGGCAGCGATCAACTTCTGGGGATCGCGTTCATCGCGGTCCCATCCGGCACCAGACTTCCGGGATCAGCAACGAAACGTCATGACCCACCTCGAAACGCGGCCCGATGTGACCGGCAGGAGTGCGTGAAGCCGCCCAACTCGGTCAGAATCATCGAGACGATCATCGAGTTCAAGTCAATCGATGGGATCAACGCGTTGAAGGGCGCCTTCGGTCAACGCTCCCTCGCTGCCCGCGCCGGTCGTGCTGGGGCTCTTGCCTGTCAAGGAACAGACATAGTCCATGATCAACTCGGGCAACTCTTGGTAGTGCAACGGTGAATACACCGCCAACGAGCGAAAACCGGCGCTGCGCGTCGGGCGGATTGTTACGACGACCGCTCAGCACCGCACCCACCGGTACATGGACCGGCGCATCGGCAGGTAAACATCGATGAAGTTGCATGCCTCGCATCGCGACGTAACGCGTCGCGGGCATGCCACCATGTCGGGCCGATCCTGCAAGTAGCGCGGGTTCTTCGTGCGTTTCCCATCGACGATCCGTGGATCGGCCGTACTGACGACATAGCCTTCGTCGCAACCCGGCGGCCTGGACGAGCACCTCCTCCATCGGCTCGCTGAACTTGTCGAACTCGATCGCATCGTCCACGATCTGCGAGCCTTGTCCGTCGAGAGTGGCTCGAAGTTACTCGCTTAATAAGTTACCCCGGCTCAGTTCCTTGCGTAGGAGCCTGATGCATCTCGCGCGGGTCTCGTTGTTATGCCGTCGCTCTTCTATCTTCTCCGTGCTGCGGTCCGGGTTGTCATTCGGGTCGTAGGCCGTAACAAGGAACAGCACCCGCGGCGGCAGCTGATAGTCCGGCAGGGACTCCAGTCCCCCCGAACACGCGAGTGGAACGTGAGCCGGTTACCGGCGTCGAGGGCCTCGCGCAACGCGAAGACCCGTTCCGTCGCCGCACTCTGCAGGCGCAGCGCTCTGCGAGCACCGAGGAAGTCGGCAAAATCCGGCAGGACGTGGCGAAAACCGTAAAAACCCCCAAAAAAGAAAAAGTTGCCGCTGCTCAAGTTCCCATGCTACTAATCAATTGTAATTATAAAAAACAGACGTATTTGAGGATGGGTAATGGGGATTAAGAGTTATGTGACATCGGCATTGCTGCCGCCTGTCGGCGCCTGTCGCTACGGTTGCGGTACCAACTGTGCGGCGCCGGTGACCGTTTTCTGGCTGTTTGGCGTGGTCAGTGTCGTCTACGGCCTGCTGGGCGGACCAACCGGCGAGTCCGGTATCAGCTGGTATACCGTCGGCCTCGGTTTCGCGATGTGGGGAATTGCGGCCGTTTGGACGATGTTGACGATAACGGGCGTGGAGAACGACCGCTGCCACGGCATGTGGAGCACGCGCGACCACCATGTCGAACCGGATGAATCCGAGGCGGATCCGTTCGACGAGATCAAAAAGGCGCACTGAGCGCCCGCCCAACGAAAAGCCCGCCGAACGCGGGCTTTTTTACGCCGCGTCCCGGGCCTCGCTGGTCTCAGGACTCGATGTAGCCCTCTTTGAGCAGGTACAGGTAGATCTCCTGCGCCGCCTCCATCGGGCTGACACTCGCCGTGTCGATCGACAACTCGGCCCGCTCGGGCACCTCGTAGGGATCGCTGATACCGGTAAACTCCGGAATCAGGCCCTTTCTCGCCTTGGCGTACAGCCCCTTGCGATCGCGCGCCTCACACACCTCCAGATCGGGTCGCGACGTGGATCTCGATAAAGGCGCCGCGCTCCTCGATCATCTCGCGCACCGCGCGCCGGGTCTCGCGGTAAGGGGCGATCGGCGCGCAGATGGCGATACCGCCGTTCTTGGTGATCTCGCTGGCGACATAACCGATACGCCGGATATTGAGATCACGGTGGGCCTTGGAGAACCCCAGCTCGCTGGACAGGTTCTGGCGCACGATATCCCCGTCCAGCAGGGTCGCCGGCCGCCGTCCGCCCTCGACCAGTTTGCCGTAGATGATCTTCGCCAGGGTCGATTTGCCCGACCCGGACAGGCCGGTGAAGAACAGCGTCATGCCCTGCTGACTGCGCGGCGGATAGGCATGGCGCAGTTCGGCGACCACCTCCGGGTAGCTGAACCATTCAGGCGGCTCCTCGCCCATCGCCAGATCCATCTTGAGTTGCGCGTCGGTATATTCCAGCCCCGCCTCGAGTTTCCGCCGTTCGATCTCCGAAATCCCCAGGAAGCGCTGGGCCGAGGGCACGAAACGATGTGGCTCGACATGTACGATCTCGATCCCCAGCCGGTCCGCATGGGCGTCGATCAGCTCGCGCGAGTACCCGGCATCGTAGACCGGGGAATGATCGGCCTGCTGTGGCGGCGCGGCGTGCTTGGGTCCGACGATCATGTGCGAACACCCGTAGTTCTGATGCACGATCGCATGCCACAGGGCCTCGCGCGGCCCCGCCATGCGCATGGCCAGCGGCAACAGTGACAACGTCGCCAGGTTGTGCGGGAAGTGGCGCCGTATGGCCTGGTAGCAATGCACCCGGGCGTAGTAATGCAGATCACCCGGTTTGGTCATCCCGACCGTCGGGTGCAGCAGGATGTGGGCCTGCAGCTCTTTCGCCACCTTGATCGTGATCTCGCGTTGCAGCCGATGCATGGGTTTGCTGGTTTGAAAGGCAACCACCCGACGCCACCCGGTACGCGCAAACTGGGCGCGCATCTCGGCCGGCGAATCCCAAAGGTCCTCGAAATCGTGGTGCAGGGGCGCCTGCACGCCCTCGACCGTGCCACCGATATAAACCGGATTGACCGCATTCAACAGGTAGCGCACGCCGGGGTGCGATGGGTCTGTCGTGCCATAGACCTTTTCCGCCTCGACCGCGCGGTCCGGCCGCCAGATATCCTCTACCGTCAGCACCGCCGGCATAAAGCCCTCGCTGTCACGCAGTGCCACCCGGTCACCGGCGGTCAGCTTCGCGGCAAAGTCTTCCGTGACATCCAGCACGATGGGAACCGGCCACAAGGTGCCATCCGGGAGACTCAGCTCATCGAGCACCCCTTCGTAGCTCTTCTGCCCCATGAATCCCGTCAGCGGGGAGAAGGCGCCGTTGACCAGGAGTTCGAGATCACACAGCTGGCGCTGCGTCAGGATTACCGATGGCAGCGGGCCGGAGGTCTGCTTGAGCGCCTCTGCCCGTGCCTCATCGACCAACAGGTCGACCAGTTGATCGCCGCCGTGCGGCTTAACGGTGAAGGTCATGATTTCCCACTGTAGATTGCTGTCGAAGCGTTGTTTTTGCGCCACTTTAGCCGATTTCGACGGTCGCGCGGAACAGTTTCCCCGACCCGCCGCTTGTGGAAAACAATTGAAGAGCCCACGCGGCAGCAGCGCGCTACCCCGATAGGGCTTCAGGCCAGCGACAACAGGGCGGAGACCAGCAGGTTGTTGTCATAGAAAGGCGCACTCCGTTTGCTGATCAGCGGCGTATCGATCAGTTCAATACCGAGGCGCCGCAGAAACCCGTCATCGAGTCCCGGCGGGTAATCACCATGCTTCCGATCGAGCAGGATGAAGTTCAACAATCGACTGTTGGCACAGCCTTTTCCGGTATCCGATCGAAGCTGGTCGAGCAGACGGTGCACCATATCGTCCAGATCCATCCCGATCTGTTCGGGATCGGAGCCAAGATTCGGGATGTAAACCTTGGGCCCGTCATTGGCCGCGATCGCCCGGCCCACACCGGCCGGCATCAGGTTCGCCATCAGGCTCGAGTAGAAGCTGCCTGGCGGGTAACAGATCAGGTCGGCGCTCTGGATCAACTTGCGATTCTTCTTGCGCAGACCCACGCTGGCCGGCTCGTAACTGTCACGCTTCTTCGAGAGGGAAAACTCGACAATCGGCGATGTCAACGGCGGCACCTCCTTTCCGGTCAGACGATGCTGTCCGACCACCCGGCTGCCGTCCGCCAGCTTGGCCGCCAGGTGCAGATCCCCGTTGACACAGGCCCGCACCGTGCCCTGCACATTCGCCAGCTTTGAGAAAAGAAAGATAACCGGATCGAGATGCTGGTGGTTGTTCAGGTAACCGCCGGCAAGGATGAGGTTGCCGATACTTGCCCCACGCAGATCGAATCCGTCCGGCATCGCGTCGCGAAAGAACCCGAGCAGATTGCAGATCAGGCGGCGCATCGGATTGGTGATCTCCGCGACCCGCCCGGCCTTGCCCTCGATCATTCGTTCGAGTTCTTCGCGCAGTTGACGATCAGTCGCCTGCATCGGCAACCGGTAATTAAACAGGCGATAGACCTCCGGCTGGCCGAGTACCGTCTCGTCTGCCAGCGCGATCAGGCGACTGCGCAGGTCACCGATCGATGGCATGGCGAACGCATCCCGCAGTTCGGCGGAGCTGCCACCGGAATCGAAGGGCGTAACCAGGTGGATCGAATTATGCGTGTAATGTTTGAGCGTCCGACACAGGCCATTGATGGCGCTGCCGCCGCTGAAAAACAGGATGCGCGGACCGAGTTCCGGAATCTTTTGATATCGGCTGATCCGCAGTGGATCGGGAATATCAACGGCACGCGTAACCCGGATTCGCGGCATGTGCTTTCTCGGCAGTCAGAAGTTACTAAGGATATGCCAAGACTAACCCAGTCTGTGCCACCATGAGTTGCGCCACGTTAACGACCATCAATCGGATATCTGTAAAAGACAGCCGCCGCCCGACACGGCACAATAGGCAGAGGACTGTAGCCCGCTTTCTACGAATACCAAAAAGCCAATGGCAGAATTGATTCCCGACATCCGCAATGCGGCACGAGCCCTGATCGTCAATGACGACCGTATCCTGCTGTTGCGCAAGGATGGCGGGGGCCGCGGCCCCGCTTCGCCCTGCCCGGCGGCGCTCAGGAGCCGGGCGAGCCTCTGACAGAGACGCTGCAACGCGAGTGTGTCGAGGAGATCGGCGCCAGAGTCGAGATCGGCGAGCTGCTCCATGTCGCGGATTTTCTCAAGCGACGCGATACCCGGCCGGTCACGCGCCGACACGTCGTCGAATTTCTGTTTCGCTGTCGCATCGATGGACACTATGTACCGCATAATGGCGAACGACCGGACAAGCACCAGGTGGACGTTGTGTGGACGAAGCTGACAGAACTATCCAATCTCACGCTGGTGCCACACTATCTTTCAAGGTATCTGCCGATGCTCAATGACGCCGAAACCCAGGGCTATCTCGGATTATTCCAAGACCATGCAGATTCCCAAGAGTATTAAGGAAAACCTGCGTTTCCTGTGTTTCGAGGTCGACTCGCTGATTGCTCAGCTGCAGTCCTATCTCTCACAGCCATCGGACCTTGCGGCGCACAAGATTCTCGACCGCAGCGGCTACGCGCTGAATCTCAAGATGCGTATCCACAACAGCTGCCTCGATCACCTGGCCGGCAACAAGACCGGAGAGACCGATATGTCGGCCTTGCGCAGTGTGGAGTTTGCCGCGACCGAGCTGGAACGAATCGCCGAGCTGAGCCGCGACTGTGTCCGCCAGACCGGTCAACTCAAGGACATGAAAGCTATCGATGCGCGGGCCTACCTGTCGATGCTCGATCGCGTCAGACGCGGCATCGAGCTGATCCAGCCCGCGTTGATCGAGAACGATACGCGACTGGCACTGAAGATCAGCAGTATCGAGGGCAAACTCGATCAAGACTACGCCGCGTTGTCCAGGCGATATATCTCGGCGCTGAAGAAAAAATCGGCTGCGGAGGATCTGATCCGGGCGCTGTTCATTGCCCACTACGTCGAGCAGATGGGTGACGCACTACTCGGTATCAGCGAGGCCATCATCTCGGCCAACCTGGGACAGCAGGTCAACCTCGAGCGCTATCGTTCCCTGCAGGCATCGGTGGAAAAGCTCGAGAGCCGCGACAAACTGTCGGCGCTGAACATCCGGCCGATCGCCGAGACACGCTCCGGCAGCGCCATCTCCGGCCTGTCGATGCCGGATCGCAAGGGTGATGACTATCTCGCCATTTTCAAGGACGGCGCCAAGCGCAAGCTCAAGGAGGAACGGCAGGGGGTCGAGAGCTGGCACGAGATCTATCCGGGACTGGCGCCGCGGATCCTCGGCTACAAAAAGCGCGGACGGTCCGCCGCGCTGTTGATTGAGCACCTGCCCGGGCTGACCTTCGAGCAGATCCTGCTGCATGAATCGCCGGAACTCCTGCGGGAAACGCTCAAGCAACTCGGCCGCACACTCAGATCGATTTGGCGCGAGACCCGCGCTGACAAACCGATTTCGGCAAACTTCATGCAACAGCTGCGCAACCGGCTGGGTGAGGTGTACAAAATCCACCCGGAGTTTCAGCAGGGCGACAACCGCATCTGTGACTGCGACATCGATAGCTTCGACCACCTTCTGGAGCGCGCCATAGCCTATGAAAAGGCCCTGCGAGCGCCCTTTTCTGTCTATATTCACGGTGATTTCAACGTCGACAACATCATCTACGATGCAGAAGAGAAGCGGATCAACTTCATCGATCTGCATCGCTCATGCCACATGGATTACGTGCAGGATGTTTCGGTGTTTATGGTCTCGAATTACCGGCTACAGATTCTCGACGCGCCGTTGCGCCAACGCATCATGCATCTGTCGCGCGATTTCTACGCCATCGCCGCGAAATTTGCCGAAAAGACCGGTGACAAGACCTTCGAACTCCGCCTGGCACTGGGCCTGGCGCGTTCTTTTGCGACCTCGACGCGTTTTATTCTCGACAAGACCCTGGCGCGCAGCATGTTCCTGCGGGCCAGGTTCCTGATCGAGCAGGTGCTGTTGGTCGACCCGGCAAAATGCCGCCACTACCAGATACCCGTGAAGGAGATATTCGTTGGCTGACAGTAAAATCGGCGTTATCGGCATACCCGGCAAATGGTCGACAGAGACACTTGCCGATGCGATCGAGCAACGCACCGGGTTTCGCCTCGTCGTCGATATGGCAGAAGTATCGCTCGACCTCGCCAAGGGGCGCCTGATGTCCGGTGAGCACGACCTGTGCTCACTGGATGGCCTGATCGTCAAGAAAATCAGCGCCACCTACAGTCCGAACACCCTCGACCGTCTTGAACTTCTGCGGGTAGCCGAACACGCCGGAGTCAGGGTTTTCAGCGGTGCCGAGAACATGTTGCGGCTGGTCGATCGGCTCAGTTGCACGGTCACCCTGCGCAATGCCGGGATCCCCATGCCGGACACCCTGGTCACGGAGGATGTCGACGCCGCATTCGATGCCGTAAAACGCTATGGCAGCGCCGTCTTCAAGCCGCTGTTTTCAACCAAGGCGCGCGGCATGTGCATCATCGAGGCAGAACAACCCGACAAGGCGATCGCCAAGGCCATTAAGGCCTTCCAGTCGTCCAACCCGATGATGTACCTGCAGCGCAAGGTCGACTTACCGGGTCGGGATCTCGGCCTGGTCTTTCTCGGTGGAGTCTACCTGGGCGCCTATGCCCGGGTGTCGCAGAGCGATGCCTGGAACACGACGATTCACAGCGGCGGTCGCTATGCAGCCTGCGAACCATCGCAGGAGATCATCGATCTCGCCCACGCCGCGCAGTCACCTTTCGACATGGATTTCACCACCGTCGATGTCGCCGAATCCTCCGAGGGTCCAATCGTATTCGAGGTCTCTGCCTTTGGCGGTTTCCGCGGTGCGCTCGAGGGCGCCGGCATCGATGCCGCGGTTCTGTATACGGACTATGCTTTGGCAAGGACGGGAGGGGCATGAACAAAAATTCAACTGACGACTATGCGGCGCAATTGACCGGTGGACAGACGCTGCTCGCACAGACGGTCGATCTGTGCCTGGACGGGCTTAACATCCGGCTGCGCAGCAACTCCGGCGCGCTGCTGGATGGCCTGCAGACCTACTTTTCCCATGTCACCGGGCCGCTCGAAACAGCAGACATCGAGGTCATCGCAATAGAGTGCCCCGCCCCCGAACTGGCTGTGGATTTCGTTGACTGGAAACGTGAACCGGGCAAATCCGGCCGCAAGGACAGCTACCATGATGTTCCGCAGGGCCGACTGGTTCGCAAGGTGCGCACCGGGATGGTTTTTCTGCAGAGCGAGCAATGGCGCATCGCCG
Source organism: uncultured Gammaproteobacteria bacterium (assembly GCA_963719025.1). Lineage (GTDB taxonomy): Bacteria > Pseudomonadota > Gammaproteobacteria > Chromatiales > Chromatiaceae > Thiosocius. The sequence continues at coordinate 86,412 of CAVRBK010000053.1, read as the reverse complement.
CCGGCCCCTGTGTCGAATACGACAACCAGGTCATCAACTTCATCAACGCGCAGTACATGAACTGGCTGCAGCAGAACGACTGGCTGATCTGTCATGCGGCCGCACTCACCCATCGTGGGCGGGCATTTGGGCTGGCGGGCTTTTCCGGTGGCGGCAAGTCGACCCTGATGCTGCATGCGCTGGAGAATCCGGCATTCAGCTACCTGACCAACGACCGCCTGTTCATCAAAGCGCATGACGGCAAGGTGCAATGCCGCGGGATCCCCAAGCTGCCCCGCGTCAATCCCGGCACGATTGTGAACAACAGGCGCCTGCAGGCACTGGTCACCGAAGACGAGCGGGCACGCCTGCTCGCCCTGCCCCGCGACGAACTGTGGGATATCGAAGACAAGTACGACGTGATGATCGACAAGGTATACGGCGATGAACGTATCGCCACGAGTGCGCCACTGGCCGGTTTCATTGTGCTCAACTGGCGACGCGACAGCGATCAGCCTGCGCGCTTGCAGGCCATCGACATCAATGAGCGACGCGACCTGCTGGCGGCCATCATGAAATCACCCGGACCCTTCTACCAATATGCCGACGGCCATTTTTTCGACGACCAGACGACACTCGATGCGACCCCCTACCTGGACGCATTAAACGGCGTCCCGGTATACGAGGTGTCGGGCGGGATCGATTTTGAATCCATGCGCCAGCAACTCGAAAACCTTGGGGGTTGATCCGGCATGCCACGCGAGATCATCTTCCTGCGACACGGCAAGGCCTTCCATGGCGCAGGCATGGAGGATTTTTCCCGTCCCCTGAAAGACGGCGGAAAGCGCAAGGCGCAACGAGTGGGCGTCTGGCTGCTACAACATGGGCTGATTCCCGACCATATCGTTGCATCACCGGCAGAGCGCGCGAAAGTAACCGCGGAAAAATGCTGTAAGGCAATGGGTCTGGGGACGGCGCAGATCAACCTCGAGGCTTCGCTGTATCTCGCCGACGTGTCGACAATCATGCGTGTCCTGCGGCATGTCCCGGAATCGTCCTCGCGTGTTTTGCTGGTCGGGCATAATCCCGGGCTTGAGCAGACCGTGCAACGCCTGTCCGGCGGTACCGGTTTTGGCAACATGGCAGAGCGGATGGAGGTCACGTCGCTGGCGCATTTTTCGCTCTCCCAGCCGTGGCGGCTGCTCGAAGCCGACGCCTGCCGACGACTCCAGTTGTTACATGCCGCTGATCTGCCAAAGAAGTTTCCGTTTCCCTCACCCGGCAGCCCCGAGCAACGCGATCGTCCGGCCTATTACTACACGCAATCGGCCGTCATTCCGTACCGCATGACCGATGGCGAAGTGAAGATCCTGCTGATCCGATCGAGCAAGAACAAACACTGGGTAGTACCCAAAGGCATCGCCGACCCGGGCATCAGTCTAGAGGCATCGGCAGCCAAAGAGGCCTGGGAGGAGGCGGGCATTGAAGGCGAGGTTGAAGCGCCACCGGTCGGCACGTATGAGACGATCAAATGGGGCGCCAGCTGCACGGTAACGGTTTACCCAATGCGGGTTGAACGGGAGTTGCCGGAAGAGGAATGGGAGGAACGGCATCGCGGACGCCGCTGGGTGCACCCGTCCGAGGCCGCCGCCATGTTGCGGCAACCGGAGCTGCGCACCATGGCCCTGACCCTCGAACAACGGCTGCTCGGGCGGGATGCCTGAGGTGCCGCGCCTGATCGCAGCGATCATCCGTCATGGCGAGTACCATCAGTTGCCCGACGTGCCGAGCGCCCACCAACCGTTTCCACTCACCGCACTGGGCGAACAGCAGGCGGAACAGGCTGCCACCTCGATCCGGCGACAACTGCGTGAGCGGGATTGGCAGCTGCATCACACGTTCGATGCCTCGAACCTGCTGCGGGCCTGGCAGACCGCGACAGTCATTGGTCGCCACCTGCAGACCGATAGGGAGACGACTTTGCAGGTAGAGGGCTTTGATGCGCTGGCCGAGCGCGGAGTGGGTAGCGCTGCGAACCTGACCCTCTCGCAGATCGAGACCATCGTCGATGAGGATCCACGCTTTGGCGCCATGCCATCGGACTGGAAATCCAACAGTCGGTTTCGTCTGCCACTCATGGGCGCCGAGTCGCTGCTCGAGGCCGGCGAACGGGTAGCCGCGCATCTACGCCAGCGCATGCACGAACTGGCTGAAACAGTGGTATCGGACACCCTCAAACTCTTCGTTGGTCATGGTGCCGCGTTTCGCCATGCCGCCTATCATCTGGGTGTGCTTGACTTTCCGCAGATTGCCCAACTGAGCATGTATCACGCCCAGCCCGTCTTTCTCGAGTATCGGCGTGACAATACATGGCACCATCTTGCGGGCGACTGGAAGGACCGTCGCAACAGCGCGCCGCCGCTCGACTGAGCACGCCCGTCATGCGCTTGCCATGTCCTTGACATACAAAGGCCAACCCTACCCATAGATTATCGATGCCGCACCGAGCCAAACATTCCCTCCTGCCCCGCTACCATGGCAAAAAATGGATTCGCGATGGACTCCCCTCGAAGATCGGCCCATGGCTGCCCGCCCAAAAGCGCTCCTATGTCCGACATCGGTCAGACCGTCGCGTCATCGGCAAAGTGCTGCACGAAGCCGTGTCGCACAGCCCGTGGAAATGGCCGAAGCGTCCGGTGTACTTTTTCGCCGACCCGCACGCCGATGCCGAGGCGTTCAACGCATCGCTCGTGGCGTCCGGTGGGATCCACAAGACCGGGCCAGGCATCTACGACATCGCGCTGACCGCGGCAGGCCGCAAGGCCGAGTTCATCATCGGTGGCGACTGCCTCGACAAAGGCCCCAGCAATCTCCAGTTGCTGCGGGCCATTCGCAACCTGATGGAAACCGGTGCACGGGTCATCCTGCTGGGAGGCAATCACGATGTCAGGCTGTTGATCGGCATCCGCGCCATGGAACTCGACCGCGACCCGCGCACCGAGCATCTGTTCGTCCGCATGGGGCCCAAGGTGGTGCCACTGCTGAAAGAGATTCACGACGAATACCTCAACCACAAACATGCCTTGCGCGGCATTCCCGGCAAGCGCGAATGCCGGCGCCGCCTCTATCCCTCCGCATCCTGGTTCAGGGAGTTCCCGATCGTTGCCGCCTGGCTGATGCCGAAAAAGGCTATCGAGCGCGAAATCCGCCGCATGCGCCTGAAGGTCGAGGGCTTCGAAGATGCCTGCGCCGAGGCCGGCCTGTCACTGCGCCAGGTCTACGCCACTGCGCAGAAATGCCGCGCACTGTTTTTCGACCGCGAAGGGGAATTCGCCTGGTTCTTCCACGACATGCAACTCGCCCATCGCGCCGGATCATTCCTGTTCATCCATGCCGGCCTGGATGACCGGGTCGCCGCGTTGATCAACGAGAAAGGCGTCGGGCATATCAACCGCCTGTTTCGCAAGCAGATCAAGCATGATCCCTTCGAGTTCTATTACGGACCGGTAGCCAACACCATGCGCACCAAGTACCGGGACGTCGACATGCCACTCACCAGGCACGGCATCGAACACGTCTACCGCAGGGGAATTCACGTCATCGTACACGGCCACCGCAATCGCACCGCAGGTCAACGCATCATGTTACGCAGCGGAATGATCCACATTGAAGGCGACATCACCATGGACCGCAATTCACGCCGAAAAGAAGGCCTGAAAAACTATGGCGCCGGGGTTACCATCATTGAGCCTGGCGGGCACGTCCTCGGAATAAGTACCGATCATCCCTGCGCCAAGCTGTTCGAGCCCGAAGCCCTGATCAAACTGCACATGAAAAAATCCCATGCGACACAATAAAAACAGTTTTCGTCACGAATCCCTGCAGGACGCCAAGACGATCCAGGGCATTCTGAAGTCACTGACCAAGGGCATTGCCAAGGGCAGACTGACCTTCAGCGACGACGACGGCGAGATCGTGATGCAACCGGAAGGATTGCTGAACCTGAAAGTCACCGCGAGCCAGGATGAAACCCGCAACCGCGTGAACATCCGCATTACCTGGCAGACCGAGGAAAGAGTCAAGCAAACGAAGCCGCTGACGGTGAAGACGTAGCTTGCTGGCAGCTGGATCGATGCCTGCCAGCTATACACAACCACCGAATGGCACCGCGCCGCCAGTTCCAAAGCCCAGGCGATCGGCGAGCCAGGCGACGCGCAAGCGGATTAACCGCCCGTAGAGAACCGGCGTGCGGCCAGCAGCCCAACGACCAGCAACCCCAAGGTGCCAGGCAACGGGACCGGCTGGGCGGCGAGCCGGCTGACGGCGAGTTGGCGAGCCGCGGCCGGCGCCGCATTCGCCTCACTGCCTGCCCCGTAGGCGACGGCAAACGGGTTCAGGGTCAACGGCAGCGTCGGATCGGTAATCTGACTCAGGTCGAGCGTAAACTCGAAAGTGTCGGTCTCACCCGACAGCACACCGTCGCTGTTCGCGGATGTCACAGCAACAAGGACGACACAGCCATCGTCTTTTGCGGTTTTCGGGTCATTGGCATTGGCACATTCGCCATTGCGCGAACCGCCGCCAATATTGATGAGATCGGGCATGGCGGAACCGGCATCGGTCGGGTCGATGGTTTTCACGCTGCCGAGCTTGCTCTTGCTTTTTACCTTCTTGCCTCCCTTCGTCTCGTCCCTGCTGATATTTTTCTTTGCTTTCCACGAATCCACGGCAATATTGGGATCCTGATCAAACCCGAACGACGCGCCGAAACCCAATGCCGTAAGCCCAATACCGCCGGCACCCGGGCCCGATGTGTTGTTGATCGTCAGGCCGAATTTCATCTTGGCCTTGCTGCCCTTACCCTTTATGCCGAGGTAGGTGATGGTGGCGTTGCCACTCAGATCCGCTCCGGTAGGGTTGCCTGCCTGTCCCCCCATGAGTTCCCAGGAGACGTCGAAAGTCTCTTTTTCTTGGTGCTGGAATCGATCGTGAAGGCATGCCCGGCAATCGGGCTGGTCGCCAGAAAAATCGCAGCAAGTGGCCCGGCAAAGACTCGTTTGGAAAAGATCATGTCTCCACGCTCCGCGTGTAGTTATTGGATTCCCTATAACAGGCTTAGCAGCTAACATGCCACTTGTGACAGAAAAGCAGTTAATTTTTGGGCTAATTTTTTTGATGATGTCCCGAAAGACCGGCCACCCGCAGGAAAGTTCCCTGCCGATCGCCGGCTTACGCCGTCACTGCTGCCCGTCCAACCGCCGAAGCCGCACCAGCGCATCATCCTGATCATCGAATGGGATATCCATTCCCAATGCCCGCTCGAGTTCCCGGCGAGCGGCATCCGGATGACCAAATTCTTCCAGCGCAACCGCCAGATGGTAGCGAATGTCGGGTACCGTCTCGTTGCGCGTCGCCGCCTCACGCAGATTGGAAAGCGCCGCAGGCAGATCACCGACCTGCACCTGAATCCAACCTAGCGTATCCAGCACGGCGGCATCGCCCTCGGCCAGACGCTTGGCCTGTAGTGCGAGCCTCAATGACTCTTCGCTGTCGAGCGGCAACATGGCCAGGGCAAGATTGTTCAGCGCGCTTACGCTGGCCGGATTGATCTCCAGGATGGCGTAGTAGATTGATATCGCCTGTCCGCGTTCGCCTTCGCGCAGATGGTAATCGGCAAGCAGGCCCATGACCTGCTCATTGCCGGGGTTGGCGGCATCCCACGCTTTCAAACCCTGCACCGCCTGTCGTGTGTCCCCGGTCAAAACCAATGCCTTATACAGCCGGACCTGGACCGTCCCGGCATCTTCCACCGCAATCGCCAGGCGATAGAGTTCGACCGCATCGTCGAACTGCCCCCGTGCGATTCGAATATCCCCCAGCAAGGTCATTGCCTGCGCGTTGAGCGGATTTATCCTGAGCACATCACTGACCATGTCATCTGCAATGATCAGCCTTTGCTGGCGCAGGTAGATACGCCCCAGCAGCAGCCTCGGTAACGCAGCCTGTGGATCCTCGCTCAGCAGGCGCTGCATACCCTGGATCGCGTCATCGAACGCGCCTGCCCGCACCTGCATCTCCGCAACATCGATGCGCAACCTGCCATGCGTGCCGGCCAGCTGAGCGGCATCGACCAGGATACTGCGCGCCTCATCGACATCGCCGTTGGCGAGGTTGAGCTCAGCCAGGCGCAGCTTCACCGTGACGTCGCCAGGGACAGCCTTCTGCAATGCAGCCACTACCGCGAACGCGTCTGCGCGTCGACCCAACAGTTCGTATAGCTGCGACAACATGATCGCATCGGGTATCGAATCATGTTTGAGTGTGCGGATCTGCTCGAGGTATTCGGTGGCCGACCGGTAATCTTTCTGCGCGACGAAAAACTCCGCATATGTGCGCAATGCCGCCAGATTGCCCGGCTCCCGCCCCAGCAGGCGATCCAGCGCCTCGCGGGCCCGCTCGTATCGGCCTTGAACGATATCGAGTTTGATCAGGTTGACACGTGCCGGATCGAACCCCGCGTCTCTTGCAAGCACCTCGCGGAACAGACGCCGCCCATCCGCATAGCGCTGCTCTGCCACCGCGATCACGGCCTGCAGATTGATCGCCAGCAGATTCTCCGGCATGCGCGCTGCAATGTCGTCAGCGATCCGGCGAGCCGATGTGAAATCACCGAGATGCACATACAGGATGCCCAGAAATATCGATGCCCCGGCACTGCGTCCCGGTGCAAAGTCGACCAGGCGACGCATGGTGTCGATCGCAAGATCCGTTCGCCCCTGCCCGTGCTGGGCGAAACCCAGACGGCTGATCAGTTTCACACTGGGGATCGCCAGTTCTATCGCTGCGCGATAGTACTGCTCGGCCAGAAGATACTCTTGCATATCGGCATAGACATCGCCCAGCATCACGTGCACCTGCGCATCGCGCGGACGCTCGATGGCCACACTGCGCAGCTCGCGAATGGCCTCGAGCGGCTTACCCGTCAGCGCCAGGATCTTGGCCAACTGCTTTCTGGCCTGCGTATCCTTGGGCCGCACCTGCAGATAGCTCTTCAGAAAGGCGAAGGCATTCTCCAGCTGGTTCGCGTCATAAAGCACCAGTGAAGAGATCAGCAGCAACCTCGGATTTCCGCCGAGATCTTGCGGTGTCACCTTCGACACCATCTCGGCCGCACGCTGCAAGGCAGCCTCCGCCGCGTCGGGTCGGCCCGACGCCGCTTCGGCCTGGCTGAGCAGGTAGGCCGCCTCGAGTGACCATGGCTGCTTGCTCAGAATCGCCTCGAACAACGGCACGGCCTCGTCCGGACGATTGCGGTTCAGGACGGTCACTGCATGCGCCAGTTGCGCCTTGGGGTGGCTGGGATTCAGCGTCAGGGCCTGGCGAAAATGCGATTCGGCCGCCTCGAGCTGGTACGCCGATTCGAGCAAGGTCCCCATCATGAACCAGGCATCTGCATTACCCGGTGCCGTATCCAGCACCTCCGCGCAAAGCGCCAAAGCGGAATCCTTTTCATTCCCCTCAAGCAGGATCGCAACCAAGCCCAGTTTTCCGCCGGGCGAATCCGGCACCAGCTTCAGCGCCTCGTCATAGGCAATCTCTGCCCCGACCAGGTCACCCAGCGCAACCCGTGCCGCACCCAGCTCCACCCAGAGATCGCTGGCCACCCGCCTCGGCAGACCAACCGGGTTGATCCGCGACGCATTGAGCTTGAACTTACCCAGCTGGTTGCGCGCCCTGGCCAGAGGCAACGCCACCGACGACGATGACGCCCCGAGCTCGCGAGCCTGTTGCAGCGCCTCTTCCGCGGCCTTGGGGTGCCCCAGGGCGAGCCGGATGCGTCCGAGCAACAGCTTTGCCGAGGGGTGCCCGGGATCACGTTGCAGCGAATTCCTGGCCTGTAGCAAGGCGCCCTGCAAATCACCTGCCTCGAAACGCGACAGCGCATCCTCGAAGTACCGAACCGCCTGCTCATCGGCATAGGCGGCGCTCGTCCAGCAGGGACCCGCCAAAATGATAAGCAGCAAGATTTTCAGGGCCCGGCGATCCATCACGACTCGATATCTCAGAACGTTGTCAGCACCTGTCAAGCATATCCTGTGCCACTGGAAAGCGCCTACGCCATACCGCGCAAAGCCTGTCCTCTTCGACGGTCTGTCGGTGAAACGACCGAGCCCCCGCGCCGAACGTCAACAGAGGAAGATCATCCCGAGGGCAAGCACCTCGAGCCACAGCCCGAGTGGTACACAAAAGCCTCTAGAACGCCGCTTTCAGCCGCGCATGGTGCCCCGATCGCGACCCTGATCCGGCAAAGCTGCGCGAGGTACGAGGGTCTGGGCAGAGCCCGTTCGCCGGCCCCCTGTGGCCCCGCATAACCCCATCCAACAGCGGGTTAAACAGTCGTCGAAATTCATCGCCCCGCCCCGTTTTCGGCTGCCGGGCACAACGATGACCTCGGTTGAGCCGATACCGTAGAAATACGGATAACGCGGCGCAGACAATCCGGTTATTCGTTCTGCCCCGACGGTTTAGCCTGAATTGGCCGCGAAGTAACAACGACATCGCGTCAATTTCGAACCAGCTACCGGAGGAAATCGAAATGCCCGAGTCAGCGCGGGAAAGAGATCCGGAGGCCCGTCCGTTTGAACGGGTCATCAGGCAACTCGGAGAGAACATCAAGAATCGACCTCGCCCGGATTCACGCCAACCGCTATTCGGGACATAAATACCCCTTGCTATTCCACAGAAACGGCGTAGCGTGAATTTATCTGAGCATGTTAGTCGGTTAATGGACGCCCACCTTACGCAGACTGCGGTGATGGAGCGACGCCCACGGAGGGCAGGATATGCACCATTCGTACCGCATTACGACTCTGTTGCGGCCATCGCTGCCTCTTCCCGCACCAACGTGAAATGCGCCACCGAAACCACCTTTGGCAGCAGCCTTGAAGACGGAACAGATTTCGCAGGCAAGCGCCTGGCGCCAACCCGCCCTGCGGCCGGCCAGGCCATGTTCTCTTCAACAACGATCCGGAGTAACGCAACATGTCCAAGCACGAAAAATCCAATCGAGAAGCAAAGAAACAACCCTTGTTGACACCCAAGGAAAAGAAGGCCGCAAAGCAGGCCAAGAAACACGAAGCGGAGCATAGTCCGCTGATCGCCAAGCGTAGCTGACAGATTGTCTGGGGCGGCTGTCTTGACCGGGCAACCGCCGAGACCGCTGCGACTGGAGCCCTGATCAGACTCGACGACTCGGCATCCATGGCCGGCGAAACGATAACTCCTCGCGCCATCCAAGAGCTCGACGCATGAAAAGTAGACCACTACCGAGGCCGGTGCTTGTCGCCGATCGACGTTGTGATGCCACTTCGCGTAGTCCCCCAATCGGGGCCTGCGGCTAACCGTTGGTGATCTCGGCAACTGCTTCAATGGCACCGTAAATTTATGGGACGAAACCGGCGGGGGCGGTGGTCCACCGCGACGTACCGCACCGCCAGTGAACGACGGGGTTCTGCCAATCCGCACTTGGCCAATGACCCGTTCATCGCTGGTTCATCCTGAAACGCCTATAGTGGCCCTCAAGGTCGAACACAGCCCCACCCATGCCAGAGAGCAGGAGATTGCCAATGAATACCAACTTCGTGCTGACCAGTGCCGCCTCATTGGCCCTGCTGATCGCCGCTACCACGGCGAGTGCCGCGCCCGGCCCGGACCGTGACTGGCGTGGCGAACATGGCAAGGGACAGGTTTCGCAGGCCGCCCGCGAGAGAGAAGAGAAGTTCGATGCGAAGGCCGACAAGCGCCAGGACAAGCAGCAGGAACTTATCCGGGATGCTTGGCAATCAGGCAAATTGACCCGAGAGGAAGTGGCCGAGCTGGAGCGCCAACAGCGTCGTATCAACGCCATGCAGGATCGCTATGACAACGATGGCAAGTTGTCGAAAGCCGAGCGCGAACGCATCAAGAAGGAACTGGAACGTGCCCGGGAAATGATCCGCGAGGCCAAGCACAACGATGAAAAAATCGATCGCAACCGCTACCAGCCTTACCGTGGCGACCCACGCCAGGCTTACCCGCGTGGCTGGGACCAGCGAAACGGCTACCAGCCGAGGTACCAGTACCGCCGTGGGGAGCGCGTCGATCCGCGCTATGATCCGCGTTATGGAAGAGAACCATATCCCTGGCTCGCCCCCTGGCGGCGCTGAGCGGATTTCAGCCGGGTCTGCCGCTGCTGCGCAGATGCCGGAGCGATCTGCCAAAGCGTAAGCTTTCCCGTCAAGCCGACAGTCAATAGGATGAATCGAGCTTGTGTGAAAATAGAAGGCATCCTGATGCGTAAGCGAATTATTGATTCGGATCTGAAGCAAAATGTTGTATCTGATCAGAAATGGCTGGATATCGAGAAACTTGCTGTGGTGGAAGTAACCTCGGAGGACGATGCATTTCCAATCGAGTCCGCACTGCTGCCTGGTGACGTCTCGGGTTGGCGGGCCTCGGGTCCGGGAAAACAGACGATAAGGCTTCACTTCGACAATCCTCAAAAGATCCACCTGATCAGGTTGAACTTCGAAGAGTTGGAGAATGAGCGCACGCAAGAGTATGTTTTGCGCTGGTCTCCGGACGGGGGGCAATCGTACCGAGAGATCATAAGACAACAGTGGAACTTCAATCCTGAAGGCGCAACTCGTGAAGTTGAAAATTACCAGGTCGATCTATCTACAGTGACTATTCTTGAGTTGAGCATCAATCCAGACATAAGTGAGAGAAATACTTTTGCGTCTTTGAAGGAGTTGCGGCTCGCCTGACAAGGCGCATTGGCAAGCGCAGTCCTCCGAGGCACTTGAGTTGCGCAGCCATTTCGTTACGAACCACGCGTGTAAAGCATCCTGACTATGCTTGTTTGGGGCCAGGCGAAAACTCCGTCGGCAAATGACGGTTTTTGGCCAAGAGCCCCACTCCCGGTGAGATCGCCGTAACGAATCCTGGAAATCGAATCGTCCGGCCAGGGAATAGCCGGTCCTGGCCGAATCGAGAAGGACTTCAACGCAGCTAGTGGGCCAAAATGAGGCGTTCTACTTTGATTCCGCCCCTTGGAATACCATGCCAGGCTGGGTTTTCATCCAGCCTGTATCGGGAAGCCAGCCCTTGGACCAATGTCATCCTGGTCTCTCTGAAACAGTGGGCGTGATTGCATGTAGACGGTAACCAGCCGTGCCAGTGACTCGAGTGCGTTCCAGTGGATACGTTCCCAGCCATGCGAGCCGTCGATGCCGAAGGTCGCGAGCGCAGTGCGGAGGTCGGCACCGGCCTCCACGGCGGCGGCGCTGTCGGAGCGATAATACCGAAATATATCTCGCTGATAAGGAATCTGGAATTCCTGACACAGTTGGATCATGTGGTGCGTCAGGTGGTAGTCGAAAGGTCCGGTCATGTCGGCCATACAAAGCGTAACGCCGAACTCACTCGAGTTCTGGCCGGGTGCCGTGGTGCCATTGTCGAGGGTCAGCATCTCCGACACATCGCCATGTAATACCGCCGAGGCACCAGAGCCGACCTCTTCGGAGATGGTGAACAGGGGGTGACAATCGATCGGCAGCTTGATCTTGTTGTCGACGATCGCCTTGACCGCACCCATCAGGACCGCAGCACCCGCTTTGTCATCCAGGTGGCGAGAGACAATGTAGCCGTTTTCAAGCACTTCGGGTTGCGGATCCACGGCGATGAAGTCGCCGACGTGTACCCCCATGCGCATCAGGTCCTGGAGCGAGTAACAGTCTTCGTCAATGCGCAATTCGAGGTTCTGCCAGTTCGAAGGCTGTTTGTCTACCTCGTCGGCAAAGGTGTGCCCTGAGGCCTTTAGCGGAAGAATGGTGCCACGATGTGAACTCAAGTCGGTAAACAGCGTGACCCTGGCGCCTTCGGCGAAGCGCGCATTCCAGTGACCGATCGCCACCAGTTCGACGCGGCCGTTAGGCTTGAGACCCTTGACCATTGCTCCCAGGGTATCGATATGGGCTACCACGGCCCGGGCGGAGGTGCTGCTTTCCCCCTTCAGGGTGGCGCGCACCGCGCCGCGACGGGTGAGTTCGACCGGAACCCCAAGCTTGTCGAGTTCGTCGGCTATCAGGTGGACCGCGCGGTCCGTGTAACCGCTGGGGCTGGGGGTCGCCAGGAGGCGAAAAAGAATGTCCTGGGTATAGCTCTGGTCAATCGGCAATTGCTTCATGTTGGTCTGTTCAGGTTCCGACTGTGCTGGGAAACAGCAGATCGATGAATCGCTCGGCGGTTGGCTGGGGTTCATGGTTGGCCAGGCCGGGGCGTTCGTTGGCCTCGATGATGACATAGTCCTCGGCCTTCGGGTCCGGCACGATGAAATCCAGGCCGGTTACCGGGATGTCGATTGCCGCTGCGGCCTCGACCGCGGCCTGGCGCAGTGTTGGATGCAGTTTCTCGGTTACGTCGTGCAGGGTGCCGCCGGTATGCAGGTTTGCGGTCTTGCGCACGGTAATGTCCTGCGCATAAGGGAGGATCTCCTCCATGTCGTAGCCGGCATCATTGACGCAACGCAGGGTTTCGCGGTCGAACGGAATTCGGCTCTCGCCATCCGTCGCCGCCGCGCGGCGCCGGCTCTGTTTCTCGATCAATTCACGTACGCTGTCGCGGCCGGTGCCTTTGATATGTGGTGGTTTGCGGATTGCCGCAGCTACCACCCTGCCGTCGATAACAATGATCCGCAGGTCAAATCCGCTTGCATACTCTTCCAGCAGGACCGTGCTGCAGTGTTGCCGCGCCTCTTCGATCGCATGCGTGAGATCCTCCCTGCTGCGCACATCAACACTGATGCCCGCGCCCTGCTCACCACGCGCCGGCTTGACCACGACGGCCTCATTTTCGATCAGAAATGCCTCCGCCTGGGCAGTATCCCTAACCTCGGCCTGGGCCGGCACGTGCAGGCCGGCCTTGCGCAGGATCCTGTGGGTCACCGCCTTGTCATCGCAGCGGCTCATGGCAATCGAGGTTGTCAGCTCGCTGAGCGACTCGCGGCAGGTGATCGTCCTGCCACCCAGCGAGAGTTCGAAGAATCCCGCCTCCTCATCGAGGACATTGATGCCGATGCCCCGCCTTTGCGCCTCGCGGGTGATGATCTTTGCGTAGGGGTTTAATACCTCTTCCGGCTGGGGGCCGATGAAAAGCGGCTCGTTGAACGGATTTTTCTTCTTCACCGAAAAGGCGTTGATGCGCTCGAACTTCAGACGTTCGTAGAGCCTGATTGCCTCATAATTGTTATGCATCACCGACAGATCGAGGTAGCTGCGACCGCGTGCAATGAAATACTCGGCCATGTGCCGGACCAGCGCCTGACCGATGCCGGGATGCCTGGCTTGCGGGTCCACGGCCAGAGCCCAGAGACTCGAGCCCTGCTCCGGATCAGCAAAGGCCTCGACATGGTCGATGCCCGTGGCCCCGCCGAGGATCTCGCCGCTATGGATGTCGGTCGCCACGAAAAACTGCACGGCCCTCGAGGTGCGCTCGTCCCATATGAAGTCGACGGGCGGAGGGATCATGTTGCGTGCAAGAAATACGCGGTGCACGGCCTCGGCGTCTGCCTGGCGGTTCAGCAGCCCGATGGTATAACCACGCGGCCTCAGCGCCGATACCTTGTAGCGGTCGAGCCACAGCCGATAGGTGTGCGAGGGATCAAGAAAGAATTTCTGCGGCTCCATGGCCAGCAATACGTGCGGATCATTGACGTAGAAAGCGATGTCACGCTTGCCGGCCGATTCTTCGAGCAGGGTGTCCGCCAGTTCACGATTGTCCTGAAAGGTGTGGGCAAAGATCAGGCGCCCCCAACCACAATCGACAACCGAATTTCTTGCGGCGGTTTCATCATTGCCGCGCCCGATCGATTCGGCGCCCGCAACGCTTGGCGCGCGGTGGCGGGCGAGTCGCGTACGGTAGCTTTCTTCTTTGCTCATCGCGACGTTCAGATTCCGTGCTGCTGGAACCACAACTCGAGCAGGGCGATCTGCCATACCTTCGAGCCGCGCAGCGGAGTGATGTGTTTCTTCGGGTCTTGCATCAGCATCGAGACGTAATCATCGCGGAACAGCCCACGTTGCCGGGCGGCAGGCTGCGCGAGGGCTGATTCAACGTAATCCAGGTACTCTCCCTCGAGGTACTTGAGCGCGGGAACCGGGAAATAACCCTTGGGCCGGTCAATGACCTCGCTCGGAATCACCGAACGCGCGGCCTCCTTGACAACCCCCTTGCCGCCCCCGGCGGTCTTGAATTCGGCCGGAATCCGCGCGGCCAGTTCGACCAGTTCATGATCCAGGAAGGGCACACGGGCTTCGAGTCCCCAGGCCATGGTCATGTTGTCGACCCGTTTGACCGGATCGTCGACCAGCATGATCTGGGTGTCCACGCGCAGCGCCTTGTCGATCGGGTGCCGCGCCCCCGGTTGGCCGAAATGGCGAGCGATGAACGCAAGGCTGCTGTCCTCACCGGCAAAACGCGGATGCACCGCCTGGATGAACTCGGAATGGTCGCGGTCGAAAAACACGCGGGCATAATCATTGACCGGGTCGTCACTTTCGGCCAGCGGTGGATACCAGTGGTAACCGGCGAAAACCTCGTCTGCCCCCTGGCCACTCTGCACCACCTTCACATGCTGTGAGACGCGCTCGGACAGCAGGTAGAAGCCGATCACGTCATGGCTGACCATGGGCTCACTCATCGCCCGGATGCAGTCATCAAGCGCTGGCAGCAGACGCCTCGAGTCGACCCGGATCTGGTGATGCTCGGTGGCGAAGTGCCGGGCGATGATGTCGGAATACTGGAACTCGTCGCCGGCCTCGTCGTCGACGGATTCGAAACCGACCGAAAACGTGTTGAGGCCACGCTGCCCCTGCTCCGCCAGCAGACCCACGATCAGGCTCGAATCCAGCCCGCCTGAGAGCAGCACCCCGACTGGGACGTCCGACACGAGCCGACGTTCGACGGCCTTGCGCAGCGCATTCAGCGTGACCTCCTGCCAGTCCTCGTAATTCAAATCGCGCTCGTCTGCACGCGCTCCGAAGTGCAATCGCCAGTAGCAGTGGTCGCGACTGCGCCCGTCAGTCTCGATTACCCGGATCGTCGCCGGTGGCAACTTTCGGACCCCTTTGAGAATCGTATGCGGTGCCGGAACCACCGCGTGGAAGCTCATGTAGTGATGCAGCGCCACCGGGTCGATATCGGTGTCGATCGAGCCTGCCGCGAGCAGTGCGGGTAAGGTCGACGCAAAAAGCAGATCATTGGGACGTTCAGTGTAGTAAAGCGGCTTGATACCCAGTCGGTCCCTGGCCAACACCAGACGGCCCGAGTCGCGTTCCCAGAGGGCAAACGCAAACATGCCTTGGAAGCGGTCCACGCATTCGATGCCCCAGGCCGCGTAGGCCTTCAGGATGACCTCAGTATCGCCCTCGGAAAAGAACCGGTAACCCAGCCCCTGAAGCTGCACCCGCAGTTCGCGAAAGTTGTAGATGCAGCCATTGAAAACGATGCCCAGTCCAAGCTCGCTGTCGATCATGGGCTGCTGCGCATGCTCGGTCAGGTCGAGGATCTTCAGACGTTGGTGGCCAACGGCCAGGGGCCCCGACTGGAAAATGCCGCTACCATCGGGGCCGCGCGGGAACATCACGCGGTTCATTCGCGCTACCGAATCGACCGACGGCTGGCTGCCATCGAAGCGAATTTCACCGCAGATACCGCACATAACGAAGATACTTTGTCGCTCGTATGGGCTATCAGCGTAAACAATCGAGGCTGCACGTTCAAACCGGTTTTCGCACTAAAATGGGGCGTTAGCGCCGAGGTATAGCCTCGACAAGAGCCGCGCAAGAATGCGCGGCGCAAAGATCTGCTCAGCGCATTTAGCGGCGGGTCGCCGGGGCTTGGTGAACGACAGGTCGTGGCCATTTCCGAGCACAGCAAGAAAGTGTAGTTTGAGTCCGCACTAAGCATTTTCGACTCTGATCGCAGCACAACGAGTGATGTCAGCTTTGCGAAAACCTTAGCCAAGGGTACTGAGCGTCTGCCATGCATTGACCACTACGATTTTGCGCCGGAGACACGATCCGTAAGATGCCAGCCAAGTTTCTGCACCGCCGCTTCGCGTCGGCTGTCGAACCATCAAATCGATAACGAGGGTTCAAATCTCAGCCTTTGCCACAAACGAAAAAAGGCCCCACTTGGGGACCTTTCTACGTTTGGCGGAGAGGGAGGGATTCGAACCCTCGTTAGGCGCAAACCTAAACACGATTTCGAATCGTGCGCTTTCAACCGCTCAGCCACCTCTCCAGAACTGTTCGCCGACGCGCAAAAAACATTGCGCGCCGGACGAAGCGCGGGATTGTACATCAAGTCGAGACGTGTAAGGAATCCCTGTTGCGTTCGCAATTGATCATGGTGTCGAACGTGACCTGGCAATTTTCCGGGAAATCCTGGGCAACGATCCACACCTGGCTGATGTCGTCACCGAGGTCGGCGAGCGCATGCAGCGCGGTGCGTGTCCGTTCCTGGTCGAAAAACGCGAACGGCTCGTCGAGAAACGCAAACTGCTTGCCTTTCACGGTACGACTCAGCAGCTTTTTCGACAGGGCAAGCCGCAACGCCAGCATGATCTGCCGCTGGGTGCCGCTGGATACCTCTTCGAGATCCATGAAGTCGCGCTTGTCATTCGAGAACACGCGAACCTTGAGCCCCTCGTCGATCTGCAGGTGCTCGTAACGCCGGTCGGTGAACAGGGGCAGCATGCGCCCGACCAGTTCCTTGATGTCGCGATTGAAATGGTTGGACAGGTGGGCAATCGCACCTTCGAGCAGTTCAAGCCCACGCCGACGGTCGGCGATACGCCCCTCCACCTCTTCGCGCTTGTCGGTGAGGCCATTCAGCACATCCGACAGATGGATCGCCTCCTGCAGGCGTGACTGCTCGTCGTCGATCTCGACGTCGAGTTCTGCAATCTGCTCCTCGAAACGTTCGCCAACGTGGCCCAACCAGCCCAGTTCGCGCTCGCAATACTCGCTCGCCAGGCGGGCTGTCGCCTCTCCCCGGTCGAGCAGCTTGCGCAACATTTCGTATTCCGCATGTTCCGGACGCCCCGGCAGCTGATCGGCATCGTCGAGCGGTTCGTCCGCCTCATCGTCGACCGTCTCAGGCTCCGCGGACTCGTCGTCATCAATACCCTCGACCTCGATGAGGCGCGCCAACGCCAGGGAATCGCCCAGTTGTCTGGATTCATCCTGCAACGCGGCAATCCGGCGTTTCAACCCGGAAACGCGCATCCACAGGAGGAGAAAAAGGACACCCAGGCCGGCCCCGAGATAGCCCAGCCAAAGCACCCGGGATTCATCCCACTGCGGCACGTACTGCGCGAGCAGCTCGCGCGCCATTTCGGCCTGCGGGAGCGCTGCGCCATAGGTCAGCAGTGCCCAAACCCCACCTGCAGCCGCTGCCAGCAGGAACACGATGAAGCGCAGGAAACTCGCCCGCCCCTTGGAACCCTGGGCGCTGTATACCCGCTGGGTATTCTCGGTGAAGGTCTCCAGCCCGGTCTTCACCTGTTCGACCAGGCCGTTCACATGCTCCAACTGCTTGTCGGTTTCATGCCGGGTATCTTCGAGCTGCGGAAGATAGCCGTCGCGGATCCCCAATGACTTGACGTCCTGGTCCACCGCATCCCATTCGGCGCTGATCTCGCCAACCAGCTCATCACGCTCCGCAATCTCGCGGTTCAGCGCATTGACCACCTGCTCAAGCGGCGCCACACCGGCCATGATCTTGACCGCCTGGCTGTGTGGATGCGGGGTCGTGATTTCGCGCTGGGCGAGATAGAACGACTCGACGAATTCTTCGTAGGCAAAGCCCAGAACGGCGAACAAGGCATCATCGACTGCCTTTACGCCGCGCGCGATGGGCGCTTCCGGGGCATCGGCCAGGCTCAACTTGGCACTGTGATTGCCATCGCGATCCAAAAACCGCGACAGGTTGTAGCGCTTGTCTTCCACCGAAAACGACAGGTTCACCGAACAGTGGTTCTCGCCCCAGCGCACGACCTTTTCAATCTCACCCGGGGTGATGGAGAAGGTTCGCCCGAACAACGCGAAGCACACCGTCTCTCCGATACTGCTCTTGCCCGATTCATTGGCGCCGCTGATCGCAATCAGGCCTTTCTCGGCCAGATCGATCGACAGATCGGCATACTTGAGGATGTTCTGCGCACGGATGCTGTTGATAATCATGATCGACCCTCTTCCTCGAGTGTGGTCAATCGATCCATGACCATGCTCATCGCCTTTCGATACCGGGTTTCATTGAAGGCCTCTCCGGAGTTCAACCGACGCTCGAACTCTGCCTCGCAATAGGCAGAAAACTCCTCAGAGGGTTTCTTGACGCGAAGATCAGCCTTTGCGCCCTTTCCGTCGGTCACGGCCATGTTTTTCTCCAGATCAAAACAGGGTTTCGAAGTCTGCCAAGTATACGGACTTGGCGCGATATCTCTAGCTGCGCAGAAAGCCAAGCGGTTAATTTTGCGCCAAAAACCCTGGCGTGCGCGATTGTCAGTCCAGCACCCGGAAGTACGCGGTCTGGCCCGGCACATCGACTTCGCGCACCGCTAGACGCAGCGTCTGCCCCAGGGTGAAATCCGGCGACAGGCGGATTCGCGTCTCCAGCGCCAGTTCGGCCAGGATCACCACTGCCTTGCGCTCCTCAAGCGCAACCACGATGGCATCACCCTGCCAGTCGGGTTGCTGACTCAGAAACACCATCTTCCAGTGCTGATTGGACAGCCGCTCGGCCTTGCGGATAGCCGCGCCCGCCGAATCGAGTGCGGCGGTGCGCTCAAGGATCTCCTCGGCTGTTGCCGGCTCGCGGCCGGTCAGGCCGGCCCTCAATTGCTGGTGAACGACCAGATCGGCATAGCGGCGCAGCGGGCTGGTTGCGCGCGCGTACATCTCCAGCCCAAGGCCGAAATGGCTCTCCGGCTCGAGCGACGCGCGGCTGGGCTTGAACAGGCGACGATAGGCGTACATCGCCGGCATGCCTTCGGGCTGGCGCACCTCTTCGGGTGATGGCTGCATGGCATACGGGATCGCAATGCCATTGCGATGGGCGAACCGTGCCGCGGCCTCACCCGCCATCAGCATGGCGTCGGTCACCATATCCCGACTGGCCAGTTTCGGCAGTGGTCTGATCACGACCTCGCCATCGACCACCCGTACCGACACCTCCGGCAGATCGATGCGCGCCGCGCCGCGCGCCAGCCGGCGTGCACGATAGGCATCGGTGATGCGACTGATCCCCGCGAACAGCGGTTCCTGCATCCGCCCATCGACATCGTCATAGGACGCACGGGTCACCCGCACCCAGGATGGCGCGACATCGATATCGGTAACCACATCGCCATCGAAACGAAAGCCAAACGACAGCGCCGGCGATTTTTCAACCAGGCCGAGGCCCAGCTGGTGGGTTACCGGCGACGGCAGCATTGTGTGGATGTGCTCCGGCAGATAGAGGTTTGCGCTGCGCTCACGCGCCGCCAGGTCCATGTGTCCACCCGGACGGACAAGCGCGGCCACATCGGCGACATGCACCCACAGGCGATCGCCATCGAGGCTGATCGCGTCATCCGGATCCTGGTTGCCGGCATCGTCGATGGCCCAGGCCTCGAGCCCCGTGAGGTCCCGCCGGTCCTCGTCCGGCAGGTCCGGCACACCGATTTCAACCGGGTCGAGCCGCACACCGACGCGGCGCGGCCAGGGATTCTCGCTCGCCGTCCAGTACCGGCAGCGCAGCAGAAAGCGATGCGCTGCCTCGGGCGTCTCGGGCGAATCGAAACTGCTGAGGATGCGACTGCGGGCAGCCGTACCGAGGGCCACCCGCTCCACCTCGGCGAGGCGCTTGCGATCCTCGTCTTCAAGCGATGCGGCCGCCACGCGCTCGAGAAACCCTGCCCACTCCTGCTCGGCACGCTGCTTGGCACTGCGCGCCTCGCGCTCGCTCGCCACCGCCTTTTCACTGCGCCGGCGCACCGCGGTGATGCCACCCTCGAAATAGAGGCCATCCTGCAAGACCTCCCAGGCCCCCCAGGCGGTGGCCGGCGAGTACTCGCCGTACAGAAACTCGGCGAAATCAGCCAGCGATACCGTCTCACCCTCCAGCAGTTCCCATGCCTCCTCGACTGCCGGATCTTTGGTCGCGAGCGCTCCGAGGCTGCTCAGCGGACCGGGATGCAACAGTTTGAGGTCCTTGTCGCGGACCCGCTTGGTCTTCCCCCCTTCCAGCTGGATGTCAATTTTATCGGCGACATTGCTGACGATGGCCGGGTGAATTTTGTACAGCACAAGGCTGCCGGGGCGCAGTGAAGCAGTCGACACAGAAATTCCCTGGGTAATGCGGATTAAACGACGGTGTGGATTGTTTATGATACCGCTATTGCCCGGCCAAAACGGCATCGGGCTGCAGCGCCTTAGCAGAGAGAACATGAACAGCTGGAAGAAACTCGTTACACCGCAAGCCCCCCTGGCCATTGATTTCCCCGACTGCGCGATCACCGATCTGACCCATTTCGGACTTATCAGGGCGAGTGGCGCCGATGTACGCACCTTTTTACAGGGGCAGCTGACCAACGACGTCAACGCCATTTCGCCGGATACGGCTCAGCTCAACAGCTACTGCAGCCCGAAGGGCCGCATGCTGGGGAGCTTCTGGATTTTCCAGCGCGGCGACGATCTTTACCTGCAGGTGCCCGCCGAACGCCTGCCTGCCTTGCTGAAACGTCTCAGCATGTTCGTGATGCGGTCCCAGGTGACCCTGACAGACGCCAGCGACGAGTTGGCCCGGTTCGGGATTGCCGGCGAGTGTGCAAGCGTGCTGTTGCCGTCGGCTCCCGCCGAATCCTGGGAAACGACCACGCAGGACGATATCACCGTCATGCGCCTGCCCGGCGACCGGCCACGCTTCGAGGTCATCGGCCCGGCCGAGTCACTTGGCACGCTGTGGGCACAATGCCTGGAAAAGGCGCAGCAGACCGGCCCCGAATTCTGGTCGCTGATGGACATCCGTGCCGGCGTGCCGACTGTGCAGGAAAATACCGTCGAGGCCTTCGTGCCACAGATGACCAATCTGCAATTGATCGGTGGCGTCAGCTTCACCAAGGGCTGCTACACCGGCCAGGAAGTGGTGGCGCGCATGCAATACCTGGGCAAACTGAAACGCCGCATGTATCGCGCGCATTTCCACAGCGATTCGCTGCCCGAACCCGGCACCGAGGTGTTTTCACCGAGCAGCGACTCTGCCCAGGGTGCCGGCCGCCTGGTCGATGCCGCACCGTCGCCCGAGGGCGGTTACGAGGGCCTGGTGGTGCTGCAGATCAGCAGCGCCGAGGCCAACGATATCCATCTGGGTGATGCAGCCGGACCGCCCCTCGAATTGCTGCCACTGCCCTACGGATTTGATATCGATAACGCCTGACCCCGGTTGCCGGCGTATCAGGTCAGACCAATGGCAGGGGTTTGAAGTAGCGCTCCGGCGCTTCTGCCGGGACTGAAACGCAACTGTCTGTGTGGCGATGCCCCGACCCGATGTCGGGGCATCGTCGACTGCGGCCTGCGTTACCGGGCCAGCAACGCGGCGTGCGCCGCAGCCAGACGAGCCACCGGAACGCGCGGCGGCGAGCACGAGACATAGTTCAGACCGGCATGGTGGCAGAAGGCGATCGACGACGGATGGCCGCCATGCTCGCCACAGATCCCGACTGACAGGTCAGTCTTGACCTGGCGTCCCCACTGCACCGCAATCTCCATCAACTTGCCGACGCCCTTGGTGTCCAGAACCTCGAACGGATTGTCCAGCAGGATATTGTTCTGGTTGTACATCGGCAGGAACTTGTTCTCGGCATCCTCGCGTGAGAACGAGAAGGTCGCCTGCGTCAGGTCGTTGGTACCAAAGGAGAAGAAATCCGCCTCCTCGGCGAGGCTCTCGGCGCGCATGCAGGCCCGCACGACCTCGATCATGGTGCCGAAACGACAGTTCAGTGTCTGCCCGGTCTCGGCCTCCACCTCGGCCCTGATCTCATCGACATGGCGCTTGATCCACTTTAATTCCACGGCGGTACACACCTGCGGCACCATCATCTGTGGATGCACCTCCAACCCCTCGGCGGCACATTCGGCCTCGGCCTCGAGGATCGCCCGAATCTGCATGCGATAGATCTCGGGGAAGGTGATGCCAAGACGTACACCACGGTGACCCAGCATCGGGTTCACCTCGGTCAGGGCCCGCACCTTGCGCAGCATCTGCTCCTTCTTGGCGATCGCCGCCTCGACCATCTCGAGGCTTACGATCTCCTTGATGTCGGCGCTCGCATCGCCCCGGCTGGCGGCATCCAGCAACATCATCGAGCCGGCCAGCACTTCCATGCCACGGACTGAGTTGCGCAGATGGGACAACTGCTCGACATCGCTCAGCAGTTGCCGCTCGGTCGGCAGAAACTCGTGGATCGGTGGGTCAAGCAGGCGAATCGTCACCGGGCGCGGCGCCATCGTCTCGAACAGGCCGCGGAAATCCGCGCGCTGGATCGGCAACAGCTTGTCGAGTGCCAGCTGGCGCTGCTCCTGATCGTCGGCCACGATCATCTCGATCACGATCGGCAGGCGATCGACCGCGTTGAACATGCGCTCGGTACGGCACAAACCGATGCCTCGCGCACCGAATTTGAGGGCCCGCGCCGCATCCGGCGGCGTATCGGCATTGGCCATAACGCGCAGGTAGGCGACGTCATCGGCCCACACGAGCAGTTGTTCCAGCTCGTCGGAGAAATCGGGCTCGACCATGGGCACCTGACCGAGATAGACATTACCGGTCGAACCATCGATCGTGATCATGTCGCCTTCACGGATGGTGAAGCTGCCGACGATCGCCTCGCGCCGTTGCACGTCGACCTGGATACCCTCGGCACCGGCCACGCAGGGCTTGCCCATACCACGGGCGACCACGGCCGCATGCGAGGTCTTGCCGCCGCGGCTGGTCAGGATGCCCTCCGCGGCAAAGAAGCCGTGGATATCCTCGGGCTTGGTCTCTTCACGGACCAGGATCACCGGGCGGCCCTGGTCCCTGCCCTGTGTCTCTGCCCGGTCGGCATCAAATACCGCATGGCCAGAGGCCGCGCCCGGTGACGCCGGCAGACCCTGCGCCATCGGCTCGCCCTTGAAATCCGGATTCAGGCGCGGATAGAGCATCTGCTCGAGATGCATCGGATCGATCCGCAGCAGCGCCTGGTCACGGTCGATCAGGCCCGCCTGCACCATCTCGACCGAGGTACGCACCATGGCGACCGCGTTCATCTTGCCGTTGCGGGTCTGCAGGCAATACAGCACCCCGCGTTCGATCGTGAACTCGAAATCCTGAACCTCCTTGTAGTGCGTCTCAAGCCGATCACGCAACTCATCCAGCTGGCGCGCCATCTCCGGCATCTCGACGGCCAGCTGGTCGATCGGCTTCGGCGTACGGATGCCGGCCACCACGTCTTCGCCCTGTGCGTTCACCAGGTACTCGCCATACAGCTTGTCTTCGCCGGTACCCGGATTGCGCGTAAAGGCCACGCCGGTGGCCGAATCATTGCCGCGATTACCGAACACCATGGTGCAGACGTTGACCGCGGTGCCATTGGCCATCTCCGGCGTGATCTTGAACTCGCGGCGATAATCCACCGCGCGCTTGCCCATCCACGAGCCGAAGACCGCCTTGATCGCGATCTCGAGCTGCTCGAACGGGTCTTCGGGGAAGGTACGGCCGGTATGTTCCTGGAACACCTTGAGAAAACGCTCGCTGATCAGTTTAAGATCGTCTGCCGACAGGCCCACGTCCTCGGATACGTTCGCCGCCTGTTTGACTGCCTCGAACTCGCTGTCGAACACCTCGTCCGGCACACCCATCGCGACCTTGCCGAACAGCTGGATGAAACGCCGATAGGCGTCGTAACCAAAACGCGCATCGCCGGTCTGCTCGATCTCGCCCTGCAGCGTCTGCCGCGTTAAGTCCGAGGTTGAGGATCGTGTCCATCATGCCGGGCATCGACATCGCCGAGCCGCTGCGCACGGATACCAGCAGCGGATTGGCCGGATCGCCAAAACCCTTGCCGGTCTGTTGCTCGACCTTCGACATGTTTTCACGCACCTGGCGCATCATGTCTTCGGGTACGGCCTTGCTACCTGAATCGAGATAGTGCAGACAGGCCTCGGTGGTGATAACAAAACCGGGCGGCACATTCAGGCCGATCTGTGTCATTTCACACAGGTTCGCGCCCTTGCCTCCCAAAAGTTGCTTGTTGCTGCCATCGCCTTCCGTGAAGGCATAAACCCATTTCCGTGCATCTGAACCGGCATTCACTGGATTCGTTTTCCCTTGGTCTGAAAATAGTGTTGAAGAGCGTAATTATTAGCATGCTTTCGCACCCTTGGGTGCGCATGCCGCGGGCACCCGCCCCGCCAATCGAATCTTGCGTGATCAGTGTCAAGAAACGTCGTCGCTCACGCGCCAGCGTCTGCCGCTGCGGGGGCAAGGCACAGGCCTGGGTCTTTTCGCACTGCAGCGAAATACTGGCCGGCCGGTAAATCTCTGGCCTCACCGACCGAGACATGAAAAGTCGCCCGGGCGGCTATCTGAAGGCCTTACCCGGGCGCGGGCGATCCAACGCATCTGGCGTAGCGGAGGCCCTGCATCCGGCAGGGGTTTCAGCCCTCCGGTCGCATGTGCGGAAACAGCAGGACGTCGCGAATCGACGGCGCGTCGGTGAACAGCATCACCAGGCGGTCGATACCGATGCCCTCGCCGGCGGTCGGTGGCAGACCGTGTTCCAGCGCACGGACATAATCGGCATCGAAATGCATCGCCTCGTCGTCACCCGCCTCCTTCTCCTCGACCTGCTGGCGGAAACGCTCGGCCTGGTCCTCGGGATCGTTGAGCTCGGAAAAGCCATTGGCAATCTCGCGCCCGCCGACGAAAAACTCGAAGCGATCGGTGACGAACGGATCGTCGTCGTTGCGCCGCGCCAGCGGTGAAACCTCGGTCGGATAGGCGGTGATGAAGGTCGGATTCTTCAGCCGATGCTCCACCGTCTTCTCGAAGATCTCGATCTGCACCTTGCCCAGCCCATAGCTCGGCCTTCATGTCGATACCCAGACGTCTGGCATGGCGCCGATGCCGACCGCCAGGTCGTCCAGATCCGCCGCCGCGATATCGGGATTGAAGTGCAGGATCGACTCCTTGACCGTCATGCGGGCAAACGGCTTGCCGAAATCGTAGGTCTCGCCCTGGTATTCGACCTGCGGGCCGACCCAGCACATCGCGGGCAATGCCGCGCATCATCTCCTCGGTGCGATCCATCAGCTGATGGTAGTCGACATAGGCCTCGTAGAACTCGATCATGGTGAATTCGGGATTGTGCCGCGTCGACAGCCCCTCGTTGCGGAAATTGCGGTTGATCTCGAACACCTTCTCGAAACCGCCCACCACCAGCCGCTTCAGATAGAGCTCGGGCGCGATCCGCAGATACAGCGCCATATCCAGGGCGTTGTGATGGGTGACGAATGGCCGCGCGGTGGCGCCGCCCGGGATCACCTGCATCATCGGCGTCTCGACCTCGAGGAAATCCGCGCGTCGACAAAATAGCGACGGATATAGTCGATGATGCGCGAGCGCATGCGTGAAGGTCTCGCGCGGCCTCCTGGTTCACGATCAGGTCGACATAGCGCTGGCGGTAGCGCTGCTCCTGGTCGGTCAGGCCGTGCCACTTCTCCGGCAGCGGCCGCAGGGACTTGGTCAGCAGGGTGGCGCTCGTCCAGGTAGACGTACAGGTCGCCCTTGCCCGATTTGTGGACCGGGCCCTTCACCACCGACGATATCACCGATATCCCAGCTCTTGATCTGGGCCAGTCAGTTCCTCGGGCAGGCCTTTCTTGTCGACATAGAACTGGATGCGCCCGGACATGTCCTGGATCACGATGAACGGGCCCGCGCGCTGGCCATGATCCGGCCGGCGACACTGCGCGCGCTGTGCCAGCGCGCTCGAGTTCTTCCTTGGCCTTGTCGCCCAGACGATCCTGCAGCTCGGCGGCCAGCACGTCGCGGCGAAAATGATTGGGAAACGCGATTCCCGTTCTCGCGGATCGCGGCTCAGCTTCTCGCGACGCTGCGGCGATGAGTTTGTTTTCGTCTTGCTGCTGGTCAGTCATTTTCAGGCTTGTCTCTGAATTCTGATGGTGTTGTCGCAAAGGCGTCGACCCGACCGCGCGCGGCCACCGTGGCCTGACGTCGGATACGTTGTGCCGCTTGCGCCGTGTACGACGCCTGCCGGTTCTGATCCCGCGGCAGTTACAGCCCGCTCTTCAGGCTGGCCTCGATAAACTGGTCGAGACCGCCATCGAGCACCGCCTGGGTATTGCCGGTCTCGACACCGGTGCGCAGATCCTTGATCCGCGACTGGTCGAGCACATAGGAGCGGATCTGGCTGCCCCAGCCGATGTCCGACTTGGTGTCCTCGAGCGCCTGCTGCGCTCTCGCTGCGCTTCTGCATCTCCAGCTCGTACAGCTTGGCCTTGAGCTGCTTCATCGCCTGGTCCCTGTTCTTGTGCTGCGAGCGATCGTTCTGACACTGCACCACGATACCGGTCGGGATTGTGGGTCATGCGCACCGCCGAGTCGGTCTTGTTGACGTGCTGACCGCCGGCGCCGCGAGGCGCGGTAGGTATCGATGCGCAGATCCGCCGGATTGATCTCGATCTCGATGGAATCATCGATCTCGGGCGACACGAACACCGAGCTGAACGAGGTATGCCGGCGATTGCCCGAATCGAACGGCGACTTGCGCACCAGGCGGTGCACACCGGTCTCGGTGCGCAGCCAGCCAAAGGCATACTCACCCTCGAAGCGGATCGTGGCCGACTTGATCCCCGCCACCTCGCCCGCCGAGACCTCCATCAGCTCGGTCTTGAAGCCGTGCTGTTCGCCCCAGCGCAGGTACATGCGCAGCAGCATCTCGGCCCAGTCCTGGGCCTCGGTACCGCCGGAGCCGGCCTGGATATCCAGGAAGGCATTGTTGGCATCCATCTCGCCGGAGAACATGCGCCGAAACTCGAGTTCGGCGACCCGCTTCTCGAAGGCCTCGACATCGCCCGCCACCGCATCGACGGTATCGGCATCGTCCTCTTCGACCGCCATCTCCAGCAGATCGCGCGCCATCGTCCAGACCGGACGATCAGTTCGTCCATGTTGATCACGACGCCCTCGAGCATCGCGCGCTCCTTGCCGAGCGCCTGGGCGCGTTCCTGGTCGTTCCAGATCTCCGGATCCTCCAGTTCGCGCATCACCTCGGTCAGGCGTTCCTGCTTGCCCTCATAGTCAAAGATACCCCCTGAGAGACTCGCAGACGTCCCCTCAGATCGGCAATTTGGTTGGTGATGGGATTGATGTCCTGCATGCGGCGTCCCCAAGATGTAAACCGCGGCATTCTATCGCACACGGGGGGCTGCTCCCAAGCGTTGATATTGTTGATTTTTCCGCTTACTCGCCGGATGGAAACAGGCCGACGAACGGCAGCCCCTGGCGCGGCTGCGCCATCATGTCGGCGACCGTCTCCCGCCAGGCGTGATAATGGGCGGTTTCCTTGTGGGCCCGGGCGTCTGCCTCGCTCGCATAGGCCTCATACAGGACGAAATGGCCGGAATCCGCCGCATCCTGCAGCACATCGAAGCGCCGGTTTCCCGGCTCGGCGGTCGATCCCTCGTGATTCAGCCGGCAGGCCTCGACAAAGCGGTCGATCACCTCCGGTTTGACATGAACATGGACCAAGGTGACATGCATGACTTACCCCCCTTCTGTAACGGGACTGTTTTCGCCGTCGCCCGCGATCGCGTGGTTTCCCGATCCAGGCGGACAGCAGCATGGTCAGTACGACGCTGGCGGCAAACGCATAGATGCCGATTTCGACGTGCGCCTCGGCCAGCGAGCCCAGTTTGACCGACACGACCAGCAGCGCGACCACGAACACGTCGAGCATCGACCACTTGCTGTACACCGACAGCCAGTGCAGGTGGCGACGGTGCCTTTCCCCATGCGACGGGTCGAAGTTCCAGATCAGGAACAGCAGGACGATCTTGAGCATCGGGAAGACCACGCTGAAAGTGCCGACCAGCGCGAACAGACCCCACTCGGCCTCCCGCGCCAGCTGCTGTAATGCGGACAGCAGGCTGACGGTGTTGCTGAAGAAATAGAACTTCTCCAGGGTCAGAATCGGCATCTGCAGGCCGTACAGCAGCAGCCCCAAGGCCGCGACGAGCAGGAGATTCACCGCAACACCAGGCAATGGTTTGCGGAACGCGTAACTGTTGCTTAACGACATGCCGGCAGTGTACCGCCCTCGACCGGAAGTTGTGAGGCCACCGGCGTCCCGGCGAGAACAGTCTCAGCGCACCTCGCGCATGAAGATGAGCCTCGCATCACCCTGGTAGATCCCGAAAGTCGCCAGTCCCTCGGGATCGCTGTCACCGCCACCCTGCCAGTCGAATTCCAGCCAGGGATCCACGTCTGCCGATACCTTCAGGACACCACTGGCCCCACCGGTCGGCGCCATCAGCTTGAGGTTGAAATCACCGCTGCCTGGCGAGGCGTCGTACTGCTCGGCGGGGAGGCCGGCACCTGAGCAGGCAAACGCGCCGCTGCTCGCGGCCGCATCCCAGATACAGCTATCGCCCGGCAGGAGGCTGTCACTACCGTCACCATCCAACAGGGAAACACTGTTCACGCTCGTGCAACCGTCGGCCACATTGGCCTGGAAGCCCGCGCTCGCCCCGGCAAAGTACTCCAGGCGCATCGGTACCGACAGGGTCTGCAACTCTGAACCATGCGCGTTGGCGATATTCACCCGGCCATAGCGAATCGGGACACCGGTCGTCGCCAGGTCGAGCGGCAACCCGGTTGCCGTGGTCCCGTCCTCAGAATCGCTTACCGACGTCACCTGCCGCGTGATGTCGCTGACAAATTCACCAACCAGGTTATTAAGCCCGCGCCCGTAGGTGAAGCTGTCGTCCGACAGGGTGAGTGTCATGCTTCCATCACCGTTATCGGTCAGATCACGGGACCCGGAAACCAGGGCAAGCGCTATCGGCGTAGTACCGTCGGCGCCCAGGGTTGAGGCATCGCCAGTCAGCGCCGACAAGGTCACCTCGGTCGTGGTCAGTTTGTTGTAATCGCCCGTGTAGTTGCGGGTGGTCGCCCCATCCGCGGCTTTCGCGGTGATCGTCAGTACGGGATCCGTCGCATAGGTCAACGCCGTACCGGCATAGCTGAAGCCGGTGCAGGTATTACCCAGGCTGCCCGCGCTGCTGACCCCGACCTCGAAATGATCCGGCGTGAATCGCCCCACCCAGGTAGTGGACGTTGGATTAGCGAAATCGCAGCCGACCCGGCCATCGCTGTCGGGCGTGTTCGCCACGCTGTCGGGCAGACAATCGGCCGGCTGATCCACCGCGGTGTAGCCCGCATCGCGGATCGCGTTGGCGACGAAGCGGAAGTTGCCGACCTCGCTGTAACGGAAGCCGGTGCCCTCGGCGATACCGCTAGCCGCGGTTGCGCTGGCGAACCCCCCTGTCAGGCTGCCGAGCGCAACCGCTCCGGCGTGCGCCTCCAACGCGGCAGACGCAATGGCCGGGGTTCCGTCATAGCCGACCGTTGCCGCCACCTGGAGGCTGAAGTCGGTACCCACCTTTACCGCCGGGCTGCCAGCCGAACCGGCGTTGTTCAGCGCCGGCGGTTGCAGTGTCAGCGCGGTTGGTCGAACCGAGAACGCATCACTCGAGCAGCCGACGACACTCGGCGCGTCCAGCGCATCGGTCACCCGGCAGCCGACCGAGCGGTATGCGCTGGAAAGACTGAATGGGCCGGCCGCCCGGCGACCGCCGTCGACAGCCTGGAAGGTGGTTGGCAGCACGACTGCCGGACTCAGCGCCGGGTAGGTCGCGCAGCTTCCACCGGCAGAGGTATTGACCAATTCGACGCTGACCACCCGATCCGTGTCCTGCGCGTATTCCGTTTCGACGCTGTCAGCCATGTTGTCTGCATCGCTGTCACGCAACGCGGCAACATCGAGCACAAAGGCATTGCCGACTGTCTTGGTATACAGCCGTCCCGAGATCGCATCTGCACCCGGCTCGATACAGTTGAATGCGAAAGCCGGTTGAGAGGGATCCTCCAGTGCACCGCAGACATGGGTCTGATCCTTGAGCGTCGCCAGTTCACCACCCCCGAGCGCCCGCTGGTAGACCATCACCTCGTCAATGGCACCGTTGAATCGCCAATATGGCGTACCCTCTGCGGTCCCGTCGGGTTCACCGCCCACCGTCGCCGCAGCGCTGTCCGTACCCCAGGCACCGGTATAGGTATCCTGGGCCACCGGCGTCAGCCCACCATCCACAAAGATCCTGCGCGTCTTGTTGACGGCATCGTGCACGATGGCCACGAAATGCCAGGTCTCCGGCGTGATCACCGGCGGGCTGTCGAGAATGACCGGATTCACCGCGCGCGAGAAGAAGCGCAGCCGCCCGTCTCCGCCATCGCCAAGGCTGAATGCGAAACCACCGCTGTTGCTGCCGTCATCGGCGAAAATGCGTTGATCGCCCCCCAACTCGTTGGCCCTGATCCAGGCCGCGACGGTGAAGCTCTCGGTCAGATTCGGCACGGTGGAAAACTGCAGAAAGTCATCCTGGCCATCGAACACACCGTGTCGGCAGGTGCCGGGAGAACCCGCGATCACCGGAAAGTCGTAGGCGGTCTTAACCCCGTTCGCGGCGCTCCCTGCATGATTGTTCCCCGAGCTGTCGAGGACGCTACCCCAGTTCAGTTCGTCCAGATGCCACAAGGCAAGCGGGTCGCAGGCGGCGGACGTCTCGAGCCCGATCTCCTTCGCGCCGGTATAGGTGTCACCGTAGTTGTCGAACGTATGCAGCCGGAACAGCCGGGCACTCACCGGGGGAAAACTCCAACTCTGTTCGGTCGACGCCTGATCGGCATCGAACAGGTAGGACGGCCCGACGGGCGTGCCAAGCAGTTCGAATTCGCGCGCCCCGATATAGGTGTCACCGTAGTTGTTGATGGTACGCAATCTGGCCGACACCACGTCGGATGCGGCATCTTCCGGATCGAGTGAGAACACTTGGCGACTCGATGCATTGGTGGCAACGAAGGTATGCGAAGCGGAGACTGCCGGACCCAGCAGACGCAGTTCACGCACCCCGATGTAGGTGTCACCGTAATTGCTGATTGTCTGCAGCCGCAATGCGGTTATCCCGCTGGGCCGGTCCGCGGGATCAATCGTGAAAACCTGCTCGGCCTGCCCCTGCTGGGCAACAAAGGTCCGGTTCCGGGTGACGCTGTCGCCGAGGAGACGGAACTCGCGAACCCCGGTGTAGATGTCGCCATAATTGTTGATTGCGCGCAGCCGAACGTCCGTCACCTCGGCTGGCTGATCGGCCGGGGCAAGCGCGATGACCTGCTCACTCGCTGCCTGCGCGGCAACGAAGGTATGCGTCGGACCCACTGCATCGCCCAGCAGTTCCAGTTCACGAAACCCGGTGTAGGTATCCCCGAAGTTGGAGAGCGTGCGTAAACGAAATGCCGTGACATTGTTCTGCGGGGTCACAGACCATTCCTGCGCCGCACTACCCTGGACGGCACTGAAGACGGTGCCGCCACCCGGCGCCGGTAGCGGCTGCCAGGGGCCGCCGGCGATCTGCACGTCGATCTCGAAGGTCGCTACCGATCGCGTATTCCCGTAGTTGTGCATGCGCAGCGTCGAGAACCCTATGGCATCCGATGCGCTGCCGTCGAGATCGGTATCAAAGGCATATTCCAGTGTATTCGTTGCACTGCTGCTCAGCCAAAGGGAAAGCGGACTGCCATCATTGAGATTGGCTGCGGCGTAGCTGCTCGCATTGTATTGCGAGCTGAAACCTGTCAACACGCCACCCTCGTGCCGCGACAGAAAATTGAACCCGGGATCGCCCGCTGTAGACCCCGGCACGGTCAGCCTGGTCCAATCCGGTACCGCGGCGGTTTTTACCTCGACCTGAAAATCTCTCATCGACCTCGAGGAACCATAATTCTCCAGGGCGATCTTCTGCAGGGTGAAGCGGTCGGCGACGGCAGCCGGGACACCATCGCCGTCCGTGTCGAACGCAAAGTCCAACGTGTTGTTGGCCTTGCCGCTCAGCCAGATGGTCTGGCTGGCGCCATCATGGATATTGGCGGCCGCCCAACTGCTGGTGTTGTACTGGGTGTCGATGCTGGTCAGTGAGCCCCCGTTGTGGGAAAGGGCAAAATTGAAATCTGCCTCGCCAACGACGCCTCCGGGCACCGGGATGGCCTGCCAGCTCGGGTTGCCTGCCGTTTTGACTAAAACCTGGAACTCGCGAACAGAGCGCGTGGTGCCGTAGTTTTCGAGGATAAACTCTTCCATCAAGAACCGGTCGTCGGTATCCCCGTCGGCACCTGTGATGCCATCACCGTCGGGGTCGAACGCAAAATCCAGGTTATTGTTCATCACGCCGCTGAGCCAGATGGTCTGGCTCGCACCATCGTGAATATTCGCGCCCGCCCAGCTCGTCGCGTTGTATTCGCGATTGATCGCAGTCAACGCGCCGCCTTCATGCTGCAACGCGAAATTGAAGTCGGGATCTCCCGGCCCACTGCCCGGCACCTCGAGTTTCTGCCAGCTCGCGCCATCCTGGCTGACTTCCACCTGAAACAGGTGGATAGAGCGATTGCCACCGTAGTTTTGCAGGGCAAACCGGCTGATGTTGATCGTATTGCCCGTGCTGCCATCCCAGTCGGTGTCGAAATCGAAGTCGAGCGTGTTATGCATCCGCCCGCTCAGCCAGAAATCGGCCGGGTTACCGTTGTTGATATGGGCCGCCGCCCAGCTGGTACTGTTGTACTGCGTATCAATCGCCGATATGCGTCCCCCCTGCCCCCAGTGCAGATGATTCATCTCACCTGCAGGGGTGACGTCGGCAACGATCGGCGTCCAGCCGACCGTACCGACATCGGCAGCCAGACCGGCATCGCTCGTGTGCAGCAACATGAACTGGCGGATCGATCGGGTAGAACCGTAGTTGTCCAGGTTGAAGCGGCTGAAACAGCGGACCGATCGGGAACCATCGAATGCGAAGGTGATGTCATTATCGCGCTGACGGGATAGCCAGCGTGTCGATGCCTGGTCATCCAACAGGTTCGCCGCGGCCCAGGAGGTGCTGTTGTACTGCGTTTGGATTGCGGTGATCGCCGTTGGGTACACAGGCGCCAGCAGGTCATAGGCCACAGCGGAAGTCGTCAATGCCGTCGACACAATAATGGCGAGTGTTCTCAGCGCATTCATTGGTTGTTTCCGGCAATCAGGACATCCGATTTGCAGTGGCGCATCGACATAACCGTTCCTGCAGTTGTCGAGGACTGCTCCTCCGATAGCGGCTCTTTCTTCACCTGTCACTCCAATACCGTTGCGCGCAGTGAACGACTGACGAAGCCAGTCGTGCCGAAGGTGCCCTGGCTGGCCTCAACGGCCAGATCGTAAAGCGCATAGGTCACTCCCGACTCGGTCACCGGATTCCGCGAACAGGCCTGCAGTTCGATCGTGAAGCCGTCAGAACTGAACGTGCTTGGCACGGTCGGACAGCTCCCCGGGTTGGTGCGGATTTCCGCCGTTGCCCACTCCAGGCCACTGACCGCCATGTACAGGGCACGCGAGTTTTGTCCCGCCATGGCGCTCGACAGATGCTGCACCGTTGCAAGGTTGACCATGTAGGCCGCCAGGCTCGATACCACGACCAGAAGAAACAGCGCGGTAAGCAGAGAAAACCCCGCCGCGCGTGCTAACGCAGCCCGCCGCGGGCGGCGAGACAAGCAGCAGGCCGGATGCCGGACTGTCATGGTGTGTTACTCACATGCACCTGCTCCAGCAGGGTCAACTGCTCGCCGTCCTCGGCAACCGAGAGGTTGATCGTCAGCAGCCCATTGCGGCTTGGCGTACCGGCCACGTAGCTGAACTGGCAGGCCACCAGCTGCTCCGCCAGCAGGGCATGCTCCGCAGGATTGTCGAGCGCGATCAATTCGGCATGCTCATCGGCCGCGCTGTGCGGATGACTGAGACTGTACCCCTGGTAGATCCTCAGCGTTCCCGCGCCGGGGTCGCATAGATAGCTGACCGGCGAATCGACAATGAAGAACCGCTGCGCCGGAGAGCTCGCTGGAAACGCGGCATCGCCACTGGAGAAGTTTGCGTTATTGAACGACACCGAACCCGACGAGATCGCGCTCAGCGTGGCCAGGTTATCCGGTCGCCAGGTGCCAGCCAGGTGGTCTCTGTTCCACGCGTCCGTTCCACTCTGCCCGGTGTTATAGACCGCGACACAGGCCGCGTTGCCCGCGACGCAGGCGGTGGGCGAGGTCGAGGTGGCGAGGCCCGCGAAGCCTTGGAACGGCCCCAAAACGTCGAAGCTGGTATCGCTGTCTGCGGGCAGAAAACTCAGAACATCACCGGCGGGGCCAGCGCGAAAACGACCACCCGTGACAATCCGCAGGAACTCCAGGCAGTTGCCTCCGCAGCCGATACGGATACTGTTGGGCAGTGCCTGGCGGACATCCCGGGAGATCTGCCCCATGGCCGTCTCGGCGATATCCACCAGTCGCGCCCGACGCCCCTGGTCGACATAGGCATCGATCGGCGCGGTAATAAACTGCATCACCACCATCGAGAGTGCACCGCTGAGAATGATCACGATGATCAGTTCGACCAGGGTGAAGCCACGCTGAGTCTTGCTGCCCTGGCGATTGCTCGAGCCGCGGTGTTTACCCCGTTGCTGCACCGTCATCGTTTGTGCTGGGCGGATGCCGTTCATTGCCATCAATTCAATCGATACGCCGTGAGCGGGAAGGTGAAATCCGCATCACCGTCGTAACTGACGGTTACCGCTATGCGTTTCGCCGCACCCCCGTTCAGGGTCGCATTGCTGACGCTGACCGCGACGTTATAGCCAGCCAGTTCCGCGATCGCATTGCCTGCCTGGTCAAATGCCCCATTGTTGTCGGCGAGACCGTGATAATCGGTGACATCGTCATACGTCGCTCGCACCTCGCCGGCCTCAGGGCCACCGGTATCGCCACCCGATGGATCGAGCAGGGCTTGGGCAAGAATTTCCTCCATGTAGGACTCGGCGATCGCGATCGCCTGGATCCTGATCAGGGGATCAGCGCTGCTGCCGGCGGTGCGCATGATCAGCATCATTGCACTGGTGGCAACGATCGAGATGATGACCATCGCAACCACAAGCTCAACCAATGTCGTCCCTGTCTGTCGCCGCCTGTTCATCCTGAGTGCACGTATCCGGTCGCAGGTTCGAGGGTTATGCTGCGCGTCCCGACGGACAGTGTCTGTGACGCAGTGATGAGCGTGCCGCTGCTGCTGTCGTGAGGTCGTCCCTGGGCATCAAAATAGATATCCAGGGTACCGACACTCACGCCTGATGGCGCAGACCCTGACCAATCCTCGCTCCCGGGGCGGGCCACCGGGCGGGTCAGGGCGCCACTCGTGCAATCGTTTTCGCGCTGGTACAAGGCATAAGATATTGGCGTCACCTCAACCCGGGTGTCGCAGCGCGTCGCCAGGGCAATCTTTCGCGCATAGCGGACCGTTCCGAGTATGGCGTCGGCGTAACCCATCGCCTCAAAGCGGCTGGCCTCGAAGAACCGCGGCATGACGTTCGTAGCGAGTATCCCCATCAGCATGATCACCATGATCAGTTCGACCAGTGTGTACCCCGCCTGACAACCATGGCAGATAACGAAAACGCGACCCTGGGGTCGCGTTCTGGTTTTTCCTGCATGCATCGTCATAGCACTACGCTGTGAAACCCCCTGAACGATCAGTTGGTCAAGGAGATCGCTCCGGTCGAAGCGTTATAGGCGATCCTGCGGGTCGTACTGGCATCACCCTGATAGGTGTACGTACAGACCTGCCCCGCCGCCACGGCGCGGTAATCCTCAGTAGTACCGGTCGCCACCGAAGGCGGGTTCTGCATCACGCCATTCCAGACCTCGACGCAGGCATCATGGTTGTCGATCGTGGTATTGCCACCGATGCCTACCGGCCAACCGGCCGCGTTCGAATCCACGGTACTGTCACCAAAACCGGCGACGTTGGCCTGCGCGGCGGTGTGTCCGTTAGCGACCCATTGCGCC
This sequence comes from uncultured Gammaproteobacteria bacterium, assembly GCA_963719025.1. Taxonomy (GTDB): domain Bacteria; phylum Pseudomonadota; class Gammaproteobacteria; order Chromatiales; family Chromatiaceae; genus Thiosocius. Next base: position 50,106 of record CAVRBK010000053.1, on the reverse strand, counting down.
CGGAACATGGTGATACCGGAACCGAATCCGCCTCCTGCACCCGCAACGGCCGCTTCATGCGCCTGGGTCTGTACGTTCATGAATCTCGGCAACGCCGTCGCCGCCAGAATTCCCAAAATTATGATCACCACCACCAATTCGACGAGGGTGAAGCCAGCCTGTTTTTTCATGTGAGACTCCTCAATCTCCGGTGACACAGCGGTATTGTTCCCGATCGGGAGACAAGTGCCTTGTTCAGGTGGCTTAGCGGTAACGCCTTGGGAATCTTTAGCGAATGCGTGACAACTTCTGAACGCTTAAGTGACCTCGAAAGGAAGATTTTCTTCCGGGATCCAGGCAATCACCCAGCCGGGTGTTCCCTGCGGCGCAGCAAACGGCTCGCAGACGCAGCAATTGGCAATCGCGGCGGGCTGTCCATCGATCAGGACAACCGGCAGGATGGCGCGCTGCCAGGATGGCACGCCGTATTCCTGCATCAGTTTCTTGAAGCTGCGCGAACCCTGCCTGCCTGCCGGACGACATTTCATACCCGCAGAGCGGTACCCGATCTCCACGCGGCCTTTTTCCCAGATGGCGGGATCGATCCCTCCGGGCGCCAGCCGGCGCTGCAGGGTGCCGCGGCCACCACCCAGGCTCATCTCGTCACCGCGCCAGACGACAGGCCCATGATCTTCTGTACCGCCTCCCGCCGGCAGCAGCCAGAGTTCGCGACGAAAACGACGCAACTGCCAGCCGGCCCAGGCGATGCAGACGTCGGCATCGGGCCGCGCATTGAGAACCTGGTCCAGCGCATCGGCGAGGCGGCGCTGGGGCAGCGGCGGCACCGCCCGGTCGCGCAGCCAGGCTCGCAGCAGATTGCGCTGCCGGCTTTCCGGCAGCCTTGCCAGGGCATCGATAGCCAGGCGTGCCCCGTCGGCACCTTGTACCTGGGCCAGGTCCACCCTCGCCTGCGCGCGCAGCGTGGCCGAGGCATCGGCGCAATGCGCAGCGGATCCAGCGAGATTTTCGATCGCCGCAGGCCAACGCGTCAGCAATTGTGGGAGCACCTGGTGACGCAGAAAGTTGCGGTCGGCGTCAGTCTGCACATTGCTCGGGTCCTCGACCCAGTCGAGGTCGTTCTGACGGGCCCAGTCCAGCAGGGCCGAACGCCGCCATGGCAGAAGCGGGCGCGCATGCCACCCCTTGCCACGCACCTGGACCAGGGGCATCGCCGACAGGCCATCGACCCCGGCACCGCGCATCAGTTGCAGCATCACCGTTTCGGCCTGGTCATCGAGATGATGCGCCGTAAGCAACATTTCATCTTCACCGACCAGTCGATCGATGGCGGCGTAGCGCGCATTACGGGCGGCCGCCTCCGGACTTTCACCCGGCGCAGCCTTTGCATCTACCTCGATAACATGCAGCGGCAACTCGAGCCGGCGGCAGACATCCCGACAGTGCTGCGCCCAAGCCGCTGATTCGCCCTGCAGACCATGGTCAATATGCACCGCCGCCAGCGGGGCCGGCAGGCGATCGCGTACGCACGCCAGCGCATGCAGCAGCGCGGTGGAATCCAGGCCACCACTGAACCCCAGCCAATAGCGCGCCGGAGAGGGAAGCAGATCGAGAAATTGCCGGATCAGGTGATCCAGATTGAAGGTTCGGCTGCGCTTAGCGGGCGACAAGCATCACCACCCGCTGTGCAGCGATAGCGATGACCCGCCGCCGCAAGCGGGGCCTTTCTCAGCTGGCGACAACACCGTAAGACATCAGGCGCTCATAGCGCTGTTCCAGCAGACGCTCGATCGAGGTCTCACAGACCTCATCGATGGCCTTGATCAGGGCCTGTTTGAGATTGCGCGCCACCGCATCGGGATCGCGATGCCCGCCACCCAGCGGTTCCGGCACGATATCATCGATCAGCTTGTGCTCTTTCAGCTGTGGCGAGGTGATGCCCATCGCCTCGGCGGCCAGCGGCGCCTTTTCCGAATCCTTCCAGAGAATGGACGCACAGCCCTCCGGCGAGATCACCGAGTAGGTGCTGTACTGCATCATCATCAGTCGATCGCAGACCCCGATCGCAAGCGCCCCGCCCGACCCACCTTCTCCGATAACGGTAGCAATGATCGGCGTGCGCAATCCGGACATCTCGAACAGATTGCGCGCAATGGCCTCGCTCTGACCGCGCTCCTCCGCTCCCACCCCGGGATAGGCGCCCGGCGTGTCGATAAAGGTCACCACGGGCAGGCCGAAGCGCTCGGCAAGTTTCATCAGGCGCAGTGCCTTGCGGTAGCCCTCGGGCCGGGGCATACCGAAATTGCGACTGATTTTTTCCTTGGTATCGCGCCCTTTCTGATGGCCGATCAGCATGACCGCACGCCCGTCGATGCGCCCTAATCCGGCGACGATCGCCTTGTCATCGGCGAAGGTCCGATCGCCGTGCAATTCCTCGAAGTCGTCGACGATGCGCGAGACATAGTCGAGCGTATAGGGACGCAGCGGGTGGCGTGACAACTGCGAGATCTGCCATGGGGTGAGATTCGAAAAAATCGATTCGGTGAGAGAGCGACTCTTGCCCTCAAGGCGCTCGATCTCCTCCTGGATATTGATTTCGTTGTCATTTCCGACCAGTCGCAAGCTCTTCGATCTTGGCCTGCAGCTCGGCGATAGGCTGCTCGAATTCGAGAAAATCAAGGTTCATATTCTTAGTAATCCAGGCCCGTCATTAACGTGTAATCATAACCCATAGGGTCCGATGTCCGTGCAATTAAGCGGGTTTGCTGATGGTCGCGTCAACCTGATTGAGCATAGTCCACGGGACGCTCTGTCGTCTCTTTCGAAGCCGGGCGGAAACGCAGGCTGACGGATCCGGCACCCAGCAAACGGTTGGCCTGGCGCAAAAAGGCGTCGGTCGGCTTCACCCGCCAGTCAGCGCCACAGCGCAGCAGTACCTCGGCATCCATCCGCTGGTACCTGAAGCGCATCTCGCAATCGCCGCCGCGCGCCGGCTCGATCAGGGATTTCAGGCGATCGATCGCATCGATCGACGTCATACCTGACTCGCGCAGCCAGGTCTCGCGCAACACCACCTCGACCGATCCGGCACGCTGCAGACGCACATCCTCCAGCCCCCGGACCCGGTCGACACGGATGCTCAGGCCACCGCGATACTCGTCGTGGGCCAGTGTCCCATCGACGAGCAGCACCCGGTCGTTGGCGATTTCATCGCGGTACTGCTCATAGGTCTCGTTGAACAGTGCCGCCTCGATTCGCCCGCTCTTGTCATCCAGCAACACCGTGGCGATCGTGCCGCCACGCTGGGTATTGCGCCGATTGACCGCGACGACCATGCCGGCCACCGTGACCTTCTTGCCGCCGCCGCGCCGGCCACGCGTCTCGCGCACCCCGTCCAGGCTGAGGCGGGCGATCCGGCTGCTGACCAGCGCCTTCATGTCGGCCGCATAGAAATCGATCGGATGACCGGTGAGAAACAGGCCCAGGGTCTCTTTCTCACCGGCCAGGCGCTGGTCGTCATCCCACTCCTCGATGTCGTCCGGAAGCATGCCCGCAGTCGGGTGCCGCCGGCTCCGGCTCGGACATACCGAACAGGTCGTTCTGCCCGGCCGCCTGCATGGCCGCATGCTGCTCGGCCATCTTCAGGGCCAGCGGCAGCTGGATCATCAGGGTGGCGCGGTTGGCCCCGAGGCGATCCAGGGCACCCGCGCGGATCAGTGACTCGAGCACCCGACGATTGGCCTTCTTCAGGTCGACCCGGCGACAGAATTCGAACAGATCGGCAAAGGTGCCGTCACGTTCGCGCGACTCGACAATCCCTTCGATCGCGCCCTCGCCGACGCCCTTGATCGCACCCAGTCCGTAGACGACGGTGTCGTCGCCATCGACGGTGAACATGTAGCTGGAACGGTTGACGTCGGGCGGCTCGACCGTGAGCTTCATCGCGCGACATTCCTCGATGAAGGTCACGACCTTGTCGGTGTTGTCCATGTCCGAGGACAGCACCGCCGCCATGAAGGCCGCCGGGTAGTGGGCCTTCAGCCACGCGGTCTGGTAGGACACCAGCGCGTAGGCGGCCGAGTGCGACTTGTTGAAGCCGTAGCCGGCGAACTTCTCCATCAGGTCGAAGATGTAGGTCGCCAGCATCTTCGTCGACGCCGCGTGCCACCGCGCCCCTGCGGAAGATCTCGCGCTGCTTGGCCATCTCCTCGGCTTTCTTCTTGCCCATCGCGCGGCGCAGCAGGTCGGCGCCGCCGAGCGTGTAGCCGGCCAGCACCTGGGCGATCTGCATGACCTGCTCCTGGTACAGGATGACGCCGTAGGTCGGTGCCAGGATCGGCTCCAGGTCCGGGATGCGGATAGACGACCTCCTGGAGGCCGTGCTTGCGCGCGATGAAGTCGTCGACCATGCCCGACTGCAGCGGGCCCGGGCGGAACAGCGCCACCAGCGCGATGATGTCGTCGAAGCAGTCCGGCTGCAGCTTGCTGATCAGCTCCTTCATGCCGCCGATTCGAGCTGGAACACCGCCGTGGTCTCGGCGCTCTTGAGCAGCTTGAAGGCCTCGGCGTCGTCCACCGGGATCGCCGAGATATCGATCGGCGGCAGCTCGTCTGCTCGCGCGCTGCGGCGTTGACCGTCTTGAGCGCCCAGTCGATGATGGTCAGCGTGCGCAGGCCGAGAAAGTCGAACTTGACCAGGCCCGCCGCCTCGACGTCGTCCTTGTCGAACTGGGTGACCAGGTTGGCTGCCGTCCGGTTCGCAGTACAGCGGGCTGAAATCGGTCAGCTTGCCGGGCGCGATCACCACGCCGCCGGCGTGCTTGCCGGCGTTGCGCGCCAGGCCCTCGAGCTGCTTGCGCCATGTCGATCAGCTGGGTGACCTCCTCGTCCTGCTCGTAGGCCTGCTTGAGGTCTTCGCTCTCGACCAGCGCCTTGTCGAGGGTCATGCCGATCTCGAACGGCACCATCTTTGCGACCCGGTCGGTAAAGCCGTAGGCGTGTCCGAGCACGCGGCCGACGTCGCGCACCACCGCCTTGGCCGCCATCGATGCCGTAGGTGATGATCTGCGACACCGAGTCGCGGCCGTACTTGCGTGCGACGTAGTCGATCACGCGGTCGCGCTTGTCCATGCAGAAATCGACGTCGAAGTCCGGCATCGACACGCGCTCGGGATTGAGGAAACGCTCGAACAGCAGGTCGTGTTCGAGCGGATCGAGATCGGTGATCTTCAGCGCATAGGCGACCAGCGAACCGGCACCCGAGCCGCGCCCCGGGCCGACCGGCACATCGTTGTCCTTGGCCCACTGGATGAAGTCGGCAACGATCAGGAAGTAGCCGGGGAAGCCCATCGAGATGATGACGTCGAGCTCGATCTCCAGGCGTTCGTCATAGGGTTTGCGCTGCTCGGCAAAATCTTCGGCGGACGGTGTCGAGGATGCGGGCCAGGCGCCATTCCAGACCCTTGCGCGATTCGGCGCGGAAGAACTCGTCGATGGTCATGCCCGTCCGGAATCGGGAAGTCCGGCAGAAAATTCTTGCCCAGGGTCACCTCGAGATTGCAGCGCTTGGCGATCTCCACGAGTTTTCCAAGGCCTCGGGAAGATCGGCAAACAGCTCGGCCATTTCCTGCGGCGAACGCAGGTATTGCTGCTCGGTGTACTGTTTTGCCCGCCGCGGATCGTCCAGGGTGCGCCCCTCGTGGATACAGACACGGACCTCGTGCGCGGAAAACTCGTCGGCCTCGAGGAAACAGGCGCCGTTGGTGGCGACAATCGGCGCACCGCTGGCGGCAGCCAGCGCGACGCTGGCATGCAGGCAGTCTTCCTCGTTCTCGCGACCGGTGCGCACCAGTTGCAGGTAGTAGCGATCGCCGAACAGGGACAGCCAGTGATCGAGGCGCTGCGCGCGCCAGGTCCGGGTTACCACCGATCAGCGCCCGGCCGACATCACCCTCGCGGCCACCGGACAGGGCGATGAGGCCTGCGGTGGATTGTCGGCGTGAACCAGTCCAGGTCCACCATCGCCCGTCCGAGGTGCTGGCCCTCGCGATAACTGCGCGACACCAGCTCGGTCAGATTGCGGTAACCCGTATTGTTCTGCACCAGCAGCACCAGGCGATCCGGCTTGTTGGCGTCTTCCGGGTTGCGCACCCACAGGTCGACGCCGCCGATCGGCTTGACCCCGGCGGCCATTGCCGCCTTGTAGAAGCGTACCAGGGCAAACATGTTCGACTGGTCGGTCAGCGCGACGGCCGGCATACCGAGTTCCGCGACGCGTTTCACCAGCGGCTTGATGCGTGCCACACCATCCACCAGGGAATACTCGGAATGCACGTGGAGGTGGACGAAGTCGCTGGACATCGAGCTGTCTGAATTCTCTCGGGGATGGGCCAATCGGCGTTCAGAATAACGCGCCGCATGATGCTTCGCCAGCACCATCGCCGGTCTTGCCGGGGCGATCACACCTTACGCAACCTTGGTTATAAATCACCTTTGATAGTGATCTTTATCATTTGTTTTTATTAATTTTTATTCAATATTCTCTTGACTGGCGCAAAAGACCCCCGGTGAATCTCGCTTGCCCCAAGTTCCTCCAGCGCCAGCAGATGGACGCGGGTCGGGTAACCCTTGTGACGGGCCAGTCCATAGCCGGGATAGCGGGCATCCAGGTCACACATCTCGCGATCACGCGCGACCTTGGCGATGATCGACGCGGCGGAGATGCAGGGCACTGAGCCATCGCCCCCGACGATCGCCTCGGCACTGCAGCTCAGCCGCGGCAGGCGATTGCCGTCAACCAGCGCATGCCGCGGCATGACCGACAAGGCGGCCACCGCCCGCTGCATGGCCAGCAGGCTGGCCTGTAGAATGTTCAGCGCATCGATCTCGGCCACCTCGGCGCGCCCCAGCGACCACGCCAGCGCGCACTCACGGATCTGTACATCCAGTATCTCGCGACGTCGCTCCGTCAGTTTTTTCGAATCCGCCAGACCAGAAATCGGTCGCGCCGGATCCAGGATCACCGCGGCCGCCACAACCGGACCGGCCAGCGGACCGCGTCCCACCTCATCGACCCCGCACACCAGCTGTTCAGACAAGGCCCCGCTCCCGCAGCAGTTCCACCACCGCACGCGCCGCTTCACGGTTGGTATCGGTGCGCAGTTCCTCGTGGATCTCGGTATAGCGCTTGGCAACGCGCTCGCGCAATGCCGCATCGCGGAAGAAGCGCAGCAGCGGCGGCAACAGCTGATCCGGTTCGCAGTCGCCCTGGATCAGCTCGGGCGCGAGACGCTCACCGGCCAGAAGATTGGCCATCGCCACATGTTCCACCTTGACCAGCTTCAACAGCCGCGCGAAGGCGTAGGTCGCGGCATTCACCTTGTACCCCACGACCATGGGGCGCTTGCTCAGCAGGCCCTCGAGCGTCGCCGTACCCGATGCGGTCAACACCACATCCGCGGCCGCAAGGGCATCGCGACTTCCGCCGACCACGGTGGTGACAAAACGGCCGGGGCAACAGCGCTGCTGCATCCGCTCGAAAATATCCCGTGTCTTCTCGTTGACCAGCGGCACCACGACCTGAAGGTCGGGCAGCGCTTGGTGCAACAGATCCACGGTCTGCAAAAACGGACGCGCAAGACGCTCGACTTCTCCACCACGGCTGCCGGGCAGCAAGGCCAGCACCGGCGCATACGGATCAAGACCGAGTGTCACCCGTGCACCGGCAGCGTCGGGTTCGATCGGCATCGCACAGGCCAGCGGATGACCAACATACCTGGCCGGTACACCATGCTCGGCAAGAAACGCCGTTTCAAACGGAAAGATGGAAAGCAACAGGTCAACGGCGCGACGGATCTTGTGCACCCGCTTTTCCCGCCAAGCCCATACGGTGGGACTCACGTAGTGCACCGTCGGCACACCGGCGCCGCGCAGCTTGCACTCAACGGTAAGGTTGAAATCCGGCGCGTCCACACCAATGAATGCGGCGGGAGGTGTTTCGCGCCAGCGCGCCAGCAACCGGGAGCGCAGGCGCAGCAAGCGTGGCAGGTGATGCAACACCTCGAACAGCCCCATCACCGACAGGGTGTCCATGGATGCCCACGCATCGATCCCGCTGCGCCGCATCAGGGGGCCCGCCACACCCTCGAAACGAACCTGGGGCAGCTCGACGCGCAACGCATCCATCAGTCCGGCAGCCAGCAGGTCGCCGGAGGGTTCAGCGACAACGATGCCGATCCTCAGCGGGGCAACGTCAGCAGTCTGCGTCACCGCACGATACTGCGTTCACTGCCGGCAAGAAATTCCGCCATCACCCGCACCTCGTCGCTGTTCTGCGCCGCCTTCTCGATCTCCTCACGCGCTGCGGCAAGCGAAAGACCGGCCGTGTAGAGCGTGCGGTAGGCGCGTTTGATCGCGGCGATCTGCTGTGAATCGAACTGGCGGCGGCGCAGACCTTCGCTATTGATGCCATGCGGCTTGGCCGGATGACCGCCGACCATCACGTAGGGCGGAACGTCCTTGCTGACCACGCTGCCCATGGCGGTAAAGCAGTGCCGTCCTATTCGACAGAACTGATGAATAATGCTGAAGCCACCAAGAATGGCCCAGTCATCCACCTGGACATGCCCGCCAAGTGAGGAGGCATTCGCCATGATGGTGTTGTTGCCGATACGGCAATCGTGGGCAATATGCGAATAGGCCATCAGGAGGTTGTCGCTGCCGACCACGGTCAACGACTCATCCTGCACGGTACCCCGGTGGATGGTGGCGAATTCGCGGATCCGGTTGCGGTCACCGATCTCGAGGAAGGTCTCCTCGTCGGCGTACTTCTTGTCCTGCGGGTCTTCACCGATCGAGGCAAACTGGTAGATCCGGTTATCCTTGCCAATCCGGCAGGAGCCATGGATGACAACGTGTGGCCCGATCGTCGTCCCTTTGCCAATCGTTACACCCGGACCAATGACGGCGAACGGCCCGATCGTGACGCCTTCGTCGATTTCAGCGGCCGGATCGATGGCCGCACGCGCATCGATCACGTTCAGAGATTCCGTGCGGTACACATGATCTCAGCTGAGGCCACAACACTGCCGTCGACCTTGGCTTCCGCAGAAAACACCCAGATCTCGCGACGGTTCTTTAATACCTCAACCTCGAAAACAAGTTGATCACCAGGCACAACGGGGCGCTTGAAACGCGCCTTGTCAACGCCCACCAGATAATAGATCGCCTCTTTCGGCACATCCGCGCTTTCCATCGCAAGCAGGCCGGTTGCCTGCGCCATTGCCTCGATCAGCAGCACCCCGGGCATGACCGGCTTGCTGGGGAAATGACCCTGAAAAAAAGGCTCGTTGATTGTCACGTTCTTGATTGCGACCAGACGCTTGCCCGGCTCGCTCTCGATGACCCGATCGACCAGAAGAAACGGGTATCGATGCGGTAAAAGGCTTTGAATCTGCTGTATATCCATAGCGTCTAACGCTACCTCCAAATTTCTTTTTTGATGTCTGCTTCTGGCGAGCTGGTCTACCGGTACGCGGCTGAATCAACCGCGCGCATCATCCCGCTCACGCAACGCCGCAAGCTCCTGCTCCAGTGCTTTTACCCGGCGAACCATATCATCCAGGTGGCGCAGACGGGCAAAGTTCTTGAGCCATACAGCGTGTTCCATTGCCGGCACCGTGCTGGTGTACAGACCGGGTTCCTTGAGCGAACGAGTTACCGGAGTCATACCCGATATATGCACATGATCGGCCAGTTCGACATGACCGGTAACGCCCGCCCCGCCCGCAATCGTGCAGTAAGCCCCGACCTTCGACGAGCCCGCGATCGCCGCGCAACCGGCGATCGCCGTGTGCTCACCGATCTGCACATTGTGCGCAACGTGAACCTGGCTATCGATCTTCACCCCGTCTGCAATAACCGTATCGCCGATGGCACCGCGATCGATCGAGGAACAGGAACCGACCTCGACATCGTCACCGAGAATCGTCCTGCCCACCTGTGGCACCTTGAACCATGCCCCCTCGTCGTTGGCCAGGCCGAACCCGTCCCCGCCAATCACCGCCCCGGGATGGATCAGGCAGCGTTCGCCGAGCCGGGTTTGTGACGCCAGCGTCACCGATGCCACCAGTCGGGTTCCCGCCCCGACCACGGTGTTGTCGAGCAGGACACAGGACGGCCCGATCACCACGCCCTCTCCGATACGCACGCCCGGACCGATATAACAGGCGGCAGCGATGCTGGCCGACGGCGCGATAATCGCTGATGCCTCCACCACTGCGGATGGATGGATTCCGCGTGCGCCCTGCTGCTCGGGATACAGAGCAGTCATCACCCGTGCATGGGCAAGATAGGGGTTCGAGGAGAGCAGACAGTCAACCGGGCAGGCGTCGGCATCCTCGGCAGAGAGGATCACCGCAGAGGCCCTGGTCGCGCTGAGAAAATGGCGATAACGACGATTCGCAAGAAAGCTGATGGCGCCCTTGCCGGCATGCTCGAGGGTATCGACGCAATCAATCACACGCGCCGGATCACCGCGCAATTCAGCGCCGGCGATCTGCGACAATTCCCCAAGGGTCAAACCCATCGCGTATCCCGGCTCACTTTGCCGCCGCATCAAGCTCGCGCATGCGATGCAATACCTTGTCCGTGATATTGGCCCGCTCGGACGCCCAGGTGACCCCGCTCTCCAGAACGATATCCAGGCTCTCGGCCTTGGCCACCTCGGCTATCACTTCCGACAGCACGCGCCGCAGGTGATCCATTTCCTCACTCAGACGAAGCCGGCGATCACTGTCCAATTCTTCATTGGCGTTTTCCAGGCGCAGGGTGCGCGAGCGGATATCGCGCTGCAGACTCTTCGCCTCGGCATCACTCATATCTGCACGCCCCTCGAGCAGCTTTTTCTCGAGTTGGGTAATCTGGCCTTTCTGGGTAACCGCCTTGGCCTCGCGGGCTGCGAACTCCGACTTGATCTTTGCCCGCACCCGCGCAACCTGTGGCGCCTCACTTTGCAATCTGACGACGTTGACGACCGCGACCGAAACATCGGCCACCGCATTCGCCCCGGCCAGCGGCACCAGGCTCAGCGCAAAAAACAGGATCCATCTTTTCATCGCGCTTATCCCCTGCAATCAGAACGTGGAGCCGAAGGAAAACTGAAACTGTTCCTTTTCGTCCTGGTTGTCTGAATTCATCGGTATGGCGTAACTCAGGGTCAAGGCGCCGACGGGCGACAGCCACGAAGCGCCCAGACCGGCCGAGTAACGCAGTTCAGTGGTATCGAAGTAATCCGATACCCGGGTATCCAGGACACTACCCACATCGAAGAATGCGGCAAGTCTCACGGAATCACTGCTCTTCATGAAGGGCGGCGGGAAGAGCAGTTCGAGATTGCCCGCATACATGGCATTGCCGCCGAGCGAATCACCACGCGAATCACGCGGACCAATGGATCGTGCCGCAAATCCCCGCACGCTGCCGGGACCGCCTCCGAAGTAGTTTTCCCAGAGGGGCAATGACGTCGACCCGCTGTAGCCATCTCCGTAGCCGACCTCGCCACTGAGCGAGATGACGAAATTGTTCGCGATCGGCCAGTAACGGCGATGTTCATAGGAGAGCTTGTAGTACAGCAGGTCGCTGCCGGGGATACTGGCCTCAGCGAACAGGGATTGCACGGCACCACGGTTCGGAAATATCGAGGTATCACGCGAATCATGCCGCCAACTCACCGTCGCCTCGTAGTTCAGGAAGGTGTTGCCCTCCGCGTTCTCGAACGCCAGTACCTCGGCCGACGGCACAGACCCGACGGTGAAGTCGATATGATGCACGGCGATGCCAAAATTGAAACGGTTGAATTCATTCAGTGGAATACCGAAGGTCATCCCGATGATACCGTCATCGGTCTTGTAGTCCGCGGTATCGAGATCGTCGAAATCGGTCGCCCGGTAGCTGAGATCGAAACCCCTGCTGATACCGTCGATCGTGTAGTAAGGATTGGTGTACGAAATCTGGTAGTGCTGGTTCGCGCTACTGGTCTTCAGGGCCAGCGCCACCTTTTTGCCGGTACCGACAAAGTTGTCCTGGGTTATCGACGCGTTGGCGATAATGCCATCGGATTGCGAGAACCCGATACCGGCGAGCAGCGAACCGGAGGGCTTCTCGTCGACCGTGACGTTGATATCGACCTCGTCAGCGGACCCCGGCACTGTGGGGGTTTCCACCGAGACACTGTTGAAATAGCCGGTACGCTGCGCGCGCTCGCGTGACAGCTTCAGCTTTTGGCCAGAGAACCAGGCCGATTCCATCTGCCGAAACTCCCGCCGTACCACTTCGTCACGGGTACGCGAGTTACCGCTGATATTGATGCGGCGCACATACACGCGCTTACCCGGATCGACAAAGAAGGTCACCGCAACCGTCTTGGCCTCTTCGTCGATTTCGGGAATGCTGTTGACGTTGGCGAACGAGTGCCCAAGATTGGACAAGCGGCCCGAGACCCGGTCGCTACTCGCAACCACTGCCCTGCGCGCGAAAGGCTCGCCCCGACGCAGGCGAATCAGCGGGAAATAGTCTTCCGCATCCCCGATCAACTCACCGGCCAGACGGATGTCACTGATCGTATAGATCTCACCCTCGGTGATATTGATCGTGATGTAGATATCCTGCTTGTCCGGCGTGATCGTGACCTGGGTCGAATCGATCTTGAAATTCACGTAACCACGATCAAGATAGTACGACCGCAACACCTCGAGATCGCCGGCCAGCTTCGGGCGCGAATACTGGTTGTCGCGGGTGAAGCGGGACAACCAGCCGCCGGTGGATGATTCGAACTCGTCCAGCAGATCGTCTTCCTCGAAGGCGCCGTTACCGACGATGTTGATTTTCTTTATCAACGCCGTCTCGCCCTCGACCACATCGATATCGATCGATACCCGGTTGCGCTCGAGCGGCGTGACCGTCGAGGTCAGCTTCACCGCATAGCGGCCCTGATTGAAGTACTGCCGTTCCAGTTCCTGCTCGATGCGGTCGAGCACCGAGCGCTCGAAGGTGCGTCCCTCGGCCAGCCCGATATCCTTGAGGCCCTCTTTGAGCGCATCGCTGTCGATCGACTTGTTGCCGGAAAAATTGATCTCGGAGATGGCGGGGCGCTCGGTCACGATCACGACCAGGACGTCTCCGACCTGCTCCAGTCGTACATCCTTGAAAAAGCCCGTCTTGTAGAGCTCGCGCACGATCTCGGACGTACGGTCGTAGTCGACCGTATCACCGGGTTTGACCGGCAGGTAATTGAACACGGTGCCGGCGGTTATGCGCTGCAGGCCTTCGACACGAATATCCGCGACACGGAATCCTTCCGCCAGCACTTGAGTGGCACAACCGAGCAATAAGAGAACACACCAGAGTCTTGCCCGCATACGCACTTACCTGCCTCCAGTTTTCGAATAATCGCGACAATTCGGCACCGGGGAAGCGCCTGGGTCACAAAGTGGGCGATTATAAGGTATCAGGGGTGTCAAAAATAGAATGGATAACGATTACGACCCCGCTCGGCGCGGCCGGCAAGCGGATCACGTTGCAGTGCAACATAGACTCACCACCACGGCAACTCAGCCGAAGGCGCGCAGGATATCGACATAGAAGGCCAGCGACATCAGGCCGAGCAGCAGGGCCATGCCGATCTTCTGCCCCTGCAGCATGACCGCTTCCGACACCGGGCTGCCCTTCAGTGCCTCGATCGCAAAATACAACAGGTGCCCACCATCCAGCACCGGCACCGGCAACAGGTTCAGCACACCCAGGCTGATACTGACGATGGCGAGAAACTTGAGAAAATAGACGAAACCGATACTGGCGGTCTTGCCCGCCGCATCGGCGATAGTGATCGGTCCGCTGAGATTGTGGATGGATGCCTGGCCGGTGACAATCCGCCACATCACCTTGAGGGTCAGAACCGAGTACTCCACAGTGCGCCCGACCGCGGCCGGCAGAGCCTCCGCCAGGCCCATGCGATGGGTCACCTGGTAACGCTCCAGCAGACCCGGCACCGGCTGATTCGAGGCACCGATCCTGCCGATAACCTCGTCATCGCGCGCCAGCGGCGCCGGGGTCAAGGCAATATCGAGGCGCTCACCAGCACGATCGACCACCAGGTCGATAACCGCACCGGGACGGGCCTGCACGTAGCGGACCCAACCACTCCAGTCCTCGATTGGCGCCCCATCGGCCGAGACGATGCGGTCTCCGCTGGTGAGGCCAGCCTGATCGGCCGCCTCGCCAGCAATCACCCGGCCGAACACCGGCGGCACGGCCGGCCGCTCTGGTGCGAGCCCGATGTGACCCAGCAGATCCCGGGTTTCGGCGAGATCACCAATTTCGCTGGACGGGATCGTCCGCTGCCGTTCGATACCGGCGACATCCCTGACCACGATACGCAGTTGCGGCTGCCCGACCGAGGCGGTCGCAAGCTCCTGCATCGCCAGCGACCAGGTCGGGGTCACCTGGCCGTTGATCGATAAGATTTCGTCACCGACGGCAAGCTCGGCCCGCGCGGCCACCCCACCCGGGGTCACGTCCCCGATGATCGGGCGCAAACCGGTCTCACCCAGGGTCAACACGCCCCAGAATGCCGCGATGGCGAACAGGAAATTGAACAGCGGACCGGCGACGACAACCGCCGATCGCACCCACAGTGACTGGCGATTGAAGGCGCGATGGGCCTCCTCTGGCGGCACCGGCCCCTCGTGCTCATCCAGCATCTTCACATAGCCGCCGAGCGGGATCGCGGCGATCACGTACTCCGGTTCGTCCGGACTGCTCTGCCGCCGCCATAGCGGCCGGCCGAAACCGATCGAGAAACGCAGCACCTTGACCCCGAGGCGGCGCGCCACCCAGAAGTGCCCGAACTCGTGCACGGCCACCAGCAGGCCAACGGCGACGATGAAGGCAGCAATCTTGAAAATCAGGTCTTCCATGGGTTTATCTGACCGCTCCCGGGAGCTGTTGTTCCGCCAGCCGCCGTGCCTCGCGGTCGACCGACAGCAACTGATCGAGATCGATTGCCGGGGCGTGATCGAAAGCAGCCAGGGTGCTCTCGACCACGCCGGCAATCCCGGTGAACCCCAGCGCGCCGTCGAGGAAACGCGCCACGGCGACCTCGTTCGCCGCATTCAGCACAGCCGGCGCGGTTCCGCCGGCGGCCACGGCGTCGAAAGCAAGTCGCAGACAGGGAAAGCGCGACGTGTCCGGTGGCTCGAAGTCGAGCCTCGCAATATCGAACAGATCGAGGGACGCAACCCCGGAGCTGTGACGCTGCGGCCAGGCCAGGGCATGCGCGATCGGCGTGCGCATATCCGGGTTGCCGAGCTGGGCAAGCACCGAGCCATCGACGTACTGCACCAGCGAATGGATCACGCTCTGCGGATGGACCACGACCTGGATCTGGTCCGGCCGGGCATCGAACAGCCAGCGCGCCTCGATCACCTCGAGGCCCTTGTTCATCATGGTCGCCGAATCGACCGAGATCTTGCGCCCCATGTCCCAGTTCGGGATGGGCACAGGCCTCCTCCGGAGTGACATCATGCAACTGGTCGATGGTGCGATCGCGAAACGGCCCGCCCGAGGCCGTCAGCAGAATCCGCTCGACCCCTACCGAATCGAGTCCGGCGGCAAAACCAGGCGGCATGCACTGGAAGACCGCATTGTGCTCGCTGTCGATCGGCAGGATCTCGGCCCCGCTGGCCTTGGCCTCGGCCATGAAGATCGCCCCCGAAACCACCAGCGCCTCTTTGTTGGCCAGCAACACGCGCCGCCCCAGCCGCACCGCCGCCAGTGTCGGCAGCATACCGGCTGCACCGACGATGGCCGCCATCACATCGGCTGCGTCCGGGTGGGTGGCAACCGCCTCCAATCCAGCGGGACCAGCCATCACCTCGGTCGGCAGGCCCGCAGCCCGCAGCGCATCGGCGAGTTGGCGCGCGCTGTCAGGATCGGCCATGGCGGCGAGTTGCGGGCGATGCTCGCGACACTGCGCGAGCATGCCCGGCACATCACGGTTTGCGCTCAGTGCTACGACGCGATACCGGTCGCTGTGCCGTCCCACCACGTCCAGGGTGCTGACGCCGATCGAGCCGGTCGATCCCAGCACCGCGATACCCTTCATGCCCCTGCTCCAATCAGCGCGACGCCCAGCGCAAACACCGGCGCAGCCGCCAACAGACTGTCGATTCGATCGAGCACGCCGCCGTGCCCCGGCAACAGGCTGCCGCTGTCCTTGATGCCGGCTTCGCGCTTGAGCCGGCTTTCCCACAGGTCACCGCCAATCGAAATCACGCGTAACGAACACGCCCAGCGCGATCAGTGCCGGCAGCGCCACATCGCCGACCAGCCCACTGCCGCCCAGCAACGCGGCCGCAGAATGCGCACCGAGCACGGCGCCACCGGCACCGGCCCAGGTCTTGCCGGGACTGACGTAGGGTGACAGCTTGCGCTCACCGAACGCCCGCCCGGCGAAGTAGGCGCCGGAATCGGCGACCCAGATCAAGACGAACAGACACAACACCAGCAGCGGGCCGCGCGCACTGGCGGCATGCAGGGTAACGATCGATATCCATGCGGTCAGCAGCACCAGAGCGCCGAGGATCAGGATGGCCGGCCGCATCCCGTCAACAATTGCCAACTGGCGACGCCGGAGGACCAACGCGAGGGTCGTCAGGGTCCACCACGCCGTCATGACCCACTGGATCGATTCGATGTGCGCCGGGCGCAGACCACGCCACGACAGCCATAGGCCCGCAGCAACCGCGGCAACGTAGGCAAGGCGCATCCACGGCGCGGTCAGCCTGGACAGGCGCGCCATCTCGTCGGCGCCGATGAGAAAGACCAGGGCAAGCACTATGGCCAGGTACGGCGTATCCAGGTACAGGATGCCGCCGACAACCAGCGGAATCAGCACCAACGCCGTCAGGACGCGTTGCCATAGCATCAGCTGGCGCCCTGTACCTGCGCACCGGTCCGCCCGAAACGACGCTGCCGCGCGGCAAACGCGGCGAGCGCCTTGGCAAACTCGACCTCGTCGAAATCAGGCCACAGCACCGGCGTGAAATAGAGTTCGGTATAGGCGGAATGCCAGAGCAGAAAATTGCTGATCCGAAGATCACCACCGGTGCGGATGAACAGGTCGGGATCGGGCAGATCGGCAAGGGTCGTCGCCCGCGCGAATACCTGTTCATCGATATCGTCAGGAACCAGGTCACCGCGCTGAACGGCGGCGGCGAGCTTGCGCGCCGCCTGGGTGATATCCCAACGGCCGCCATAGTTTGCCGCGATCTGCAGGATCAATCGCTGGTTGTTCTGGGTCGCTTTCTCGGAATCACGGATACGTTTCTGCAACTTGTCCGGAAACGCCGAGATGTCGCCAATAACCCGCAACTGGATATCGTTGATCTGCATCCGCTTGACCTCGCGCTGCAGCGCGGCGAGAAACAGCTCCATCAGGAGACTGACCTCGCTTTTCGGTCGGCGCCAGTTCTCGCTGCTGAAGGCGAACAGGGTCAGCACCTTGAACCCCGTGGCGCACACATTCCTCGATGGTGCTGCGAACGCTGCCGACCCCCGCCTTGTGCCCGGCATGCCGGGCCTGACCTCGCGCCTCTGCCCAGCGACCATTGCCGTCCATGATGATGGCAACATGCTCGGGTATGGCACCCGGCCCTGGGGAAACAGCGATATCAGCATCATCCGCCACGATAGTTCCGGCGGATCAGACCGACATCAGGTCTTTTTCTTTCTTCTCCAGCAACTCGTCGATCTCCTTGACATGCTGATCGGTGAGTTTCTGAATAATCTCCTGGCCGCGGCGCTCGTCATCCTCGGAAATCAGCTTTTCCTTCACCAGCTCTTTCAGATCGCTGTTGGCATCGCGACGGATATTGCGTACCGCAACCCTCGCCTGCTCAGCCTCCTGGCGCACGATCTTGGTCATGTCGCGACGGCGCTCTTCGGTCAGCTGCGGCATCGGCACACGGATCAGCGTGCCGGCGCTGTTCGGGTTCAGCCCGAGATCGGACTCCATGATGGCCTTTTCGACCGCCGTGACCATCTGCTGCTCGTAGGGCTGCACCGTCATCGTGCGCGCATCCTCGACACCGACGTTCGCCACCTGCTTCAGCGGCACATCAGAGCCGTAGTAAGACACGGTGAGATGATCCAGCAGGCTCGGATGGGCGCGCCCGGTGCGGACCTTGGCAAGATCGTGGCCCAGCGCCTCGACACTCTTGCCCATACGGCTGGCCGCATCCTTTTTGATGTCGTCAATCATGACTCTCTCCACTCGTAACCAGGGTGCCTACAGCCTCACCCCGGACGACGCGCTGCAAAGCGCCTTCTTCATTGATGTTCATTACCCGCAACGGCATACCCTGTTCCCTGCACAACACGACTGCCGTCGCATCCATCACCGCCAGGCCCTCCGCAAGACGCGATCGTAGCTCAACTGCGGGTAGAACGTGGCATCCGGATGCTTGACCGGATCGGCCGAATATACGCCGTCGACCTTGGTCGCCTTGATCATCACATCGGCACCGATCTCGATCGCGCGCAGACTGGCCGCCGAATCGGTCGTGAAAAAAGGATTTCCGGTTCCGCCGGAGAGTATGACGACACGTCCGGCCTCGAGATGCCGGACCGCATCGTTGCGGCTGTAGTGTTCGCAAATCTGG
The DNA here is from genome assembly GCA_963719025.1 of uncultured Gammaproteobacteria bacterium. GTDB lineage: Bacteria > Pseudomonadota > Gammaproteobacteria > Chromatiales > Chromatiaceae > Thiosocius. The sequence continues at coordinate 31,393 of CAVRBK010000053.1, read as the reverse complement.
TCGATCCGGAACGCCGACATGGTGCGGGCATCGACACCCTGTTTCTGCAGGGCATCCTGCATCGCCAGGGAATTCATCACCGTGGCCAGCATGCCGATGTGGTCACCGGTCACGCGATCGAAGCCACCGCCGGCCAGTCCGGCGCCGCGAAAGATGTTGCCGCCGCCGATCACCAGGCCGATCTGCACGCCCAGAGCGACCAGATCCGCAATCTCGCCGGCCACGCGACCCATGACCGCGGATCGATACCGAAAACGCCGTCGCCCATCAGGGCCTCGCCGCTGAGTTTCAGCAGGATCCGTCGGGGAACTGTGTCATCTGGCATTGGGATTTGCACACGCTGCTCGGGATGGATGGAAACGGACGGCCCGGGAAGCGGGCCGCCCGACTGGCTCACTCGCCGCGTGCAGCCGCGGCCTGGGCCATGACTTCCTCGCGGAAGTCCTCGTACTTTCTTCTCGATACCCTCACCCACTTCGAAGCGGATGAAGGCATTCACCGTGGCACCCTGCTGCTCCAGCAGCTTGCCGATCTTGGTGTCCGGATCCTTGACGAACGGCTGGCCCAGCAGGGTGATCTCGCCCAGGTACTTGCGCATGCGGCCTTCGATCATCTTCTCGATGATGTTGTCCGGCTTGCCGCTTTCCTTGGCCTGCGCCTCGGTGATCTCGCGCTCTTTCGCCAGCATCTCGGCCGGCACCTGATCTTCGCTCACGCAGACCGGGTTGCTGGCGGCGACGTGCATCGCCAGGTCGCGACCCAGGCCTTCGTCGCCACCGGTGACATCGACCAGCACGCCGATACGCACACCGTGACTGTAGCCAGCGATCGCCCCCTGCGCCGGCATGCGCACGAAGCGGCGAACGCTCATGTTCTCGCCGATCTTGGAAATCAGCGCCTGACGCGCCTCTTCGATCGTGGTGTCCTCACCTTCGTGCAGCGGCAGCGCCATCAGGGCCTCGACATCAGCCGCATCGCTGTTCAGCACGCGATCAGCCACCGCATCGGCGAACGATTTGAAGTTCTCGTCCTTGGCGACGAAGTCGGTCTCACAGTTGACCTCGACCATGACCACCTTGGAACCGTCGTCGGCCCGTGCCATGACGACCACACCGTCGGCCGCCGTACGGCCGGCCTTCTTGGCGGCCTTGGCCTGACCCGATTTACGCATGTTCTCGATGGCAGCCTCGATGTCGCCATCGGTCTCGGTCAGTGCCTTCTTGCACTCCATCATGCCAGCGCCAGTGCGCTCGCGCAGTTCCTTCACAAGGGAAGCCGTAATTGCCATGCTCTCGTTACCTCAAAAAATAAATATCGCTGCTAACGAACGACCCCCGACCGGCCGGGCCGGTCAGGGACGGATCGTTAAAGCTTTTCCGTGCCGCGTTCAGGCCGACGGCTGGTTCTCAGTCTCGCCACGGCCACCACCGGCCGCTGCAGTCGCCGCTGCCGCCCGACCCTCCAGGATCGCCGCCGAAGCACCCTGGACATAAAGCTGAACGGCGCGAATCGCGTCGTCATTGCCCGGGATCACGTAGTCGATGTCCTGCGGATCGTTGTTGGTATCAACCACACCGATAACCGGAATGCCCAGTTTCTTGGCCTCTGCCACGGCAATCTTTTCATGTCCGATGTCGACCACGAACAGCGCATCGGGCAATCCGCTCATGTTCTTGATGCCGCCGAGGCTGCGATCGAGCTTTTCCTTTTCGCGACTCAATGTCAGTGCTTCTTTCTTGTTGAAGCGGGCGGCCATTGAACCGTCGGCTTCCATCGCCTCAAGTTCCTTCAGGCGCTTGATCGACTGCTTGATCGTCTTGAAGTTGGTCAGCATGCCACCCAACCAGCGATGGTTGACGAACGGCATATTGCAGCGCTCAGCCTCCTCGCGGACGACATCACGCGCCGAGCGCTTGGTACCGACAAACAGAAGCTTGCCGCCGTTTGATGCCAACTTGCCGACGAAATTCAACGCATCGTTGTACAGTGGCAGCGTTTTCTCGAGGTTGACGATATGGATCTTGTTACGATGACCAAAGATGAAGGGACTCATCTTGGGATTCCAGTAACGGGTCTGGTGACCGAAATGCACGCCTGCTTCAAGCATCTGGCGCATGGAAACATTGCTCATGGATTGCTCCGTATTAATGTTGGGTTGAGCCTCCACGTACCCTGACGACCGACCCAGCTTTCGCCGGGCACCCAGGCGCCGAGTTGCGGTACGTGTGTGTCGTTTTATTAACCCCAGAAACGGGGTACCTGGTGGCCATTGCCGCCAAGCGGCGCGTTTTATACCATATGACGCTCCCGGCCTCAATCCGCACTTGACGCCAAGACGTTGATTTTTTAACCCAATTCCAGCATGAAGGGTCGAAATGGCTGTAATCGTAAAAACGCCGGACGAAATCGAAAAAATGCGCGTCGCCGGTCGTCTGGCGGCAGAAGTGCTCGAGATGATCGGTGAGCACGTCAAACCGGGCGTCAGCACCGACGAACTGGACCGAATCTGCCACGAATACATCGTCAACGAACAGAATGCGATTCCCGCCCCGCTGAATTACCGGGGTTTCCCGAAGTCCATCTGTACCTCGGTGAATCACCAGGTCTGCCACGGCATTCCCGGGAACAAGATTCTCAAAGACGGTGATATCGTCAACATCGATGTCACCGTGATCAAGGACGGCTTTCACGGCGATACCAGCAAGATGTTCTTCATCGGCAAACCGTCGGTGTTATCGCAGCGACTGGTCGACGTCACGCAGAAAGCCATGTGGAAAGGCATCGAACTGGTCAGACCGGGCGCCCGGCTCGGCGATATCGGGCATGCGATCCAGAAGTTCGTGGAATCGAACAGCTACTCCATCGTCCAGGAATATTGCGGTCATGGCATCGGCCGTGGCTTTCACGAAGATCCCCAGGTGCTGCACTACGGCACGCCCGGAACAGGGCTCACCCTGCAGGCCGGCATGACCTTTACGATCGAACCCATGGTCAATGCCGGGAAGCGCAACGTGAAGCTATTGCCGGACGGCTGGACCGTGGTCACAAAAGACCGCAAACTCTCCGCACAGTGGGAACACACGATCCTGGTGACGGCGGATGGATTCGATGTATTGACCCTGCGCAAGGACGAGCGCCAGGCAGCCACCGGCACCGGCTAGCCATCTGCTTACCGGGCTTACCCCCCGGATCGACATGTGCGAGTCACTCCACCCGCAGGTGCCTGGCGGCATGACGCCGTTTCAACCTGCCCAAGCCGTTAGGATCATGTCTTGCCCGAATCGATCATTATCGCAGCACTGAGCGACCTCGACCGGCGCCTCGCCGCTGGAGATCCCCCGCTGACCGCCTACAAAACGGCCTTGCGTGCATCCCGCGAATCCCTGGCCCGGCGTTTCCATGACGGCACGGACATCAAATTGCTCGTACGCAGCGCAGCGTCGCTCATTGACGGCGTACTGCAACGGGTCTGGACACAGTTTATCCCGCCGGACACCCGTGCCTGCCTGATCGCCGTCGGCGGATACGGGCGTGGGGAACTGCATCCGGCCTCCGATATCGACCTGTTGATCCTTACCGAAGTCGACCCACTGTCGCTGGCACAGCGCCTGGAACCCCTGGTGATGTTTCTCTGGGACATCGGCCTGCAGGTCGGGCACAGCGTGCGCAGTGTCGAACAGTGTGTCGAACAGGCGAAGGACGACATCACGGTCGCCACCAATCTGGTGGAGAGCCGTCTGCTGACCGGCAGCAACGAACTGTTCACCCAGATGGCCGAGGCCACCGGCCCCGAACACCTGTGGCCCAGCCGGGCGTTCTTTTCGGCAAAGCTGGAAGAACAGCGGCAGCGTCATGCGAAATTCGACGACAGCGGCCACAACCTCGAGCCAAACATCAAGGAGGGCCCGGGCGGTCTGCGTGACATACAGACCATCGGCTGGGTCGCCAAGCGGCACTTCGGCGTCAGCACGATGAAGGCGCTGGTCGAGCGAGGCTTTCTAACCGATCACGAATTCCACAAACTGCAGCAGGGCGAGGCCCACCTCTGGCGCGTGCGCTATGCCCTCCACCTGTTGGCCGGTCGCCACGAGGAACGCCTGCTGTTCGAATACCAGCGCGCATTGGCGCAGCAATTCGGCTACAGCGATGCGGATACCAATCTCGCGGTAGAACAGTTCATGCAGGACTACTATCGCCGGGTCGTGGAGATGCAGCGGCTCAACGAGATGCTGCTGCAACTGTTCGAAGAAGCCATTCTGCTCGACAACCAACTCGGCAAGCCGGTGGTGATCAACCGCCGTTTTCAGGCACGCAACGGCTACCTCGAGGTCAGCAATCCGGGGATATTCGCCCGTTACCCGATTGCGATGCTCGAGCTTTTCCTCGTATTGCAGCAACACCCTGAACTGCAGGGCGTGCGTGCCAGTACGATTCGCCTTATCCGCGCACACCGTCACCTTATCGACGAACGCATCCGTCGTGACATCCGCGCCCGCGCGCTGTTTATCGAGATATTTCGCGAACACGAAGGGCTGACGCATGCCACGCGGCGCATGCATCGATACGGCATACTCTCGCGCTACGTGCCCGCGTTCAATGCAGTCACCGGCCTGATGCAGTTCGACCTCTTCCACGTTTACACGGTGGACGAACACATCCTGATGGTGATCCGCAACATGCGCCGGTTTGCCCTTGCCAAGCATGCCGACGAGTGTCCGCGCTGCAACGAAGTGTACGCGCGCCTGCCAAAGCCCGAGCTGCTGTATCTAGCGGGCCTGTTTCACGACATTGCCAAGGGCCGCGGCGGCGACCATTCCGAACTTGGCTCGCATGATGCCCGCGAGTTCTGCCTGCGGCACGATCTCTCGGACTTCGACGCCGAACTGGTCGCCTGGCTGGTGCGGATGCACCTGGTCATGTCGCATACCGCGCAGCATCGCGACATCGACGACCCCGAGGTGATCCGCGAATTCGCAGAGCGGGTAGCGACGCGCATGCGTCTCGACTACCTCTACCTGCTCACGGTTGCCGACATGCGTGGTACCAACCCGGGGCGCTGGAACTCGTGGAAATCGGCCCTGCTCGACCGCCTGCACAAATTGACCCATGAGGCCCTGGAACGCGGCCTCGACCAGCCGCAGGAGCAGGACGACATTATCGCCCAGCGTCAGGCCGAGGCACGGGTTGAACTGGTCGAATCCGGCTACGACAACGACAAGCTGAACCTGCTCTGGATGTCACTGAGTACCGATTACTTTCTGCAAAACACGGTCGACGCCATTGTCTGGCATACCGGCCTGCTGTGGCCCCCCGGCCGGACAATGAGGCACATGCACGCCAAGTTGCGTGAAGATCCGGTACATCGCTGTACCGATATCTTCGTGTTCGGGCCGGACCGGGATGACCTGTTTGCCCACACCAGCGCGCTGCTCGATCAACTGGGCCTGAATGTCCTCAGCGCCCGGGTCCATACCACCGAACAGGGCCTTAGCATCAGCACCTACCTCGTGCTCGAAGACGACGGATCACGGATAAGCGGCGAGGAACGCCTTGCAGGCATCCGGCACTACGTCGAGGACGGCCTGAACAGCGCCGAGCCACCGCAGGGCCAGCCGCGCATCCCGCGGCAGCTGAAAAGTTTCCAGATGCCCTCGGAGATCGGCTTCGAACAGGATGAAAAACGCGTCGTCACGCTATTGAAGCTGAAGACCAGTGACCGGCCAGGCCTGCTGTCCCAGGTTGGCCAGGCCTTTGCTGCGGAAAGGCTGCGCCTGCACAGCGCACGGATCGCCACCGCCGGTGCCGAGGCCCAGGACACCTTCGCCATCACCGATCGCGACGACCAGCCGATCACCGATTCGGCCATGCTGACGAGAATCGCCGATTCCATCCGCACGACGCTGGATACAACCTAGAAGCGAGCCCGCCTGCGCGCCGCGCAACGCAACTCGTTCAGCGAGGCTCCAGTTGCCCGACATCCCGGGCAAACGCCTCAACCCGCCGCCAGTCGGTGTAATCGACCACGGCGTCGGACCGGGTCGGCCCCTTGGTCATCCACATGATGAAGCGAATCATCTGACGATCCCAGAAACGGTATTTCGGGTAATCCAGCTTTCCCGCGAACACCGCAATCGTCTCCGGCTGCCAGCGAATTCTGCCGAGAAAACGCTTCAGATAGGGGTTGGTCTCGACCTGGTCCCTGTTGGGCTTGCGCGCAACCAGGTTGACCGAGAAAAAGGCTGCCCGCTTTTCCTGCAGCAACCCGGCGTGCCGGTTGATGAAGGCCACCACGTTGTCGCGATGCTTGCCATAGCGGATGCTGGCCCCGATCACGATACGCTCGAAGGGTGCCGGGTCGATATCCCCACCCTCATCCAGCGAAACCAGGGTCACATGCTCTCCCTGTTGTTGGAGAACGTCACGGATCCGCGAGCAGATCTCGCGAGTATGTCCGTCGACTGTCGAGTAAATCACCAGCGTTTCGCCCATCACCTCGTCCTCTGCCACCGTCGCACGGCTGGCATTCAATCCACCTTTTCGATGAGTTCCCAGGTATTGCCATCCGGGTCGCGACAGAACAGGGCCCGACGCCCGGATTGACTCATCGTATACGCCACGCCGGCCGCACCGAGACGCCCCACGAAGGGTGCAAGATCTCTCACGGTTACCGCGGTATGGCGGTCGCGACCGCCATGTGGTGGCCGCTGCTCGACCGGATCCGGATTGGGCAGTTCGAGCAGGTGTACCTGCTGGTCGCCCAGCCGCAGCCAGGCGCCGGGAAAACCCAGATCCGGCCTGGTGGGTTCGATCGTGAGACCCAGGATATCGCAATAAAACGCCAGAGATCGTGCCGTTTCGGCAACGACCAGGCTGACATGATGCAAGCCAACGATCCCACTCATCTATCCTGCTCCTGCTGAAATACGGCAATCAGTGCGGCACTGAGGATCAAAGCGCCACCCAGCCACTCCCGCAGGACGATCGCCTCGTCAGCGAGCCACCAGGCCGAGGCCGCGCCGACAACCAGTTCAAACAGCATTATGACGGCAGATCGCTGCACCGGCATGTGCGATACACCGTACATGACCGCCAGGGTCGACAACATGAACCCCAGCAGCCCGAGCACAACCGCCCCGACCCAGGTGCCGGCGGATACCTCGGGCATCGCCGGCGCGAGCACCGCAACGAACACCGCGGAAACAATCACCACACCCAGCCAGGCGATATGGGTCTTGGCCCGCACCCCGAGACTGGTGATACGTCGGGTCATCACATTGTTGATTGCAAACGACACGCCCGCGCTCAGGGCCAGCAGATCGGCGCGGTTCAGCGGCACAGCGCCGACCGCGGGATCCCACAGCATGACGATGGCCCCACCCAGCCCCAGGCCAAGCATCAGCCCGGTCCGCCATGTTAGTGCCTCCTGCAGAAGCCAGCGCCCGAGCAGGACCGTCCAGATGGGCGAGAGATAGAACAGCAGCAGGACCCGAACAACCTCACCCTCGAGTACCGCCAATATGAACGCCACGTTGGTCCAGCCCGCGGCCAGCAGCAACGTCAGGACATCCCAGGGCTGGACCCGCAGGCCGGCCATCGAAATGCGGACAAACGGGATGAAGAACAGGAATGCGGCGCTGTAGGCGGTCAAGGTCAGCCAGGCGCCCGACATCCCGGCATCTTCCAGTATCCGCGATGGATACCACACCAGACCCCAGAAAGACGCCCCGTAGAGCAGCCCAAGGGTTGGTCCGAAGCGGGCCAGCGCAGCATTCATCAAATCGATCGCCTATAATCGGCCGCCCGGCAACACGCAGTAACGCGCATGAACCCCGACCTGGACAAACTTCAACCCTACCCCTTCGAAAAGCTGAACGCGCTCAAGGCAGGCACAACGCCGCCCGAGCTGCCGCACATCGCGCTCTCGATCGGCGAGCCGAAGCATGCCACACCCGGGCTGATCGCCACAGCGCTGCAACAGCACCTGGAGGAAGGTCTTGCCGCCTACCCGCTGACCAGGGGGATACCGCAACTGCGCCAGGCCATCCGCGACTGGCTGACCCGTCGATTCCAGCTGCCGGCAGACAGCCTCGACGCCGAACGCCATGTGCTGCCGGTCAACGGCACCCGCGAGGCCCTGTTCGCCTTTGCCCAGGCGGTCGTCGATCGGATCCCGCCAGGCGCTGGTGGTCGCGCCCAATCCGTTCTACCAGATCTACGAGGGTGCTGCCCTGCTGGCCGGCGCCACCCCGCATTTCGTGCCTTGCACGGCGGACAACGCCTATTTGCCGGATTTCGACGCGGTCCCGGCCGAGACCTGGCAGGCCTGTCAACTGCTGTACCTGTGCTCACCGGGCAATCCGACCGGTGCGGTTCTGCCGGAACAGACCCTGCAGCGCCTGATCAAGCTGGCCGACCAGTACGATTTCGTCATCGCCTCAGATGAGTGCTACTCCGAGATCTATTTCGACGAGTCAAGGCCGCCGGTTGGCCTGCTGCAGGCCGCGGCGGGCATGGGCAACACCGACTACAAACGCTGCGTGGTCTTTCACAGCCTGTCGAAACGCTCCAATGCACCCGGGCTGCGTTCCGGCTTCGTCGCCGGCGATGCCGACCTGCTGAGCGCCTTTCTGCGCTACCGCACCTATCATGGCTGTGCGATGCCGGCGCAGCACCAACATGCCAGTATTGCGGCATGGCAGGACGAGGCGCACGTCGAACACAACCGCGATCAGTACCGCGAGAAATTCGCCGCCGTTCTCGACATACTGCACGGCCATCTCGACGTGGCTTACCCGGATGCCGGCTTCTACCTGTGGCCACGCACACCGATCGATGACGAACAGTTCGCGCGCGCGCTGTTCGACCGGCAACACGTCACCGTGCTGCCCGGCCGCTATCTATCGCGCGACGTCGAACGGCTTCAACCCCGGCGCCGGACATGTCCGCATGGCCCTGGTCGCAACGCTCGATGAATGTGTCGAGGCCGCGCAGCGCATACAAGATTTCATCACCCGACTTTAACCGTTTCAGACCTGATCCAGGAGACCATCATGAGCGACATCCAGTCTACGATCGTCGACGCGTTCGAAAAACGCGCCGATATCACACCGCGTAACGTCAGCACCGCGGTGCGCGACGCCGTCATGGAGGCCATCGACCAGCTCGATCGTGGCGAGATCCGGGTCGCCGAGAAACGCGACGGCGACTGGATCGTCAACGACTGGGTCAAGAAGGCCGTTCTGCTGTCGTTCCGGATCAATGACAACGAGTTCATCAAGGGCGGCTTCACCAACTACTACGACAAGGTGCAATCCAAGTACGCCGACTACAACTCGCGCGAGTTCCGCGAGTCGGGCGTGCGTATCGTGCCGCCGGCCACCGCGCGCAAAGGCTCCTATATCGCACCCAGCTGCGTCCTGATGCCGTCCTACGTCAACATCGGTGCCTACGTCGATTCCGGCACCATGGTGGACACCTGGGCCACGGTCGGCTCATGCGCGCAGATCGGCAAGAACGTGCACCTGTCCGGCGGTGTCGGTATCGGCGGCGTTCTCGAGCCCCTGCAGGCGGCACCGACCATCATCGAAGACAACTGCTTCATCGGCGCACGCTCCGAGGTTGTCGAGGGCGTTATCGTCGAAGCAGGGTTCGGTGATCTCGATGGGGGTCTACATCGGCCAGTCGACCCGCATCTATGACCGTGAAAACGACGAAATGCTGTACGGCCGGATTCCGGCCGGCTCGGTGGTCGTATCCGGCAACCTGCCATCGAAAGATGGCAAGTACAGCCTGTACTGTGCGGTCATCGTCAAGCGGGTCGACGAAAAGACCCGCTCGAAGGTCGGCATCAACGAACTGCTGCGAGACATCTGACATTCGATTGCAGGGAGGCCGAAAGCGCCGGGGCCGTTTTTCCGTGCGTCCCTTACGCCGGCGCCTCCGGCGATGTGAGCTGAAATGATAAAACTTTATGGTATCCCCAACTGCGACACGATGAAGAAGGCGCGCGCCTGGCTGACCGAGCACGCAATCGACTATGCCTTTCACGACTACAAGAAGGCCGGTATCGACGAAGCGACCCTGCGAGGCTGGATCGCGGATGTCGGCTGGCAGCCCCTGTTGAACACGCGCGGCATGATGTGGCGCAAAGTCCCGCAGGAGGCCAAAGATCGAATCGACGAGGCCTCCGCCGTTCAGTTGATGCTCGACACGCCGAGCATCATCAAACGGCCGGTGATGGATACCGGTAAATCGCTGCATGTCGGGTTCAAGCCTGAGCTGTATACCGAAATTTTTCACCGCTGAGCGCGTCCCGCCCGCCGCGGGAATACCAGCAACCAAGGACCAACATGAGCGCGACACTCGAACTCGCCATTGATCTTGTCAGCCGTGAATCGGTGACACCCGAAGACGCAGGCTGCCAGGATGTGATGATGAATCGCCTCGGCGAACTCGGTTTCCAGAATGAGCGACTGCGCTTCGAGGATGTCGACAACCTCTGGGCCAGGCGCGGCACCGAGGGCCCGGTCTTCTGTTTCGCCGGACACACCGATGTCGTACCCACCGGCCCGGTCGAGTCCTGGCAGTCCCATCCCTTCCGGCCTGAGATTCGCGAAGGCCTGCTGTATGGACGCGGGACGGCCGACATGAAGGGCTCACTGGCGGCGATGATCACGGCCACCGAGCGCTTCATTGCCAGGCATCCCGGGCACAAGGGGTCGATCGCCTACCTGATCACCAGCGACGAGGAAGGCCCGTCGATCAATGGCACAGTCAAGGTCGTCGAAACGCTGGAACAACGCGGGGAAAAAATCGACTGGTGCCTGGTCGGCGAACCCTCGTCCACCGACCGGGTCGGCGACGTGGTGAAAAACGGGCGCCGCGGCTCGCTCGGCTGCGTATTGACCGTCCGGGGTATCCAGGGCCACGTGGCCTATCCGCATCTGGCGAAAAACCCGGTGCACCAGTTTGCTCCGGCCCTGGAGGAACTGGCAGGGACCGCGTGGGATGAGGGCAATGCGTTTTTTCCGGCGACCACCTTTCAGGTCTCGAATATCCATGCGGGAACCGGCGCCACCAACGTGATCCCCGGCTCCTGCGAGGTGACCTTCAACTTTCGCTACTCGACCGAAACCACGCATGAGGCGCTGCGCGAACGGGTCGAGGCAATCCTTGATCGCCACGGCCTCGACTACAGCGCCGACTGGAACCTTTCCGGCCTGCCGTTTCTCACCCCGCGTGGCGAACTGGTCGAGGCCGCGCACAAGGCGATCGCCGACGTCGGCGGATACGACACAGAGCTGTCGACGGCGGGTGGTACCTCGGATGGCCGCTTCATCGCGCCGACCGGGGCGCAGGTGCTCGAACTCGGGCCACTGAATGCGACCATTCACCAGATCGACGAGTGCGTGGGCGTGGATGATCTCGATCGTCTGTCGGCGATGTACGAAATTATCCTGGAAGAGCTGTTGACCTGAACCGGCTCACCCGGCGATCAACCGTTCACCAAGTGCCGATCAGCGGCGCTTCAGGACGATCAACTGGGCGCCCGCACCCACGGCCCACGAACCGAGTTTGCCGAGCACCAGCAGCAGCAGGATGACGGCCACCCAGGACACATAGTGCGCGAGGCCCTCGCCGCCTCCCGGCAGGACACTTGCGATATCTGTCGCGTTGAGGAAATAACTGACGAAGTAAGCGATGCTGCCAGGATCCCTGAACAGGCTCCAGGCCGCGTATACCGCGCCGACCAGCGCCCACATGCCGAAACCGACCAGGATGAGTCCCAGCACTGTGGCGATGATCGTAATACCCGTCTGCAGCGGAGCGCCACCGTGGGCCGCACTGTCATGTTCCATGCAACTGCCTATCCTGTTGTTTGTTACCCAGACCGGCGCCCTGTGCCTTGGGCGGACCAATCCGGCACCCCCGTTTCCGGCGAAGGAAACCTACTCCTTCAGATGGATCTTCAGTTGCCCTTCTTCGACGCGGATATTGTCGACCCCATCGGCAAAGCCCTTCCAGAATCCATCCTGATCACCAAACTCGCTGATCAGGTCGATATTTTTCAAACCACCGAGCCAGGCATTCGGTATGGGAATCCCCATGACACTGACACCCTTGAGGACGACCACTGGCTTGGCGTTACGAAACGCCATCTCGACACCGGCTGACACGCGCAACGTCTTTCCGCCAAGGAACGGAAAATCCGGATCGACCGGCACCAACAGGCGCGCGCTGACCAGGTCATCGCCCAGGTCCACCGCGAGTTTCTTCGCCAGATCACGGTTCTTAGCCACCATCGCGTTGAGCTCGCGCTCGCTGAAACTCACCGCACGTTCAGCACCCACCTCGTTGTAGCGCTCCGGCCGCAACCACTTCTCGTCGCTCTCGGGCGCTGCGCCGCTGGCGGTTTCGCTGCCGGATGCCGCCGGCTCATAGCCGAGAACGCGCAGTTTCGAGTCGAGCGTCTGCTGCTCCTTGATGCTCAACTCGACCGGTTTGAAATCCTTGGCATAGATGTAGGTACGGACCAGCCAGAAGGTGACTGCAGCGGTCACCAGGATGGTCGCCAGCACAATCCATACGACATGGATGCCGCGCAAGCCACGACGAGGCGGATCGATCGCAGCGGCTTCCAGATCAGTTGTCATAGCGGCACCCGGCAAATTATTTTTTGATAAAAACAGCACGCCTGGCGGGGCAGGCGCACCTGCCCCGCCCCGTGGAAAGGAGACTCAACGCAAATTGCGGCCTGCGACATGCCGTCGCCCTTTGCCACGCTGGTAGCGCGCGGCCTCTTTGGCACGCTGCATGGCGCTCTCCATCATGCGCTGCTGGGAGCCCTTCTCCTCGCTCTCATCGCGTGGCGTGCGCCGCACATAACTGCCGTCCGACTGCATTTCCCAGCCGTTGCGGTGGTCGTTGAGCTGGCCGTCCAGCATGCCCCGCAGTTCGGCCCGCAACGCATCACCGATCACCGGCGTGACCACTTCGACGCGCGATTCCAGGTTCCGCTTCATGCAATCGGCCGACCCGATGAAATATTCCTCGTCACCGCCATTCTGGAAGTAATAGATCCGCGTGTGCTCAAGAAAGCGTCCGACGATGCTGATAACCCGCGCGCTCTCCGAAACGCCCACAATACCGGGACGGAAGCGACAGGTATCGCGCACGATCAGATCGACCCGGACACCATCACGTGATGCCTCGTAGAGTGCGCGCGTGATATCCGCGTCCTCCAGGGCATTCATCTTCATCTGGATCAGGCCGGGGCTGGCCTCACTGTGCTGCGCACGCTCGCGCTCGATTCGGGCCAGTAATGCGGCCTTGAGCACCTTGGGTGCCGGCAACAACTTGCGGTAAAAACGCTCCGGCGTGTACCCGGTAGTGAGGTAATTGAACAGTTCGGTCGCGTCGCGTCCCAGGTCCGGATCGTTGGTCAGGATCCCGAGATCCGAGTACAGACGGGCGGTGCCCGCATGGTAGTTGCCGGTACCGATATGCAGGTAGCGTTTCAGACCGTTGTAGTCATTGCGCACCACCAGCACAATCTTCGAGTGGGTCTTCAGGCCAACCACACCATAGGTGACGTGGATACCCGATTCTTCCATGCGTGCCGCCCAGCGGATGTTCGCTGCCTCGTCAAAACGCGCCTTCAACTCGACCACCACCGCAACCTGCTTGCCGTTGCGCGCCGCGTTGATCAGGTGATCGACGACCTTGGTATCACTCGAGGTGCGATACAGGGTCATCTTGATCGCGCGCACCTTGGGATCGTATGCCGCTTCCTTGAGGAAACGCTCAACCGAGGTACCAAACGACTCGTACGGATGCTGCAGCAGAAACGGTCCGCGCTCGCGAATCACGTGAAAGATATTGGTGCCATCGGTCAGGCCGGGATGATCTATCGGCTGAAAGGGCTCGTCGTGCAACTCAGGGAAATCGAGGCCGACCAGTTGAAACAAGTCGCGCATGGCGAGCATGTCCCCCCCTGCATTGAAAACATCCTCACGTTCGTCCAGACCCAGCTCGGCGGCCAGCATGCCGCGACTGCTTTCGTCCATATCCCCCTGGATCTGCAGGCGGACAATCGGCGCAAAGCGGCGATCACGCAGTTCCGATTCGATCATCGACAACAGATCGTCGGCATGTTCCTCATTGCGTTCGGTATTGGCGTTCCGGGTAACCCGGAAGATGTAGACACTGACGACATCCATCTCGGGCATCAGCATGTCCAGGTTATTGCGAACCACCTCTTCCAACGCGACAAACTGGTTGCGGTCGGGCAGCTGGATGAACCGCCGCACATGTTCGCTGGTCGGGATTTTGATCCGCGCCAGGGATGTGCGACGCGACTTGTTGGGGAAGCGTGTCTGCACCAGCAGGTTGAGCGAGTGGTTGGAGATAAACGGAAACGGGTGGGCCGGGTCGATCGACTGCGGCGTCAGTAGCGGGAACACATTGTCGTGAAAATGGCCACGCAGATACTCGACGTCATCGCGCCCCAGGCGGTCATAACTGAGAATCTCGATCTCGTGCTCGCTAAGCTCCCGACGCAGTTGCTGAAAAATCTCATGCTGCGCCGCCTCCTGCTCGCGCACGACCTCGTAACACGCGGAAATCTGCTCCCGCGGCGTGCGCCCGTCGACCGTCTTCATGGTCAACCCGGCACCCAGTTGCTGCTTCAGACCGCCGACGCGTTTCATGAAAAACTCATCGAGGTTCGCACTGACGATCGCCATAAACTTGACCCGCTCGAGCAGCGGATTGCGCGCATCCTCTGCCTCGGCCAGCACCCGCCGGTTGAAGGCCAGCCAGGTCAATTCGCGATTGAGGTAAAGCGACGGATCATCGAGATCAATCGTTCCGATGGCGTCGGTTTCGACGCCACTTTCGGCTTCCGTGGACAACATATTGTCAGGTTCCATGTGGGTATGAACAACTCTGCAAGTTAATGTTGCAAGTATGGCCTATTTCCGTGGTCGCTTGTATGGCAGGGCGGACGGCCGACAGCAAAGCCAGTCAGGCGTAAGCATCGAACCCGAGCAAATCCTGCAGCCCGCTGCGCTCATTGTCATCAGCAACCTGCGCATAGGACGCCATCGCGCGGTTGGCCTTCGTCGTCAACGCGGGGTCGTGCGGCTGGACCAGGGCGCCGGCCCTTGCCGCCATCTGCTCACGCCCGGCGGGATCGGCTGCGGGGGCCTGTTTGCGCTGGCGCTCTTCCTCATCGGCCGCATTGCGGGCACGGTTCGGTGCCTGAACCGCACCTACAACCGTCCTCTCCTGCTGACCAGGCGGCTGATACGGATTGGGCAATGCCGGCGTTATATTCACTGCTGGTGATATGGCAGAAAGTTCGAGGCGACTTATAAGTATAGACAATCACAAGCCGCCAGGTTCCCCCGCCGAACCAATAAATTACCCAATCAACATCAATTAACGTACATATTACTTTGTTTTTATTATCAATTAACCCGGCGGCCAATGCATCATACGGCCACCCAGGAGATGCAGGTGGATATGAAAAACGGTCTGGCCACCTGCCTCGTTGCAATTCATCACGGTGCGGTAACCGGCCTCATCGAGACCTTCCTGGCGTGCAACCTGACGCGCCGCGTCCGACCATACGACCGACGATTGTCTCGTCGTCGGCAGTCAAATCGTTCAGCGTGGCGATGTGTTTGCGCGGAATCACCAGGGCATGCGTAGGCGCCTGCGGATTCAGATCGCGAAACCCGACCACGAGTTCATCTTCGTAAATCAACTCCGCGGGGATGTCACCGGCGGCAATCCTGCAAAAAATACAATCGTCCATTGACTGGGTTCCGTTCGTTTCGTTGATATTCATCGGCGCGATCGACTCGGCCGATTCAAACCCGTTGCCGCCCGGCGAAGGCGTGGGCCAGCGTGCCGCCATCGACAAACTCCAGTTCGCCGCCCAAGGGGACGCCATGGGCAATGCGCGAACTGGGGATACCCCGTTCACTCGCCAGTTCGCTGACATAGTGCGCGGTGGCCTCACCCTCCACGGTCGTCGTGGTCGCCAGAATCAGCTCTTCGGGGCGCAGTTCGTCAAGACGCTGCCTCAGTTGGCCGATCCCCAGTTCCGCCGGTCCGATCCCATCCAGCGGCGACAGGCGGCCGCCCAGTACGAAATAGCGACCACGAAACCCGGTTGCCTGTTCCAGCGCCAAAACGTCCGAGGGGTTCTCGACCACACACAAGACCCGGTCGTCACGTCCGCTGTTGCTGCACAGGGTGCAGACGTCGTCTTCGGTCAGGGTGCGACACAGCCGGCAGTGGCCAATCGACTGCACCGCCTCGGCCAGCACCGCCGCCAGCCTGGCGCCACCGGCTCGATCACGCTGCAGGATGTGAAAGGCCATGCGCTGCGCAGATTTCGGGCCGACGCCGGGCAGGCAGCGCAGGCTGTCGATCAGCTCGGTGAGCAGCGGCTTCTCAGGCATGGCTGGGGCTTCCAGGCACTCAGAACGGCAGTTTCATGCCGGGCGGAAGGTTCAGGCCCGCGGTCACCCCGGCCATGCGCTCCTTCGTGGTCGCATCGATACGGTGTGCCGCATCGTTGCATGCCGCCGCGATCAGGTCCTCGAGCATCTCCTTGTCGTCGCCGACCAGGCTGTCGTCGATCTCGACCCGGCGGACCTCGTGCCGCCCGTTCATCGTGATCTTCACCAGCCCGCCACCGGATTCTCCCGTGACCTCGGCATTCGCCATCTCTTCCTGCGCTTTCTGCAGATCTTCCTGCATCTTCTGCGCCTGGCGCATCAGATTTCCCATTGGTCCTTTCATATCTCCAACCCTCTTGTCTGCCTAATCGATGCGACGGATCGAATCCGGCACGATCTCCGCATCAAACGTTTCTTTCACCGCCAGTACCAGCGGATCATTCGCGATATCTTCCTCGGTTGCCGCCTGGCGGGCCTGCGCATCGCGCGCCGCCCGCTGTGCCGGCGTCTCTTCATCACCGGCCGCCGCCTCCAGCCTGAGGCCCATGTCGTGCCCAAGGTGGGCCGCAATGGCCTCCTGCAGTCGCTGTTCGGCGAGCGTCCCTACCATGCTGCTGCACGATGGATCGACTCGCAGGTCGAGATGTTTGCCGTCCCAGCCTTTTACCACGCAGTTACCGGCCAGTTGCGCCGCCATGCCCTTGAGCCGCAGGGCGGCTACGAACCCGGCCCAGTCGCCGAGGTCGGCGGCCGGCGCCGGTGGCTTGGCCGGCGCTGCCTGCTCGGGCGCTTCAACAACCGGTGTCGGCGTATCAACCGGCAGATCCTTTGCGCGCGCGCGCTCAGCGGGCAGCGCTTCGTGCGCCCGGGTCTTCACAGCAGGCGAGCGCGGAGCGCCGTATCCCTGCTCTATTTCGCCGGTGTCCGGACGAAACGCCAGCATGCGCAGCAACACCATTTCAAAGCCACTGCGCGCATCCGGCGCCAGCGGCAGATCGCGCTGTCCGACAAGTGCGATCTGGTAATACAACTGTACCTGCTCGGCCGGTATCTCCGCCGCCAGGCCCTGCAGCCGCTCAAGGTCGCCCCAGCCTGCCTGCGCGGCATCCGGCACCTGCTGGACCACCGCGACGCGATGCAGCAGGGTCACCACCTCACGCAACATCCCGGCAAAATCCGGTGCGTACTCGGCCATCGCCTCGATCTCGGCCATCGCCACCGCCGCCTGCCCCTGGTGGACTGCCGCGATAAGGTCCGGCAGGCGTTCGGTCGCCACCACGCCGAGCATCGCGCGAACCTCGCTTGTCGCCACTGCCCCACCGCCAAAGGCGATCGCCTGATCCAGCAGGCTCAGGCCATCACGCATGCTGCCATCGGCGGCGCGCGCCATCACGCTCAACGCCGGCGCCTCGTAGCTGACCTGCTCGGCATCCAGGATGTGCCGGAACTGCCCCTCGATCTGTTCGACCGGCAGACGTTTGAGATTGAACTGCAGGCAACGCGACAGCACCGTCACCGGCACTTTCTGCGGATCGGTGGTCGCCAGCAGGAACTTGACGTGCGGCGGCGGCTCTTCGAGAGTCTTCAGCAGGGCGTTGAAACTGTGCCCCGAAAACATGTGCACCTCGTCGATCAGGTACACCTTGTAGCGACCACGCACCGGCGCATACGGCACGTTGTCGAGCAGTTCCCGGGTATCGTCGACACCGGTCTTGGAGGCCGCATCCACCTCCAGCAGATCGACGAAGCGCCCCTCGTCGATTTCGCGACAGATACTGCATTCACCGCAAGGCGTGGCGCTGACGCCGGTCTCGCAATTCAGCGATTTGGACAGAATCCGTGCCAATGTGGTCTTACCGACCCCGCGAGTGCCGGTGAACAGGTAGGCGTGATGCAGCCGGTCATTGTCCAGGGCATTGCTGAGCGCACGCACCACGTGTTCCTGGCCGACCATCTCGGCAAAGCTGCGTGGGCGCCATTTTCGGGCGAGTACCTGGTATGACATCGAGACCGGTTTGCTTCGACGGAACAAGCTTTGAAGTCTAACCCGACTGCGCGCAGCCTGGCGAACCCTGACGATCGCGGCAATGCCCACGAAGCCGGAACGGGGAAAGACCGGGAAAGACCCGAGGAATAAGGCGGCGGCCCCGCCAGCGATTCCCGGCGCACAAGTCAACTGCTGCGGCTGCTCCCTTCCAGGCCTGACCGGATTCGCAGTCTATTGTCGCGGGAGACCAACGAGGCCACCACTGAACCTCTTATTATGCCGCAAACAGGCCAGCTGGGTAAGAGTAATGCGCACCCGGTAATAACGGCAAAAGATCACGTACAATCCGCGTCCGCCAGAGAACAACGGGGAAAACCCCATGCGTCATATCAAAAAGGCCCTGTCTTACTCCATCGCCGGCAGTCTTGGCCTGAGCGTAATCGCCAGCCTGCAGGGCTGCAGCGACCAGGGACCGCAACCGCCCAACATGAGTGGCTTCAACGCCGATCAGGCCAGCAATCAGACCCAGAGTTTCTTCCTCGTGGTCGAGCAGACCGGTACAGCGCCCGACACCTACCGCCTGGTTGAAAAGCACCCAACAGAGGGACCGACCCGCGCCATCCTGCGCCTGCCCGACGGCACCGAGCGCTTTCTGTCGGAGACCGAACTCAAGCAGATCGCCGCGGAAGAGGCCGCGCGCGTCGAATCCGGCACCTCTCGCCTTACCGAAGACCCGGCAATGCACGCCGGCGGACTTTCGCTCGGCGAGACCCTGTTGGCCGCGGCGGCCGGATCGCTGATCGGCGGCATGCTGGCAAACCGGCTGATGTCGAACAGCAACTATCAGCGCACCCAGTCGAACTACGGCGGAGGACGCCCCACGGCGGCCATCTCGCAACCTGCCAACCGCAACGCCAGCAGCAAAACCAATACAAAGCCCCGTAGCGGCTTCTTTGGCGGCAGCGGCGGGCGTCCTGCCAGCGGCGGCGGTTTTGGTTCTTTTGGCGGCTGAGCGATGATCGACACCCTGGCAATCGAGCCGCTGAGCAAGGCGGTGATGGAAGAAATCGGCATGAGCTGGCATACCGATTCCGACGGCAGCAGTTACATCAGCCGCGAACTGGTGTCGGTCAGCGAGCCTGAGGCCGAGGCCTACTACGCCGCCGCGAATGCCCTGTACGACATGTTCGTCGAGGCGGCCCAGCGTGTTATCGATGAGCAGCGCTATGCCGACCTGGGCATACCCAGCAACCTGGTCGGCCTGATCGAAGACAGCTGGAACAGCGATGAAATCCACCTCTACGGACGATTTGACCTCGCCGGCGGACTCGACGGCCTGCCGATAAAGCTGATCGAGTTCAATGCGGACACGCCGACCAGTCTGTTTGAAACATCGATCATCCAGTGGGCCCTGCTCAAGGCCAACGGCATGGACGAGACGGGCCAGTTCAACAACCTGCACGAGATGCTGCAGGAGAACTTCAGGCGCCTGATCACCGGCGACAAGCCGCTCGAGGAGTTCGCCGAGCGATATGCCGGTGAAAAGCTGCTGTTTTCCAGCGCCAGCGACCTGCCCGAAGACGAACGCACCGTCCGCTACCTTCAGCAGATCGCCCACGATGCCGGCTTCTTCACCGATTTCTGCTTCCTGCACGAGGCCGGTTTCAGCGGCGAGGAAGGGGTGTTCAACAAGGACCAGCAACTGGCCGACTTCTGGTTCAAGCTGTTTCCCTGGGAAGACATCGCGGCCGATGAACTCGAGCTCACACGCATGCTCGAGAAGATCGGTCGGCACGCCACCACCCGCGTACTCAATCCGGCCTACACCCTGCTCTTCCAGAGTAAGGGCTTGATGCCGCTGTTGTGCGACATGTTTGCGGATTCACCCTTCCTGCTGCGCAGCAGCTTCGAGCCATTGCAGGGGATCGAGCAGGTCAGCAAGAAAGTCTTCGGACGCGAGGGTGCAAACATGGCGCTGCTGGCAGCAGACGGCTCGATACTGCAAGAGACCACGGGGCCCTACGCACACCACAAGGCGATCTACCAGGAGCGCGCCAGCTTTCCGCAGGATGCCGCCGGCCAGTACTACCAGGCCGGGGTATTCTACGTTTGGGAGGCCTGTGGCCTGGGTTTCCGGCGCGGCGGGGCAATTCTCGACGACATGAGCAAGTTCGTCGGCCACCGTATCGTCTAGTGGGCCGCAGCGGTTTCCGGGGCCGCCATTGGCAGTTCACATCAGGCGCCATAGCAATGGCGCCGCACGCCCTTCGGCTCGGCATTCATCGATCCACCGCCGGTGCATCCGTGGTATTCGCGGCCGCAGGCAGGGCCAGTTCACCGGCTTCAAGAAAGCTGACGGCTCCAAGCCGACCGTCGACCGCGAAACGTCCGGCTATCTCGTAGGTCAGCGCGTTGCGCTCTCCGCCGGCCATGCCCTGGAACAGGCGCAGCATCCCGAACACCGTACTGACCATGCGGACATCGATCTGGGCATCGGCATACGCCGGCACCTCGACCGCCATGTCGGTGACCCCGGAACCGAAATCCCGGCCGTTGATCGCCAGATCGAAACTGCCACCACGCAGCGCGAGTGGCGTGTCGCTGCGATTCTGGATGCGCAACCGCACCCGGTAGAGCTGTTCGAAAACCGTTGACTCCAGCACCTTGATATCGGAAACCGTGACCCGCACCGTATCCCGCGTGCCGCCCAGCCCCGCGCAACCGCTCAGCAACAGCAGCCCCGCCAACGAAAACAGTTTCAACACGCTGTTCATATTTTGCTCCCGACCGATGCACCTGCCGCAATGGCAACCCGCCGCTATCGGCCCGTGCGGGTTGACCCTTAGTCTACCCAAATCAAAGAAAACCGGATTGGATACTGTCGAATGCATTGGGCTGAACTACGCTGTAGACGGATGTGACACCAGCGGCGCCCTAACATGGATAGCATTGGATTCCTTTCTCGCAATGCCCTGCAAATCCTGATCGACCTCCTCGCCGATCAGGGCTACCGAGTCATCGGTCCCACGGTTCGTGACGGCGCGATTCAGTACCTCGACATCGAGGATGCGGCGCAGCTTCCCCAAGGCATCAGCGAACAGCAGGCCCCAGGCCACTATCGTTTGAACCACAACGAATCGACCCGCTGCTTCGCCTGGGCGAACGGTCCGCAGGCACTCAAGCCCTACCTGTTCGAGGCGCGCGAAACGCTCTGGCGCGCGGAACGCAACGCCGCCGGCGAGCTGAGCTTCAATGCCGAGCAGGCAGCGCAGTCGCCGGTCGCAGTCATTGGGGCACGTGCCTGTGATCTCGCCGCCCTGGCGCTGACCGACCGACATTTTCTCGACAACATCAGGGACCCTTACTATGCGGCGCGGCGCGATGGCCTGTTCATCGTTGCGGTCCATTGCAGTCATCCCGCCGACACCTGTTTCTGTGCATCGACCGGCGATGGACCGCGCGCAGAAAGCGGCTTCGATCTGGCGTTGAGCGAGTTGGACGAAGGCTATCTGGTGCAGGCCGGCAGTGCTGCCGGTCGCCGGATAGCCGCACAATTGTCGCTCGGCGAGGCCTCGGCCGAGCAACGGGAACAGGCCGATCACGAGGTACACCGCGCCGCCTCACAGCAACGGGCCCTGCCGCCCGGCAATCTCAACGCCGCGCTGTTTGCTCGCCTCGATCACCCACGCTGGGAGCAGGTCGCCGAACGCTGCCTCACCTGTGGCAACTGCACCAGTGTCTGCCCAAGCTGTTTCTGTCACCGGGAGCTGGACGTGCCGGCGCTCGGCGGAGACACGAGCGAACATGTCAGGGAATGGGACTCCTGTTTCACCGAGGGTCACAGCTATCTGCACGGCTTCGTTGTACGCCCGGAGACCCGACACCGCTATCGCCAATGGTTGACCCATAAACTCGGCAGCTGGCATGAACAGTACGGGCGCAGCGGCTGTGTCGGCTGCGGACGCTGCATCACCTGGTGCCCGGTCGGCATCGACATCACCGAAGAGGCGCAGGCCATCTGTGTCGACCGGGAAGACACGGGAGACGCATCATGAACCCGTATGTGCCGCGCGAGGCCATGGTCGTCGAACGGATTGCCGAATCGGACAACACCTTCACCTTGCTGCTCAAGTTGACGGACGGCATGCCCTACAGCTTCGAGCCCGGGCAGTTCAACATGCTCTACCTGCACGGCTGCGGCGAGGTGGCAATCTCGATCGTGGCAGACGCCGACGACGGCGAGATACTCTCCCACACCATTCGCATACTCGGTCGCATAACCAAGGGACTTGCGCAGCTCGGTGTCGGCGACCGCATCGGCCTGCGCGGCCCCTTCGGGCGAGGCTGGCCAATGCGGGAGGCCGAAGGTCGCGACGTGGTTGTCGTCACTGGTGGCCTGGGTTGCGCACCCTCCGTTTCCATCATTCATCACATCCTGTTACATCGCGACAACTATGGGCAGCTGAGTATTCTGCAGGGCGTCAAGCACACCGACGACCTGATATGGCGGTCGCAATACGACGCCTGGGCGACACTGCCCGATGTCCAGGTCCTTCTGGCTGCTGACGTTGCACAGGCCGGCTGGCACGGCCATGTCGGACTGGTCACCTCGCTGTTCGACGAAATGCACTTCGACCCGGACCGAACCATGGCCATGTTGTGTGGCCCCGAAATGATGATGCATGCCGCGGCCAAGGGGCTGCACGAGCGGGGCCTGGTCGCCGATGCGATCTATCTCAGCATGGAGCGCAACATGCAGTGCGCGGTCGGGCATTGCGGACATTGCCAGATGGGCAGCCAGTTCGTCTGTCGTGATGGCCCGGTTTTTCAGTGGCCCAGAGTGCGGGAATTACTGGGCGTGAGGGGATACTGAGATGAGCAGACCCAGCATCGCCGTACACAAATTTTCATCCTGCGACGGCTGCCAGCTGGCCTTCCTGAATGCCGGCGAGGCCCTTCTGCAGCTCGCCGGGCTGGTCGATATCCGGCACTTTCTCGAGGCCGGCGCGGCCGATGAGGACGCGGCGGTGGACATTGCCTTCGTCGAGGGCAGCATCTCCACCACGGACGAACTCTCGCGCATCCAAAGGGTGCGCGAAAACAGCCGCTACGTTGTCACGCTCGGTGCCTGTGCAACGGCCGGCGGCCTGCAGGCCCTGCGCAACCTCGATAACAGCAATGAAGACTGGAAGCAGGCAATCTATGCGCAGCCGTCGTATATCCAGACGCTGGCGCGCGCGGAACCGGTGCGCGAGCATATCCAGGTCGATTTCGAACTCTGGGGCTGCCCGGTAAACGGCCGCCAGGTCCTCGCCGCAGTCCAGCAACTGCTGTTTGGCGTCACCCCACTCGACGACCGCGACAAACTGTGTCTGGAGTGCAAACGTCAGCACTCCGTATGTGTCATGGTCGCGAGCGGCCAGCCCTGCATGGGGCCGGTCACCAAGACCGGTTGCGGCGCCCTCTGCCCGCGCTTCGGTCGCGACTGCTATGCCTGCTTTGGCCCGGCCGAAAACGTCAACGGTGACGCCATGGCCAAACGCCTCGACGGGCTCGGCCTCCCTCCCTCTGATGTCGCGAGGCGCTTTCTGTTTATCAACAGCCAGGCGCCGTCGTTCCAGGTCGCCGGCCTGAAGACCTACCGGCAGGGATTCGACGATGACTGAACGATCGGTAAACATCCATGTTCCCGCGATGACCCGTGTCGAGGGCGAAGGCGCATTACGCCTGCGGATCGAGAATGGCCGGATCGAAGAACTCGCGCTGGATATTTTCGAGCCGCCCCGATACTTCGAAAAGTTCCTTGAGGGGCGACGCTATCACGAGGTGATCGACACGGTCGCAAGGATCTGCGGGATCTGCCCCATCGCCTACCAGATGACTGCCGCACAGGCACTGGAAAACGCCTTCGGAATAACCCCTGATCAATGGGTGCAGGACATGCGCCGGGTGTTTTATTGCGGCGAATGGCTGCAAAGCCATGCCCTGCACGTCCACCTGCTGGCGGCACCCGACTTTCTCGGTTACGACAGCGTCATCGGGATGGCCGAAGACCATCCCGAGGCAGTGCGCCGCGGACTGCGCCTGCAAGGCCTTGGCAACCAGCTGATCAGCCTGCTCGGCGGTCGCTCGGTGCATCCGGTCGGTGCCTGTGTCGGCGGCTTCTTCCACGCGCCATCGCAACAGCAGGTCGATAACATGCTCACGCAGCTGCAAGCCGCCCTGCCCGAGGCGGTCGAACTGGTTGAATGGGCCACGACGCTTGAGATGCCGGATGACCCACAGCCCTTCACCAGCGTGGCCATGCGCCATCCCACAGACTACCCGTTGGAACAGGGTCGCATCGTATCCGATGCTGGACTGGACATATCGGTTGACGACTATGAACAGCACTTCGTCGAGGAACACAGGCCGCAGTCGACCGCACTGTTTTCACTGCTGCACAGAAAACCCTATCTGGTCGGCCCGCTCGCACGTCTCAATCTCAACCTCGACCGGCTCCCGCCGAGCAGCCGCGCCCTGCTTGAGCAGAGTGGCCTGGCGTTTCCGTCGGACAACATGTTTCTCAGCCTGTTCGCGCGGACCCTGGAGATTCATGTCGCAATCGTTGAGGCAATCCGGCTGCTGCAACGCTATTCGCTGCCCGCAGCTCCGCGGGCCGAGGTCACGCCACGTGCGGGTGGCGGCTGTGGTGCGACCGAAGCGCCGCGAGGCCTGCTTTGGCATCGTTACGAGGTGGATGAGCGGGGGACCATCCGGTTCGCGCGGATCGTGCCGCCGACCAGCCAGAACCAGGCCCGCATAGAAGATGACCTGCATCGCAGCCTGACCGCGTTCGGCATGCAGGCTGCAGACGACGCCCTGCGGTTGCGGGCCGAAACCGTCATCCGCAATTACGACCCATGCATTTCCTGCGCCACGCATTTTCTGCGACTCGATGTAAAACGGCGATGACCCGGGTCATCGGTCTCGGCTCTCCCTTCGGCGATGACCGGGCCGGCTGGCAGGTGATCGAAAGATTGAAAGGCCGCCTGCCGGCGCAGATCGAGTTACTCGCGCTCGACCGTCCGGGCGCCGCGCTGATCAACTGGATGTATGAGATCGATCATCTGATCCTGATCGACGCCGCGCTCGCCTCGGCACACGACCCACCCTGGTTCGAGGTGACCGAGGACCGCCTGTCAGATGCGGGGGGACGCGTCGACACGCATAGCCTCGGACTGGCAGAGACGCTGCAACTGGCACGGACCCTGGGCTGTGCACCGGCGCGCGTGAGCATCTACGCGATCGGCGTCAGGGAAAGCTGCCAGTCACAGCCAGACCCGCAACTGCCGCATACGGTAGAGGCACTCGCCGGGTTCCTGATCAGCGCACTCGCAGATAAAACAACGCTTACGCCGGGCGAAAACGCAAATCTTTCTGCTTTGGATCGTAATTAACCTTTTATCAATGCAATTATATTGCCCAGCTTGTAAACGCCAGCTGCTCACCTCGCCGCTTGCACTGTGAGCCTCAAGCAATAAGAACCCGGAGATGATCACAGATTGTTCAGATGATTGTTCGTCACCGCCGTGCTACTGGTGGCAAGCCTTCCCGCCTGATCAGAGACTCAACAAGCCCTGCGCACTGTGTCACGGCATCCACGGCCAGGGGGCTTCAGGCAAACTGTCGCCGCGCATCGCCGGGCTGCCGAGGGAACACATCATCAAGGCAATGAAGGACTGCGTCGCCGGTACCCGGGTGTATCCACTGATGGTTCGCACCTCGCAGCTGCACAGGTACGCTGAACAGGATTTCGAAGATGTCGCGGCCTATCTCGCCTCACTCGACCTGCGTGCCGACGAGAGATTCAACATCCGCCCGACCTTCGGTGACCCCAAGCCAGGCAAAAAGATCTATCGTGGCGACTGTAAAAACTGCCACAACAGGATCTGTCGATCTATCAGTTCTGCAATCCACTCGACGCGCGCCTGATGGTCATTGCCGATCCGGTGTTCTCGAGCTATATGCACTGCCGTATTTCCATGGTCGAGGACGACAAGGGCAAGCTTTGGCTGATGATGTTGAACCTCGACATGCTGATCAACAGCAAACTGCTGCCGGCGGAGGTGGTTAAAACAGCGATCCGGGTCAACCAGCAGATGCTCGACGTGATGGCCGCCGGTGCTTCCGGCAAACCATAAAAAGCAGCACCCTCGCACGGAAAGCCTGTATCGCTATCCGCGCCGGCCGCTGGACCAGCCCTGCACCCGAGAGGTTGCGGGGCTTTTCTTTTTCAAACATGCCGCATCTGCGTCTTTGACGTCGCGCAATTCGCCGAAACAGCGGATCGCTTGGCACTGGCGGCAATCAAGCGGGTTGGCAGGATCGGACCATCCGGACCGCCCACCTGGTCGGAGCACTTGCAGATCTGATCGAGGGACTTCACCTGGCAATCAAACAGATCAAGAATCCCGATCAGTCGTTCGTGATCAGTTATTGACCAGGCCCATCAAGACTTCGAAAGCATTCCTGCTGCGTTTGTCCGGCTCCGGTTCTTTCCGCGGCTCTTTCATCTCGGCCGACATGTCATCGGACTCGACCGCGGCGAGCCTCTGCTCCCGCAAAGCCGCCTGCATGTCCGCAATCCGCTGACCCAGTTCGTCAACTGTCTGATGTCCGGGTACAACGCGATTGGCCCTCTGCCGAAAACGTTCCGCCTTGTCGAAATTTCCTTTTTCCAACGCCGACTCTGCCAATTCCGCGTAACGACGGACAATCCGATCGAGGCCATGTCGGGCGAGACGGTTGTTCGGCGCCAGTGAGAGTGCGCGCCGATAGTAGTATGCGGCACTTTCTTTGTCCGGCAGCAACAGGCGGTCTTTCTTGAACGCGGTCTGTGCCTGTGCAAGCAGATTGCCAATATCCTCTTTGCTGCCTGTATCGGCCGTCGTGAGCGCGCTGTCGTCCTCAACGACCGCAAGCTGTTGCCGCTCGTCCCGATCTTCTGTTGATAAGAGCTCGCCTTGGCTATTGCCTTCGAACGTTCCAGTCGAAGACAAATCAGATGCAGGCCGCTTTCCGGCGTCAGCCGGCGCGCTCGTGACGTCACGCGAGACCAGGCCTGCACTCGGACTGCCGGCCGCTGTCGATGGAAGCAAACGCACGAAACCAGGGTCTATCCCTTTTTGATCGCCGATGATCACTGCGATACGTTTTTTCAGCATACCGGTGTCGATATCATTGTGCGGGGCAACGCGCGTGGTCGGCTCGGCGGCTTGCACAACATCGTCGGCGGTCGCCTGATCCTCGCCCGACCGCTGCGCCCCCTGCTCCATCGACTCAAGGCCCCCGGAAAGCCGGTACGTCAATGTCTGGTCCGTTGAACCGACATTCGGGCGCGCAAACGCCCACATTTCCAGCGTACTCCCGGAATCCACCACCGTGGACGCCAGGCCATCACTGACACTGCGGGCTACAACTGAAGGCAGCAGCTGACCCACATCGATGCCGGTGCGCCTCACCTCCGTCAAAGCCGACGAACTGTTCGGCGACTCGGCCGCATACGGTATCCCCAAGAGACTGCCTCCCTCCACCTCGCTGGCGCGCGCCAAATCATCCTGGCCGCCGAACAACGCTGATGCGAGGTAGGCTGAAGACCGGTTGGGAGACAGCACATCGAGCGACGGTTCATCCCGCGCCACTGGGTTCTGCAGTGCCAAGGACGCCATGGCGTCCTTGGACTCCGCGTCTTCACCACCGCCGATAACGCCGAAGATCACCGCAACGCCGGCGACCAGCGCGACCAGCGACAATCCCTGCAGCTGCGAAGGACGCCATGTCATATCCATACGGGATACCGACTCACGCACCGTCGAACCGACGCGCTGCAGCGAAGGCTTCCACTGTTGTCGCAGCATCCCTCCCCAACGCCCTGCCGTGGCCGCGTGATCGGGCAGCGCCCGCGCAAAAGCCAGCATGGCCACGCCAACACCCCTGATCGCGTCGCGCAACAAACGCAGCAATCGTGACCCCCGTGGACGTCTGACAGCATTCCGCATGTAAAACCGGCCCGCCGTCACATCCCTCGATCCGATGCCATTTCCCGGATGCCTGAACTTGGGTACGTCCGCATGAGCCGATGGCGGACGGTCCTCATCCACGAACTGGGTATTCAGCGGCTCAGATCTCGCAACCTCCGCTGCCGCATCGTCACCATGGCGGGCCACCAATGCCAAACCGGCCGTAACCGCGTCCTGCGCAGCCGCCGCCGCGATCGAGGGAAGCGCCGACTGGCCGTGCGGCGCGAGCAGTTCATTGCGCAGATCATTGACTACGACGACGACATCAGCGCGGGTCAAGGCATGCTTTTCCACGGTACAGCCATGCAGTAACAGACGACTGCCAATCTTGTTGACGTGCCTGGGCAGGCCCCCACTGAAGTGGTGGATTGCGGCCACAGCCGCTCCATCAATGGCGGGGTCACCACGCCAAGCGGCGTGACCGAGACGGTACTCCAGGTATGCCTTGGTTTCTGTAAGGCTCATCGGCTGGAGTCGACAGCCAGCGATCACGCGTTGTTGGAACTGGGCCATGTCCGGGGCACGCATAATGTCTTCCAGCGGCTCCTGACCAAACAGGAACAGTTGCATGACAGGCTGCGCCCGCGATTGCAGATCGGTGAGCAGACGCAAGGCCTCAAGTGACGCCCGGTCCAGCATCTGCGCCTCATCAATTATTACCAGCGCACGGCGATGGGCCTGCTCGAAATCCAGCAGGTAGCGTTCCAGCCTATGGGCAAGACGGGCCCGATCCATACCCTCGACCGACAGTCCGAAGGCATAACCCAACCTGCGCAACAGCTCAGTCGCATCCAGCCCATCTGCCACCAGGCGAACACATAGGGTGCTTGCCGGGCTGGATTCCCTGGCCATGCGTTCGGCCAGACTGGTCTTGCCGGAACCCGGCGGCCCCGTTACCACCACGATGCCTTCGGCACGCTTCAGCGCGTAGCGCATGAACGCCCACGCCCGGGCGCAGCTTCGATGGGGGAAAAACACCTCGGGATCGGGTAGCAATCGGAAAGGATCACCAGCGAGCTTATAAAAAGCCTCGTACATGACGGACAACACCTCGACACACGGGCTGGTCCTGCAAATCGCGTCAAAACAAGCTAAAAAACGCAGTCCAGCAATAGTTTATTGTCGAAGTCTAGCTTATTCAGGCAAGTATTCCCGGTAAGGTGCTGTAAGTGTGACGAAGGCCACCTTGGATCGGCGCAGAGAAGCCGATGCTCCCAAATGGCGGATGTGGCAGGAAATTGTGCGCTATCGGGCGCTGGATAACCGCGAGGAACACAATGCCTCAATCGTTACAGGCCCGGGCGGCATCCTCTCGGGTGTAGAAAACGCCGTTGCGAAGAAAACCGGCAACCACGGCCGATGACACATGAGTGACCTTTCCGTGCGAATCTCGCCCGGTCACCCAGGTGGCGGGCAGACCCTCGAGAATATGCACGGGCGCCGGGGTACCGTCGGAAAAACAGGAAATCAACGCCTCGCCGGTCTCGGCGTGCCGATAAGCGGGCTGGAACCCCGCCGTGTTGTTTTCCTCGCTGATGCCCCCAGTACCGATGAATTGCTGGTTCTGCCAATGCAACTCGTCTTTCGATAGCTGGCATGGCGCCTGATCGAAAATTTCACCATCAGCGCTTTGCGCGGCGGATATCAAGGTCTTCATCGGTCCCCTCCGGGTCGCCGGCCAACATGGCAAACGCCGTTGGAGAGCACCAAGCATTGAACGTGCCAGAGCAGATTCAAAGTGCCTGTCGAGCATCGGCCAAACAGCAATTATGTTATTCAAACCGGCTACTTACAGATTCTTCCGCGATGTTGTGAGAGGCAACAGCAAACGAAGACCGGGGACTGGCCTGGGCAAAAGCGTAAAGCAGGCTTGACACTTTGCGACCACATGTTGGGAACGCCATTCTTATCGGCACACTCAGCCTTACCGATGTGACTGAAACCTCGCGCGGCGAAATCGAGGCATCCCGGGCAGAACCAAACGCGGCCCCTGGGAATCGACGACCGCGCGATCTCGAGGTGGCCGGTGCTGACGGTAAAACACATCGGCTGCACGTGGCGCAGCAGGGCATCGGGCTGCTACAGCGATGCCGTCCCGGACAAGAATCGCCCGTTCGATCACCGGCCCGCCGATCAGATGGTTTCCTGACCGGCGGCCAGGCTCATGCCGCCTCGGTCGAGTGAACTGGCTCTTCCATCCGGCGCGAAAGGATCGAATAGGCCTGCATCAATGAATCGTCGGCACCGACGTTGCCGGGGAAAATCACAACCGGCAGGCCCGGGTAGCGGGGATGATCCTCCGGACAGACCACTACCGAACAGCCGGGAAGAATCTGCCCGACCACGCGGGCAGTGCGCAGCGCGAGTCCGCTGCTGAGGGTGTCGTTCGATGTGATGCCACCCTTGCTGATCAGAAAACCGGTGTCGGTCGGCAGGTTGCGCACCAGACGCATCAGGAAAGTCGAGACCTGTTCACCAAAGGCGAGCCGCTCACTGGCACTGGCAAATTGCCTTTCACCACGACTGGTATAGAGCACGACACCAGAGCCCGCCGTAATCTGCTCGTTCATTTGCTGCACGATCGCGGCGAACAGGCCCTCCTGATCGCGCACCATCCAGTCGAGATCGACATGCAGCGGGGCAATATCAGGATGCGCCATCAACGCCTTGAGCTGACGACTCGACTTTTCAACATGCGAGCCGACCAACACCACCCCGGTACGCTTACCAGCAATACGTAACTGGCATCAAGCAACAGTACATAACAATGCATCTGCTTAATACGATAGCCCGAGTTTCTTGGACCATCTCTTAAGATACTTCTTGTCCAATAAATCAGCCTGAACTTTAACGACGCCAATAATATCAATCCA
>CAVRBK010000052.1:0-7075 GCA_963719025.1 uncultured Gammaproteobacteria bacterium | reverse complement strand
AATGCCAGCCACGGCCAGCGCCACCACGACCAGCAGCGCCTCATCCCAGTCATTGCCATGCACCTGCGTGAACAACAGAAACACGATCACCGACAGGACAATGGTCAGCCCGGTCATCCGCCGGCCAAACTGGTTGATCCGGCGCAACAGCGGCGTGGTCAGGGTGCGAACGCCGCCGACAAGGGCGCTGATCTGGCCGATCTCGGTCGCCCCGCCCGTGGCCACGACCAGGCCGTAACCCTGCCCGGCCACCGCCATCGTGCCCGAATGCGCCATGCAGGACCGATCACCTAGGGCCGCATCAGGGGGCAGGGGTCCCGGGTCTTTTCCACCGGCACCGATTCGCCGGTCAGTGCGGCCTCTTCGATACGCAGGCCCTTGGCCTGGAGTATGCGAAGGTCGGCAGCAATCTTGTCACCGGCCTGCAATGGCATGATGTCGCCAGGTACGATGTCGCCGGCGTCGATGGTGATCCGTCGGCCCTCGCGTATCACCATTGTTTTCGGCGACAGCATCTGGCGGATGGCGGCAAGGGCGTCTTCGGCCTTGCCCTCCTGGACGAAACCGATCAGGGCATTGACCACGACCACGCCGACGATGACGGCGGTATCTACCCAGTGCTGCAGGATAAAGGTGACCAGTGCCGCCGCCAGCAAGACGTAGATGAGAACATTGTGGAACTGCGCCAGCAGGCGCATGAGGGCGCTACGCTGCTTGGTCTCCGGCAGACGGTTGGGACCGTATTCCTCCAGGCGCCGGGTGGCAGCCTCGGAATTCAGGCCAGAAACGCTGCTATCGAGGTGTTTAAGGACCTCGTCTGTGGACATGCCATGCCATGGCGGGCGCGCGGTCTGAATAGGATCCTTTGTGCTCATGTCGTGGTGGGGCGCATTATTCGCCGGATTGTGTGGCTATCTCTTGGCTGGTAGCAGCTTACAGCCAGCGCACGAGGTAATAAATACGTAGGCTCTCTGACGAGACCGAGGGCCCGTAGACGATTGCCGGGTGCAGTTCTACTGATTCGTCACCACCCTGGCGGGCGGCTTCTTCCGAGCTCACGATCTCGACACAGGCCTCGGGAAAGCGCTTGCGCGACTTGCGAGGTGTCCTGATCAGGGCAAAACGCTCCTGCAGCGAGGTGGATTCAGGGTCGACGATCACATGCGGCATGCGCGCATGGTAGCACCGGCCTAGCGAATCTGGGTGACCGTCGTCTTGTCGATGGTGCCGTCTTCGTTGAGGATGGCGTGTTGGCGCCCAGCGGGGTCGAACAACACAATGACCTGGTCCTGGAACAGTGGCCGTCGCACGAAGGCCACTGACCAGCCGAAACCCTCGAGTCGGGCCAGGGTCTGATGCTGAAATTCGTTCAACCTGGACTTGATATCGTCCGGTATCGCTACCTGTCCCCCCCGACGTTCCTTCGAGGCTTCCTTGTTGTCCAATCCGCCCACCCTTGTCCGCTTGCATAATCAACGTATCCGGGTTATCGGCATCTGCAACTGCTTACTGAAACTGTTTGTGACTGCGAGCAGGTGTCGAGCCGGCGTCTTCAGTGGTTGCCTGTGTCAGGCCTCACGCCCTGCCGCCATTGTTCGAGTGGGATGACAAGGGCCGGATCGCCATTCCTCCCGTACCATGAATCCACGGCAAAGGCCTCTCCGGTATCCGGCCTTTCCAGTACAGCACTCCAGTGGGTGCTGAAGATGTACCGGTGTCGCTTGGCCCGTTCCTTCACCCGATGCCAGCGCAACAGGGACGCATGCTCCAGCATTTGCAGGTAACGACTGGTGTTGATCGATTCCGCGATACAGTCGAGCTGGCCGCGACCGCCGTGACCGCCTGAGTTTTCGGGCAGATCACCCTGCGTGCCGGCCTGCAGGCCGGCAATCTGCTCGAGTCTGCCCACGGCCATTTTGACCGCCGCCCGCTCGTCGGCGGCAGAACGGGCTTCATCAAACAGCGAGCCGATGGATTGCCACTCATCCCGGGAGAGGTGAATAGGATGCTCCAGGTCACAGCCATAGTCGACACACACATTGATCTGCGCCTGACCAGCGGTCGTACTGCCGGCCGCGATCAGCAGCAGTGAGCAGGTGAGCCTGACAACCCTTGCAGCGTGCATCTGATTTGTCACCTGGCATTTACGGCAGTAGGTTCCACCGAATGAACAAGCCTCAAAGAATTCTCCGTTAAACTGAAGCCAATATCGTTACGGAAACAAACAAGTCATGCCCGGTGGAATCGGCAAGGTCAGCGAATCGATGATGTCTACCTGTTGGAGACAGGATCGATCGATTGCGTCTGTCAAAAACACCAATGAGATCTATTTCCACCTTGATGGTCGGCGTGTCTATTTCGACCGCGCCGGGCGCTTCCTCTATTTCGTTGATTCTCCACTGGATCTGGTGAAAAGAACCATTCTGGCGGCACTGACCGGTGCGCAGGATCCAGTGGTCATCGAGCAGCTGCATCTGGATAAGCACAAATTCTTCAATGGTGCCCGTCGTGTGAGTTTGACCAGCGAACAGCCGCATGTGGTTTTGATTGCCCTACGATTGGTCGGCGTCACCGCAACCATCCGTTAGCCTGGCAATCAGCCGGGCAAGCCCGGGTAGCTGGCCGCGTCGAGCTGGTACTTTCGTCCTGCCTCGCCCCAGGAGCCGCCGCGTTGTAGATGAGTCGATCAGCTGCTCCCTGTCGCCGAAGCTGACGCCGCCGATCGAGGTCACCCCGCGTGCCAGCAGGGGATCCGGCAGGCCGCTGCCGCTGGGCCCGATCAGTTTCGATGACACCCTGTCGGCCGGCTCACGGCGAGTACGTCCTTCCAGGCTGTCGTTGATCAGGGTGGAAGCGGTGCACGAGCACCCGTGCGCAGTCGCG
The DNA here is from genome assembly GCA_963719025.1 of uncultured Gammaproteobacteria bacterium. Classification (GTDB taxonomy): domain Bacteria; phylum Pseudomonadota; class Gammaproteobacteria; order Chromatiales; family Chromatiaceae; genus Thiosocius. Next base: position 4,192 of record CAVRBK010000052.1, on the reverse strand, counting down.
CAGATCACGCGGGTCGCCGGTCACGGATACGTTGCTGCGCGACCGGGACCCGTTCGGGTGGAGCGCTCCAACACCAGGACCTCACAGCCCTGAGCGGTCAGTTTATCCACCAGGGGGCAGAAGTAACCGACCATGCCGACAACGCTTCCGGGTGGCGTATCGCTCAGTCCTGAATTCGCCTTGCGGTCCGGCGGCTCGAAGCCGGCCGCCCGATAAAGTTTTGCGCTCAAGGCATTGTAGGTGCCCAGTGCCAGAGCCCGGCTGCTTGGCTCCTGGCTGGCGAAACCCCTGCAGCAAGGAGATCGCGTCCTCGTCGCAACGTTCAGGCCTGGGATAGCGCTGCCACAGCCCCGGCAGAATGTCGTCCATGCTGACATAGAATGGGCCTATGCCGTCGTTGGCCAGAAAAACGAAGCCGAACTCGTCGCGAAAGGTCTCGTCTGCTACGGGTGCGGGCAGGTAGAGGCCGGAGACGCGGGGGCGCCCCAGGAGGCTGGCGATCTGTTCGCCGATGCGTCGGTAATCGTCGTTGATTGAGGACACAGTCATTCAGTCACTCCCATTGGTTTCGAAGTCCCACACCCGCCAATCGGGAAACAGCGGGAAATAGAGTGCCAGACGGATCGGCCTGTCCTCCAGCAGACGAACGATCCGCGCATAGTTCTCGATCTGTTCGCGGTAGCGTTCCTGCTCCTGGTCGAGAAAGGCCTCGCTGTCACCTTCGAGGTGCTCGCCCGTCTTGTAATCGATGATCCACCGCACACCGTGCTCATCGACGAAGCTGCGGTCGATCACGTAGTGCCGGCTCGTTTCCTCATGCAGCGTAAGCGGCCATTCGCAGCGCGCCTCTGCATGACCGGCGAGTATCCAGCGTCCGCGCTCATCGGCGAGCGTCTGGCGCAGGGCGCGTTTGGCCTTTACGACGGCCGCTTCCAGCTCGCTGCCGGCAACACCCAGGTTCTGCAATCCGCGCCGCAGGGTTTGTTCAGTCCGGTCGACGCGCTCTGGCGACCAGTTGTCAATACCGTCTCGTGCGATGCGCTCGAGTTGACGATGGACCAGTGTGCCAACGTGGCGCGCCGTATCGCCGGCCCAGGCAAACTCGATCTGCGTTTCGAATCTTTCATCGCCGGTCTGGCCGGGTAACGAGGACAATGTGCTGGCAAGGGCGGGTCGCCAGTCGGCCGGCAGGCGTTGCAGCTGTGCCAGGCGCAAGCTCGATTCCCCGGCAACCTCAGTTGGTGGTGCTGTCAGGTGGCCGAAATCGGCTTCGACGACGGGCCAGAGTTTTGCCAGCAGGGAAGCCGCCGCCGGTTTGGCCGGTATACCCTTGGCATTGAAGTCGATGTGACCCAGCAGATGCAGCCGGCGTTTCGCCCGGGTCGCCGCCACGTACAGCAGACGCGAGGTCTCCAGCTGGTTCTTGTCCTTGTTCAACTCGCGCAGGTAGCCGGAGATGGCTTCGCTTTGCTGCTCGGCAGCCCGGATCGGCGCCATGAGCAGTTGAGCGTGCCCCTGCGAGCCGGTGCGTTCGAGCCAGTACAGCAGTTCGCTGCTGTCGGACGCCGGTTTTCGTCCGAGCCCAGGCAGTATCACGGTGTCGAATTCGAGTCCTTTCGACTTGTGCATGGTCATCAGCTGCACGCGGCCGTCGGCGCCACTGTCGGGCGTTGCGTAAAGTTTGTCCAACGCGGTCTCCAGCTGGCGAAATCCAGCAGTCCGCCGGCCTGTTCGTGCGGATCGAGCAGGCCAGATAGGCCTGCGCATCGGCCTCGCTGTCGCGCGGCCGTCGCCAGGCCACCCAGCCTCAGCCAGATACTTTCGACCCACTGGCGCAGCGGCCGGCGGCCGCGTGCCGGGAGTTGGCGGTCGACGACCTCCAACAGCCGTTCGACACGCCGGCGACCGTCGTCGCTCAAGCTGTGCGCGCAGACGCGAGTCGCGCAGACGTGCGAGTATGCAGCGGGGCGTGGCCTCGGCGATGATCAGCAGGTCCTGCAGGCTGAGCCCCAGCCAGGGCGCGCGCAGTACGACCAGCCAGGACAGGCGATCGGCCGGGTGCAGCAGGGCGCGCGTCAGCGCATGCAGATCCTGCACCACGGGCTGCTGGCCAGCGGGTCGACGTCGACCGCCTGGAAAGCGAGCCCGGCGCCTGCAGCGCGGCGGCGATCTCACGCAGATGACTGCGCGCGCGCGCCAGTACCGCGACCTGGCCGGTATCGGTTTCCGTCAGTGCTGCCCGCACCAGTGCGACGACCCGCTGGGCCTCGGCCTGGTCTCGGCGCCGGCGAAGGGGTGGACGGACCGCCGCATCGTCCGGCGACCGGTCGTACGCCGAGGCGGGCGAGTAGGGCACGGCACCGCGTCCGACATCGACCTGCGGGGGAAAGATGGACGGAAAACTGGTGTTGACCCAGTCGACGATGCCGCTGGTCGAGCGAAAATTGACCTCCAGGGATCGGCGTCAGCCGGAGCTGGCCGATACCGCGGTCGCGCGCCGCGAGATAAAGGCCGACCTCGGCCTCGCGAAAGCGGTAGATCGACTGCATCGGATCGCCGACCGCGAACAGGGTGCGGCCGTCAGCGTTCTGCCAGCCGGCGGTCAGCGTCGCGAGCAGTTCATACTGGCTGCTCGAGGTGTCCTGAAACTCGTCGACCAGCAGGTGCTGCAGGCGGTAGTCGAGGGACAGGGCGAGGTCGGTCGGCTTCTTCGGCCTGCCGAGCGCGCGCTGGGCGCGCATCTGGATCTCGGCGAAGTCGACCTCGCCGCTCTCCTGGAACACCAGCTGCAGTTCGGCCGCCGCATGCAGCAGCACGCGGAACAGGCTGGACAAGCACGGCCCGTTGTTGGTCGTCGAGTCCCGTGGCGCGGCAGCAGGCGCAGCCCGGCCCACAGCGCGGCAAGCTCCGGCTTGGTCGGCAGAGCTCTTCACCCAGTGTCTTGATCGCCTGTTTGGCGCTGGCTGCGGCGTGCCTTCACCTCGGCCGGCAGATCCCTTTCTCGCTCGGCGCGGGGAAAGCCCATTTCGGCGTTCCAGGTCTTGCGGAGTGCCGCCGCCGGTCAGCAGCAGATCGGCCAGGCCCCGCCAGTCCGGCAGGTCGCTCCAGGCGGTATCCGGGCGCCTCGTCGCGGCCCCAGGCCAGAGGGCCAGCTCTCGGACTGCTGCGCCGTCCCAGATTGTCGGCGGCCTGTCCGGCGACGATCAGCCGGTGCAGCCAGTCGGTGCGGCAGCCCTGTAGCAGCTGCCGCAGATGCGAGGTCACCGCATCCTCGAGCCCGTCGTCGATCTCGTCCCCCTGCGGCGACGACAGGATGTGGCCCAGCCATTGGTCGCGTCGGGCCAGCATGCTGCACAGCAGGTCTTCGAGCTGCGCCTGGCGGTTGTCCAGGTGCACCAGCAGGCATTCGACGTCGGCCCGAGCTGTCGGGTCTTCGAGCAGTGCGCAGGGTCGCGCGCGCGGCCTGCCGGTAGTGAGCGGTCCGGCCTTTCGGTGGTCGCGGGCGGCGCACCGAGTTCACTCAGCAGCGGCATCTGCCGGGCCAGCGCATGACTGAGGCTGTCGAAGGTCTGGATGCGCAGACGGTTGGGGTTGCGGGCGATCTGCCACTCAGTGCCGCGCTCCTGCGCCAGGGCGGCGCGCGCCAGGCTCCAGGTCAGGCGGCGTGCGGGCTCGGGCTGGCTGTGGGCCGGTGGCCGCATCCAGCGCCGCGAGAATGCGATTGCGCATCTCGGCGGCGGCCTTGCGCGTGAAGGTGATCGCATAGATCTCCTCGGGGTGGGCGACCTCCGCCAGCAGGCGCAGGTAACGCTGGGTCAGCAGCTCGGTCTTGCCCGAACCGGCCGGTGCCTGGACGATGAACGACTCGCCGATATCCAGCGCCCGTTCGCGCTGTCGGGCATCGGCTGACCGTCTGGTCTCAGTCACCGTCGTCCTCCGTCATCATCTCCTGCACCCGGCACAGTGCGCCGAGGGCGCAGTACTGGCAGGCCTGGACCGAGGGTGTGGCCTCGGCATCTCCTTCACCGATCTCATCGGCCAGCTCGCTCAGGGCGACCGTCGCCAATGAGCCAGCAGTCCCGGCCAGTCGATACCGCCGCGCTGGTGCTGCGGTGAATTGACACCGGACGCGAAATCCTCCTGCTCGCTCAGGCCCAGAAATGCACAGCCGGGCCCGTCACGCCTGACCCGT
>CAVRBK010000051.1:0-4089 GCA_963719025.1 uncultured Gammaproteobacteria bacterium | reverse complement strand
GGCAACGCTGCTGGCCGAGGGCAGGCAACCCGACATCGGTCTGATGCAGGTGAACTGGCGTTATCACCAGCGCAAGCTCGGCGGTGCCAGCCAGGCGTTTGATCCGTGGTTGAATCTGCGCGCTGGCGCGACCGTGCTGCGCGATGCCTACCGGGCCACCGGCGACTGGTGGAAAGCGGTCGGGCGCTATCACTCGGGCACCCCGGCGTTGGCCAAGGCCTACCGGGCGCGGGTGCTGCGCTGGTACGCGAGGCTCGGCTGATGCAGCGCCTGATCCCCTGCTTGTTCTTATGTGCATTGACGCCGGCGTTCGCAGCCTCACCACTGACCGTGCTGCACGACAGCGGCGATACGCAGCCCCTGGCACCCTTGCTGGAAGCCTCCGGGTTCAACCAGGCGGCTGAGGGCTCGGATCTTCCGCCCATCGCCCCGCCAATGGACGCGCTGCGGCAGGCCTACGTCACGGTGCGCTCGCCAAGCTTGAGCCCGGGCGTGCAACCGCGCATCGCCGTTGGCAAGGCGGGCGCCTTTCTGCCGCGTCCGATCTTCCTGGTCGGTGCTGATCCTGCCTCGCTGGCCTGGCTGACCAAGCACCGGATCGGGCTTTCCGCCCTCGGTGCCGTTGGCCTGGTCGTGGAAGCCAACGGCGAGGCCGACATCGTCAAGGTGATGCAGGTCGCCGGTGACCTGCCCCTGGCCGCCGGCAGCGGCGAGCGGCTGGCCGAGCAGTTCGGGCTACGGCACTACCCGGTGCTGATCGGCCCCGAGTGGATCGAGCAATGAGCGCGCACCCGATTGAAGCGCTGTTGCGCCCGCCGGTCGAGGCCTGGTCAGCCGGTACTGCGGCCGCGTGCGCGACCATCTGCATCCTCGCGCCCTGGGCGCTGTTCATGACACCGGGTGTGGCCTATGGGGCTGCAGCGCTGTTCGGCCTGCTGGCCTGGCATCGTGGGCGACAGGCCTGGCGCGTGCTGCGCTATCAGCGCCATATGCGTGCCCTGCCCCGCTACCGGATGCGGGCCGACCAGATCCCCTGGTCACCCAGCCGCCTGTTCCTCGGTCGCGGTTTCGCCTGGGGCCAGAAACACACCCAGCGCCTGCGCGATACCTTCCGGCCGGAGCTGCGCGGCTATCTTGAAGACCCTGCACTCACACGGTGGGTGCGCCGCCACGAGCCCGCCTGGGAACGCTCACGCATCCTCAACTGGCTGTATCGACTGACCAGCGCCGATACCTGGCTCAATCCGCTGCGCCCTGCACCACCGGTCGGCGGCAAGCCGCAGCTGCACGCGGTCGAGCCCGATGAGCAGAACGTGTGGATGCCGCTGGATGAGCGCAACGGTCATACCCTGGTGCTCGGCACCACGCGGGTCGGCAAGACGCGCCTGGCGGAGATCCTGATCGCCCAGGACATCCGCCGTGGCGACACCGTGATCGTGTTCGACCCCAAGGGCGATGCCGACCTGATGCGCCGCGTGGTGCGCCGAGTCCCACCGTGCCGGACGCGATCTGTATGTCTTCCACCTGGGTTACCCGGAGATCTCGGCACGCTACAACGCGATCGGCAACTTCAGTCGCGTGACCGAGGTCGCCACCCGCATCGCCAACCAGTTGCCGTCCGAGGGCAACTCGGCCGCGTTCAAGGAATTCGCCTGGCGCTTCGTCAACATCATCGCGCGCGCCCTGGTCGATCTGGGTCGACGTCCGGACTATGCGCAGATCCGCCGCCACATCAACGATATCGAACCGCTGTTCATCGAGTATTCACGGCATGTGCTGGTGCGTGAAGACATCGTGGATTGGGCCGCCCGTATCGGTGGCATCGAGGGCAACCTCAACGAGCGCAACCTGCCGCACAACCTCAAGGGTCGCGGCATGCACGCGATCGCGGTGTTCCGCTTCCTGAGCGACCGGGTCTCGGCCAACGAGTTGTATGACCCGGTGCTGGAGGGCCTGATGGGCGCGTTCAAGTACGACCGCACCTATTTCGACAAGATCGTCTCCTCGGTCGGCCCGCTGATGGAGAAGCTGACCACCGGCAAGATCGCCGAGCTGATCTCCCCGGACTACACCGATGCCGAGGATCCGCGCCCGATCTTCGACTGGCGCTCGGTGATCCGCAGCCGCTCGGTGGTCTATGTCGGTCTGGATGCGCTGTCCGACACCACCGTGTCCGGTGCGGTCGGCAATTCGATGTTTGCCGACCTGGTCTCGGTCGCCGGTGATCTGTACAAGCATGGCGAGGCCGGTGGCCTGCCGGTGCTTGATACGCCGCCATCGAAGTTGCGCATCTGTCTGCATGCCGACGAGTTCAACGAGCTGATCGGTGATGAATTCATCCCGATGATCAACAAGGCCGGTGGTGCGGGTTTCCAGGTGACCGCCTACACCCAGACCTGGAGCGACGTCGAGGCACGTGTCGGCTCCAAGGCCAAGGCCGGCCAGGTCGCCGGTAACTTCAACACGCTGATCATGTTGCGCGTGAAGGAACTGGCCACCGCGCAGATGCTCACCGACCAGCTGCCCCAGGTCGAGGTGCATGCACTGACCCAGGTCTCCGGCGTCAACGATTCCTCGACGCCCGGATCCGGCGTCGACTTCACCTCGCGCAACGAAGACCGCCTCACGGTCACCGAGGTGCCGATCATCGCCGAGAACGACGTGATGAGTCTGCCCAAGGGCCAGGCCTTCGCGCTGGTCGAGGGTGCGCGCCTGTGGAAGCTGCGCCTGCCGCTGCCGGATGCCTCGCACGATCCGCACATGCCCGAGGATCTCGATGCGCTGGCCGAACAGATGGCGGCCAGCTACCGCACGTCCGACCACTGGTTTGACGACCGCCAGACCGAGTCACTGCTCAAGGTGGGCGCGGCATGAGCACGACGGCGGCGCAGGCACAGGACACGCGGCACAGCGGGCAGAAGAGCGCCGATGCCACACCGGGCCTGCTGCACGGGATCCTGCGCCTGGTGTTCTGGCTGTTCGTGGCGCTGCTGTTTTCGATCCTCGTCGAATGGATCGGCATGCTTTTCTGGTGGCCGGAGCAAGGCGTGGCGCACAGCCGCACCATGCTGGCCGATGAACTCGCGTACCTCTCAGGAGATCTGCGCGCCACGCTGCTGGTGTCCGACACCGCAGCCTTTGCGCAGGGCTTTGCCGAGACCGTCTATCACTGGCTGTGGCAGAAGACCGGACTCGAGACCGCGATCGCCTGGCTCGCTGCACCGGTTCCGGCGCAGGCCTCGTCATGGCAGGCCGCGCTGCAGGGCGCTTACGCGCTGGTCGCCGACTACATCGTGGCCGCGGCCACGATCACCCAGGTGTTTTCAGTACGCCTGGCGGTGCTCACGCTGGCGATGCCGGCCTTTGCACTGGCGATCCTGGTCGGCGCCCTCGATGGCCTGGTGCTGCGCGACCTGCGCCGCTGGGGCGGCGGGCGCGAGTCGAGCTACCTGTATCACCACGCCAAGCGCTGGATCTGGCCGCTGTTCATCACCGCCTGGGTGCTCTACCTGTCACTGCCGTTCAGCGTGCACCCGGCGTTTTCCATTCTGCCCTTTGCGGCGTTGATCGGCCTGCTGGTGGCGATCACCGCGGCCTCGTTCAAAAAGTACCTGTAGGAGACCACCGATGCGCTATCCCTTTCGTCGATTCCCTGCTGCAGCCGCACTCGTGGTGCTGGCCATGAGTGGTCCCACGCAGGCCAGTGACGCCGAACGCGAGGCCCTGATGCGTCTCGTGCATGAACTCGAGGCCCTCGCCCCGCTGGTCGATAGCGCCGAGACCGCTGCCAACCGGACAGAGCGGGTGCGCTTTCGCTACGACTGGCTGCGCCGCGACATCGCGCGCATCCGCGACGGGGTGATCGAGCACGCCAGCGCCGATCAGGCCGAGCCGCGCCTGTACGACCCGCTGCGCGGTGACTACCGGCGCTAACCGCGATGAACGCCGCACAGCAGACCGCCTTCAGTACGGCCACCGGCCATACGCCGGCGGAGGTGAACACCCTGATCGGCAGCATCGTGCTGGTGCTGGTGTTCATCTTCGCGGCCTGGCTGGTCTCGCGAACGCTGTCGTCGATCTACCGCGGTT
>CAVRBK010000050.1:0-5105 GCA_963719025.1 uncultured Gammaproteobacteria bacterium | reverse complement strand
ATGTATCGCTTGTTGCAGCGACTCTACCGCGTGGTGATGGCCAGTGTCGGACACAGTGAGCGGTTTCGCAGTGCTGCACTGCCCGCAAAAGTAGCCGATTTCATCTTTGCCAGGTACCAGCCGGGCATGCGTTACGGGGATCATGTCGACGATCCGATCATGGGGCAGGGGCCGAAGTTTCGTAGCGATGTGTCGATGACGATCTTTCTCAATGCGCCGGAGGACTACGAGGGTGGTGAACTGGTGATTCGCACGCCGTTCGGTGAGCAGCAGGTCAAGCTGTCTGCGGGGCATGCGGTGGTTTATCCCTCGGCGAGCGTTCACCGGGTGGCGGAGGTGACCCGCGGTGAGCGGCTGGTCGCGCTGACCTGGATTCAGAGCTTCGTGCGCGACGCCGCCCGGCGGGAGCTGCTGTTCGAGCTCGACGAGTCACGTCAACATCTGTTGCGGACAGAACCCGAGAGCGATGTCAGCAAGAACATCGATCGTTCGTATGTGAACCTGCTGCGGATGTGGGCGGAGGTCTGACTCCCGGATTTTGTGGGTTTTGCGCGGGAATTATTTGGACCGCGCGCGGCGGCGCGCACGCGCCCTTCTTTTCTTTGCTTATCTAAATAAGAGTAACGCGGGTGCGCTGCGCCCAGCGCTATCAAACCGGATGATTCGGGACAGACCACGATTTCCCAGCGCGTGCCGATGCCGATAGTTGGCCGCCAAGTCGGCCCGGTGTTGCCAGCCACTCGGTTCCCTACACCATGATATCGGCGGCCTTTTCGGGCACGTCATAATCCAAATTCAGTGTGATGTGGCCGAAGAGACCCTTTACCATCCGTTCGGATTGTCGCCCGGCATTCGGATCGTGCCGTCCAGCAATCCGCGGACGAACCCCTGCGGATCGGCCAACCCGCGGTAATGCAGGTAGGCCTTGACGCCGAATGCGCCGGGATTGAGTTGGTAGAACAGCGGCGACATCTCGTGCGGCGACCGGAATCCCTTGAGTTTGTACTTTTGCAGGATCTTTTCGCGTTCATCGTCGGACAGCGAACTCAACTGAGCGACATAGGCGAGGTACTCATGCGCGAGTAGCGAACGGGTGCCGGCGGCGAAGTGCTGGTCGGCGATCGCATGGGCGAGTTCGTGGACGACGAAGCTGGCGTACAGCGTCTCGCTCATCGGCGAGCGGAACACCATCCCCTTGGCGCTTGCGGCATCGAAGGTGAGTAGCGTGATCCTGGCTTCTTCGGCGACGTACAGGCCGATGTGATTGTGCGCGCTGTCGAGGTCCTCGGGATGCAGGTTCAGTGAGATAGCGTGGCGCAGCGCGATGCCATGGTCGTGGAAAAAGCGCTTCCCCAGGGCGATGCCGTCACTCACCAGGTCGAGGTCCCGTTGGCTTGCACCGTTTGCGCTTATACGGACGTCCGAACAGGCTGTGTCGGATGGTAACGGCAGGGCAACAGGCGTCCATAAACCGAGAAGGAGCAGCGCGATCGCGGACAGTATTCTGGGCCACGGGGGTTTGTCTTCGACTGCGACTGGTTCGGGCATGGTTGTGCGCCTCGTCGCGACTGGGCCGCATGGACATCACCGGGTGGCGATGCCTCTTTTACTGAGTATTCGCCTTTGTCGTTGTGATTCACAGCGTTTATCCGGTGGTTGTGGGTTGGCGAAGCGTAGCTCCCGGTTTCGCGCAGACATGAAAAAAGCAGCCCGGAGGCTGCTTTTTTCGATAAGCCGGGCCATAACCCGGTTATCGCAGACGATCAGTAACCGCCCTTGCGTGCGATATAAGGCAGACCGGCGATGCGGTTACCCTGCTTGCTCGGTGCGCCAGGGAAAAGGCGATACAGGTCTTTACTGCTCAGCTTCCTGCCCCAGATCTTGCTCATGCCCTTGTTGATCATGCGCTCCATCGGCTGGCTGCCGTTGTTGTTGAAGTATTCTTCGCGCAGGTACTTCAGCACATCGAGATGCTCTTGGGTCAGCTCACTCATGGTGTCATCGGCTGCCGCCAGTGCCTTGGCTACATCCTCGTCCCACGCATTCGGGTCGATAAGGTTGCCGTTGTCATCGAGTTCCACGCTGTTGCCGTTAACTTCCAAAGCCATGTGATTGCTCCTCTTTTTTGACGAGTTTTATTGGCGATCTGCCCGCAGATTCCCGGATCGGTACTGACCTGTCGCGGCGGTTATCCGGGGCTAGCCAGTTTGAGCGGCAAACCCCGAAAACCTGCCGGTCACGACAGCACCCTATCTGGGCGTTTAAAATCTGGCGGAAGATTATATTTGAATATCACGATTTGTTAAACCACCTGGCCGGCGGTCAGTCAGGATGGCGTCAGTCGGGGCTCAGGCGTCGTCGTCGTCCTTCTTCACCGCATCGATCCCCTTGTGGGGAATAAAGATCCCGCAACCCATGTGGCGTAATGGGCCGATAGCCATTTGCTGCACCTGCACAGACTCGTCGGCAGTCAGATCCGCGATCATGATGCTGCGGGTCTGGATCGGCCCCTGTGGTCCGGCGACCTCGGTGGTCATGCCGCACAGCGCCTTCTTGATCCGGATGCCGTGGTCGGCCAGCAGCGAGACGATACGTTGCAGGAAGACGTTCTCGTCGCTTTCTTCCCCGCTCTCGAGAACGACGTAGCGCGCGAAGATCGTGCCCTGGCTGGAAAGGGCCTTCTGTTTCGCCTTGCCGATAACCAGCGCACAGCCGGAAATATCGAGTTCGACGCCATGCAGGGTGTCGCGCACCCTGTCGATATGCTCTTTTGGCACCCTGAGCGTGAGCTTGGTGCGTCGGGAGGGGATCAGCTTCTGGCCCAGCTTTGGATCGGGTCGCTCCCAGCCGTTCTGGGAGCCGGCGAGGTGAATGCTGTGGACACCGAAGCGCTCGTCCTGCTCAAGCTCGGGAATATGTCGGATCAGGGCCTGGGACAACTCGTGCTGATGGTCCACCGGCAATTCCCGGCACTGGATATCGAACACCAGATCGATGATGTCATCGGGTATCTGGAATCCGGTTGGTCTGTCGTCTTCTTGCCAAAACATCGGTTACCTCGATTCTGCGGATGGTGTTGAATACGGCATACCGCGGTCGCGTTTCATCCGGCCAACGTTCAGTTTTCGGGAATCTGCGATTGCAGGGTGTCCCGATCGAACCACCACTGGTCCTGCACCAGGACATCGACCACGTTGCGCAGGCGCACCAGGAACTTGTCCGGCTCGTTCAGCTCGAGTCGCTCGATCCAGAGGTTGAACTGGTCCTGGTTTGCGACCTCGCTGTGCCGTCTCGCGACCTTTCCCAGGAGTTGCTGGGCGAAGAATGTCAGGCGCTCGCGGTCCGGCCCCTCGGGGGCGCGGACGTCGGCAAGGAAGCACGCAGTGGCGGCCGCTACGGCAGCACCGTCGGAGTCGTCCGGGGTGTCGTCGATGACGTGGCTGAGCAGGTTGACCGAGATCTCCGGGTCGATCGGAAAGGTAACCCCGAGCCAGATCCCGTGGCCCAGGGCGATCAGTGAATCGGCCTCGTCTGATTCGTACAGGACGTTGCAGGCGTCTGCCGCGGCCTCCCACTGCTGTTCGGCGATCAGGATGCCGAACGCCGTGTGGGTGATCGGCCACGCCTCGTCGCCGCGCTCGAGGATCTGCAGGGCACGCCCGATCTCAAGCTTGAGCGCGGCCCGTTGCACGGGTGAGGCGCTTTCCGGCAGATGTTCCAGTTGCTCGCGCAGCTCGACCAGTTCGCCTTCCACCTGCGCCTGCTGGCCCAGGTCCTTGCGCAGCGATGCAGCGGCGGTGTCCTGCAGTTCCTCGGGTTTGAAATAGTCGACCATGGTTCAGTACCTGCTGCTGAAAGTGGCTTCGAGACGGTCTTCCCAGTCGAGCGGTGTGTCGGGGTAGGGCGGCTTGACATCGAAACGCAGGAACATCTCGCCCTGCCGGGCGAATTCCTTGACCACCTCCTGCAATTGCTCGAAGGTTTGAACCTCCTGGTTGGCGATCAGGATCTGGCTGAGATACAGCATCGCGGTCAATTCTCCTCGGGTTTGGGCAGGCGTTGAAAATAGCGTGCCCGGTAGATCAGTCGCTTGGCACCCGCTTCCGGCGCGTCTTTAAAGCCATCGCGGCGGTGCAATATATTGTTGCTGATGACGCCTTCGCCGGCTTGCAGCTTGTAACGGAATATGTGGTCGTCCCCCTGCTTAAACAAGTCGAGCAGGTAAGCGGCCGCCGCACGTGTGGGTTCGTCGTCTTTCCAGATGACGTTGCGCTGGCGTGCCGAATAACGCATGTGCAGGCTGCCATCCGCCGTCGATACGGAAAACACCGGGCCACTGTGGTCGGGGCGGATCTCCTCACCGTGTTCCGTATTGCTCGGGATGGTAAAGGCGTCGGGCGCCATCAATGCCCTGATCCAATCCGGGTTTTCATCGCGGATGCGGATATAGGCCAGCTCGTGATCGAGCAACTCGTTGCCACCGCCCGAGGCCGCCGGCTGTGCGCAATACAACAGCCAGGCACGGACCTGGTGGTCGCCGGCGTTGTAGTAGCCGTCGGTATGCCAGCCGAGGGGACGGTTGGTATACGGTATGTAGGTGTGATCGGTGTCCGTTGGCTTGACCGTGATCTCGGTCAGGCCACTGTCCTCGGCACACAGGTTCTGATCGATGTCGAGCAGGCCCAGTTGACGGCCAAGGGCGCGCAGTGCTTTTTCACCGACATCATCAGCCTGGCGGGCGCGAAAGAGCGCAAAATTGCGCTGTTGGCAATGCTTCAACATCTCGCGTCGCTCCAGCGGACTCAGATCCGCCAGGTCGGCGATGTCAACGAAGTCAGGCAGACCGGTCTCCGCGAGTTTCCTGCCCCGCCATGTTTCGTAGGCATCGGCTGTATCGAGTGAAAACGGCGAAGCGGGGGCCGGGGAGGGCTGGCTGTTCATTGGCGGGGGCCTGTGTGTTTTGGTGCGTTAGGCATGCGGCCGAGGCCACATCTCCATTAGCGCTTTATGATACGCCAACCAGCAGAAAGCGGCTGAATCAGGTTGAATATTCTTATATTTCAGTAAGATATGTTTTTTCCTTTGATCCAGGTCAAAAGGGCGTA
>CAVRBK010000049.1:0-50810 GCA_963719025.1 uncultured Gammaproteobacteria bacterium | reverse complement strand
GCATTTCAGGACGGTTCGGCATAGCCATCTCAGGCATGGCCGGACGCTGCGGCGCGGTCATGTCGAACTGCGGCATCTGCGGACGCTCCGGCCTGGCCATCTGCGGACGCTCCGGCCGTGCCATTTCAGGCATCGCCGGACGCTGGGGCCTGGCCATTTCGAACTTCGGCATCTCAGGGCGCTCGGCATCTCGAACTGAGGCATCTGCGGACGCTGCCGGCATCTGCGGGGCAGCGAACTGCGGCGCCGCATCGCGGCGCTACGAACTGCGGCGCCTGAGCAGCATACTGCGCCGCCGCCTTGCGCTGGGCCTCCTGGGCAGCCTTGATAGCGTCAGCCTGCTGGGCAGCGAACTGCTCGGCCGCCTTGCGCTGGGCCTCGACGGCCTTGGCCTGCTGCTCGGCCAGCCTGCTGCTGCTCGGTCGTCATGGTCGGTGCGGCAGCATGCGGGGCGTAAGCGTAAGGCGCATAGCCGCCGTAGGAGGTGCGCTGTAGTTGTAGCCGCGACCCCAACCGTCGCCGGAACCATAGCCGTTGCCGTAGCCGCGCATGTTGGTGCGGCCGCGACCCGAGAAGTTCATGCTGAAGTTGCCTTCACCAGCGGCATCGCCGGCGCCATCCAGCACGCCATTGCCGTAGCCGTTACCGTAGCCGTAGCCGTTGTTGTAGCTGTTGTCGTAACCGTTGCCCCAGAAGGCAAAAGAAGAAGCAGATGCGGCAGCGATAGCGGCGGCCACAGCGAATTTGGTCATTGTGCTCATTAGCTCGATCCCCAAGAATTTAAATTAACTAGCGTCAGAAGAGAAAACGGGTGGCCCACAACCCCATCCCGGGTATCACGCCGGCATCCAGCGGGATACCCGGACTGCGTTGCGCACATCCGTGTGCGCCGATGCGTCCCTGCTTCAGTACAAATTACTGGCTCTCGGCAGCCGGAGCGGCAGGTGCAACCGGAGCAACCGGTGCAGGGTAGCCGTAGGGCGCATAGCCGTAAGGTGCGTAGCCGCCCCAGTAAGGCGAGCTCTGGTTGTAACCACGGCCCCAGCCGTCGCCAGCACCATAGCCGCTGCCGTAGCCGCGCATGTTGGTGTTGCCGCGACCCGAGAAGTTCATGCTGAAGTCGCCACCAGCCGAACCGTCACCCAGGAAATCACCGGTGGTGTTGCCGTAGGTGTTGCCGTAGCCGTAGCCGTTGTTGTAGCTGTTGTTGTAGCCGTTTCCGCCCCAGGGACCACCGCCCCACCAGGCCGAAGCAGAGGCCGAAACAACGAACAGTGCTGCTGCAGCAGCAATCTTTGTGAATTTCATTTTATGAATCTCCCAAAAATGGAAATCTAATCGATATCGTTACTGCAGAACTGGAACTCCCGTCCAATCCTCGACATAGTATTTTAGAGTTTGCTTAAATTGTCAATTAGTATTTTGCTTAACAAGAACGGCTGCGACAGGAAAACGCCGCTGAATCAAAGGGTCGCGGACAACCTGAACGAAAAAAGGGCCCTCCAGGGGGCCCTTTTCCGTGTCCGCAGATGTCGCGGCGCTTACTCTTCCGGCGGGTTACCGTCGTAGACCAGGTTCTCACGGCGCTGCAGATAGGCGTCGCGGATAAAGGCGTAGGGGTCGAGTGCCGCCTGTTCGACCACGCGGCTGGCATTCAGCAGATCGGCCCGGGTATCGACCAGGTTGAGCCCGGTCAGGCTCCATCGCACGGTGTCGTCTTCGATATAGTTGGTCGGATCGGCAAACCAGTCGACCACCAGGCCAACGCCGTCACGGCTGGTACTCGGACCGAAGAACGGCAACACGATGTAGGGTCCCGAGCCCATTCCCCAGACACCCAGGGTCTGGCCGAAATCTTCCTTGTAGCTTGGCAGGTTCATGTTGCTCGCCACATCCATCAGACCGAGGATGCCGATGGTACTGTTCACGGCGATACGGCCCACGTCGGTAAAGGCACGCCCCATCTTGAATTGAAGGAGGTTGTTGATGGCCGATCGGACATCACGCAAGTTATTGAAGAAATTCGTGATTCCCTTGTTTACCGGGGCTGGCGTTATGTAGTTGTAACCACGGCCCAGCGGTTCCAGGAGGGCACGATCCAGAAGTTCATTGAAACTGTAAGCCGCACGGTTGTACTCCTCCAGCGGGTCGCGTGGATCGGCATTGGGTCCGGTGGCGCAGCCGCCCAGGCCGACCGATGCAGCAAGCAGAATCACCAAGGCCAGCTGGTGCAACGAGGCTGGAAGTTTCATATTTCTATTGTCCTTATTGCTTCTTGTCGCCGGCCATCTGAGTGTCCCCTCGACCGACCGGCGCATTATAGGCACGCACTTCGTACCATCATAGTCTCAGGCGAAAAATTGCCCACGACACCCGAATCACTGCGGATGCCGTTCAACGTCAAATCCGAGCCGCCTAAGCCCCGCGACCAAGCCGCTGTCCCCGCCCAGATGCATGGCACCGACGGCGACGAGAGTCCGCTGGCCACCCATCAAGGCGACGGCACGGCGCAACATCGTGCGGTTGCGATTCTGCAGCAAATCGTCCTCGAACCAGTCCCTCACCTCGCCGGGCATATCCCGATACTGTTCGCGCGCCAGCCGATCGAGCACCGCCAGATCGCCTTCCAGGTAAACGGCAGTGAGTTCTTCCAATTGTTTCGGCAGAAGGTCGATGTTCTTGATCATTTCATCGAGCAGGACGAGCTGCTGAGCGTCCGAAAGACCGTCGAAAACCGCAATCTGTTCGGCCGCGGTTTCCAGACCCACAACCTGCCGCTCGAGCGCCAGCGCCGCGAGGTATATCTCCATATCGAGAAAGCGGCCGGTCTCGGCAGCCGGCATGCCCAGGGTGACGGCGGCGGCCCAGGGTTTGAGCCGGTCGAGCACCGTCGCCGGCACGCCAAGGCCGGCGGCTGCGGCCCGAACCGCGGCAAACCGTCGATCGCCAAGCAATCCCCGCAGACTCTGATCGCCGGGCAACAGGGTCGCGGCACCGACCGCCAGCATGGTGATCGCGTCCGGAACCATCTCGATAGCGACGACATCGACCTGCCCGATCAACGGCGCAAGCTGTGTCATCTGCCCGGTAACCCGTGGATCCTCGCTGTGCATGGTGCCCACCAGGAAGCCGGCCGGCGCGCCGTTGTGACTGAGGCGGTAAACCAGGCTCTCGGCGGTTGCCGGCGCCTGCCAGAGACACAGCAACAGAAGCAGCCGGGAGGAATGCAGCATCCAGCTGCCTGGCTTCGCTATCTTCGCCGTCATTGGGTATCCTGCCCCGGGTGGAAAACCAACAATACAATACCGCTATCAGCCAGCGCTTTCGCGGTTACCTTCCGGTCGTCGTCGATGTCGAAACCGCCGGCTTCAACGACCAGACCGATGCCTTGCTCGAGGTGGCGGCGGTTATTCTGAAGATCGATGATGCCGGCCTGCTGTCCCCGGCAAAAACGATCAGCTGCCACGTCGAACCCTTCGCCGGGGCCAACCTTGATCCGAAGGCCCTGGCGTTCAACGGCATCGACCCGCACCACCCGTTTCGCGAGGCCCTGGCGGAAAAAGCGGCGCTGGACCACATCTTTCAGCCGATTCGGGCCGCGGTGAAGGCCAGCGCCTGCAAGCGCGCCATCCTGGTCGGCCACAACGCCTTCTTCGACCTCGGCTTCATCAACGCCGCCGTCGAACGCACCGCTTACAAGCGCAACCCCTTCCACCCGTTCAGCACCTTTGACACGGTGACCCTGGCCGGCATGGCCTACGGCCAGACCGTACTGGCGCGCACGGTGATCGCAGCAGGTATCGCCTGGGATCCGGACCAGGCGCACTCGGCGATCTACGACACCGAAAAAACCGCCGAGCTGTTCTGTCACATTATCAACCGCTGGCAGGTATCGACCGATGACCATCCCTGGCTGCAGCAGACCGCCGAGGCCTGACGATCAGGCAGGCGGTGGTTCCGCGGCCTGCCGGCGCATCTTCAGCCACTCGTCACCCTCGTTCGACAGCACCGACTCGACCTGCGCCGCCAGGCCGCGGAACGCGTCGTCGTCGCTCAGGCCGGCATACTCTGCCGAGCGCGCCAGGTAGAGATATTTCTCGCGCTGCAGGTTTTCGCAGGTCGCCCGGTAGCGCATCCAGTTTTCATGATGCTGATGGATGTGCTGCAACCCCTCGGCAATCACCACCACCACGCCGAGCAACCCGGCGAGCATCGCGTAGCCATCGAAGCTGCTGGCCAGCGGCACCAGGGCCGCCGAACCGATCGAGACAACCTTGAGCCAGCGATACCAGCGCTGGTGGTAGGCACTCTTGCGATCGAACCAGTCGATCTGGCCCTCCAGCCGCTCGTACCCGGTATCGCCCGCGCTCATGCCGGCCGACGCCCGAGATGGATCATCGACACGGCGAACAGGGTCAGAGCAGCCACCCCGACCAAACCCGGCGTACCCGCGTTTTCCGCCATTAGCAGACCGGCAGCAAAGGCAAGCAGCGCGCTGACCGCACCGATAGCACGAAACACTGTTTGCCGCCCCCTGCCCCAACTGGTCAGCGCCTCGCCCCAACCGGCCATTGCTGGCGGTGGGTCGGGTCGCGGATCCGGTCGCGGATCGGGCGAATCGGTTGACCTCCCGGGGTCGCCGGCCGGTGCGCCAAGCATCGAAGCGATACGGGCGACCAGGAGGTCAAAACCGGCGTGGGTGCGCCCCGGCTGCCAGTCGTTCAGATTGACCGCCTGCAGGCGGCGAAATTCGAAAGGAACATCTTCTCCCGGCGTCTCGTCGACGATCACGGTCGCCACGATATGGCGATCCGCACCCTCCGCCGCTTCGGTCTGCACCCAGCGCGACCTGATCGAATGTTTCGACCACAACACCACGACGCACTGTGCCGCGGTGACCGCCTCCTCGATCACCTTCGCGTAGTCCATGCCCGGCGGGATCTGCTTGTCCCACCAGACCGACCATCCCCGCTCGACAAACGCCTCGGCCAGCCGCCGCGCGGCATCGCTGTCCTCGTTGGCGTAACTGATAAAAATCTGGCCCACCTGCCACCGTCCCTATCGTGCCGCGCCCGGATGACGCCCTTGGGCAACAAAAATAGCACGCCGACCGCGCAGGCAGCGGCGCAGACACGAAAAAGGCGGCCAGTGGCCGCCTTGTGTTGCGCAGCGATCGCTCGTGGCGATCAGCTTTCGGCCTCATCGGCCGGCCATTTCTTCGCCGCCTCGGCAACCGCCTTTTTCAGGTCACCGCTGCCGTGCATCTCGATCGTGATGTCGCAACCGCCGATCAATTCGCCATCGACATAGACCTGCGGAAAGGTCGGCCAATCGGCAAAGCGCGGCAGGTGTTCGAAGATCTCCGGGTCGGCGAGCACGTTCACGTAGGCGAATTTTTCGCCGCAGTCCTGCAATGCCGCCGCGGCGCGCGACGAAAAGCCGCACTGCGGGAACTGCGGGGTGCCCTTCATATAGATAATGACCGGATTGCCTTCAACCTGTTCTTTGATTCTGTCCAACACATCCATACCAGCACCTCAGTTCTGCAGTCGACGATCCCGCGAAATTGGGGTCGCTCGTGGTGATTTCAAGTGCCGGGAGTTTATCAGCGACCGGCGCGGACAACCCCCCACACGTTTCAGGCTATATCAGGCCCGGCGGGCAAGTGCCCAAATCGTGACAGACCGGACGCGGCAGGCTCACCGGCTGGCCCGGCCATAGCCTCCGCCACCGGGCGTTTCGATCCGCAATCGATCCCCGCGCTGCACCTCGCCTTCGCATTTTGCCGGCAGGGGTGAGCCATTGAGCAGGTTGACCCCTGCCTGCGCGTCGCCACCGCCGGCAACGCCCCAGGGCGCATGGCTGCGACGCTCGGTGAGCAGGGTGAAATGCGCAGGCGCGGTGAACTCGAATTCACGTACCAGGCCATCACCGCCGGGATGCGCGCCATCGCCACCGGAACCGCGACGCAGACCGTAGTGGCGCACCCGCACCGGGAACCGACTCTCCAGCACCTCGATCGGCGTATTCAGGGTGTTCGTCATATGGGTCTGCAGCCCGCTCAGCCCACCGCCGCCGGGGCCGGCACCCATGCCGCCACCGATCGTCTCGTAGTAATCCCAGCTGTGCTGCGCCGGGGTGCTGCCCATCGCCAGGTTGTTCATGCTGCCATGGCTGGCCGCCGGTACGCGTCCGGGAATGGCCTGTGCGAGGGCGCCCAGCACCACGTCCACCACGCGCGTGCTGGTCTCGACATTCCCGGCGGCCACCGCCGCCGGCTTGCGGGCGTTCAGCAGGCAGCCCTGCGGGGCACACAGCCGGATCGGCCGGAACGCCCCGGCACAGGCCGGGACCTGCGGCGGCATCAGGCAGCGGAAGGCGTAGTAGACGGCCGCGGCGGCAACCGCCAGTGGGCAGTTCACATTGCCGCCGACCTGTGCTGCGGTACCACTGAAGTCGGCAAGCACGCCGGAATCGGTCACGGATAAGGTCAACTGGATCGGGATATCGCGGTGGCCCTGGCCATCGTCGTCCAGGTAGTCGACGAACCGGTAGCTGCCGTGGGGGATATCGCCAAGGGCCTGTCGCGCAAGCCGCTCGGCATAGTCGTTCAGTGCCTCGACACCCTGGCGGAAATGGCCAATGCCAGTACGCACGAATCAGCGCCAGCAGGCGTGCCGCACCGGCCCGGTTGGCCGCCAACTGGGCGGCGAAATCGCCTTCGGACTCGGCCTGGTTGCGGGTCGCCGCCACGATCCTGTCGAGCACCCCGTCAAGCAACTGCTCGTCGCGCATCAGCAGGGTCGGCTCGATCACGATGCCCTCCTGATCGAGATGCGACGATATCGGCATCGAACCCGGCGAGCTGGCGCCGATATCGGCGTGATGGGCCCGGTTCACGACGAAGGCCTGCAACTCGCCAGCAACGAAAACCGGGGCGATCAGGGTCACGTCCGGCAGGTGGGTGCCGCCGAGATAGGGATCGTTGAGCACCACCTGGTCGCCATCGCCGCCAATCGATTCCGCTGACGATGTCGCGCATCGCAAACGCCATGCTGCCGAGATGCACGGGGATATGTGCCGCCTGTGCACACAAGGCACCGGCGGCATCGAATACCGCGCAGGAAAAATCCAGGCGGTCGCGGATATTCGGCGAGAACGCCGCGTTGCGCAGCACCAGGCCCATTTCGTCACACACGGCGTTCAGGCGGCTGGCAAAGATATTGAGGCTGGCGGGGGTCATCGGGCGATCTGTGGCGGTCCAAAACCCAGCTTAGACAGAAAATGCGATCGGCTTCCACCCGTTTAAGGCGACCCATCGCCGAATTCCAATATTGCTCCGAACCGCATTACCCGAATAGAATCCTCCGGCTCTTAATTAGAAAGTAATTAATAAAATACCAATGCAGGGGAAGCAACTAACATGAATCTGCTCAAGTCTCCGTGGCAGACAACGCTCGCCGGTATCGTCCTTGCCGTCGTACTGACCTTCCTGCTGGGTGGCGGCAAGGCCGTCAACGGGCTCGAAATCGTCACCTGGATCCACGTCGTGGTCGGCATCATGTGGATCGGCCTGCTCTACTACTTCAACTTCGTTCAGGTGCCTGCCGTAGGCGCCGCCCTGGCCGACGGTGACCCCGGACCTGCCGCTATCAACAAGTACGTCGCGCCGCGCGCCCTGCTGTACTTCCGCTGGGCCGCACTGCTGACCTGGCTGACCGGACTGAGCGCACTCGCCCAGATCGGCGGCGGCATCCAGGGCATCATCGATGCTTTCATGCTGGCCAACGGCAAAGCGGTCATCGGCATGGGCGCCTGGCTCGGCACGATCATGCTGTTCAATGTCTGGGTGCTGATCTGGCCCAACCAGAAGAAGATCCTCGGCATGGTGCCGTCAACGCCGGAGGCGATCGCCAAGGCCAAGATGACCGCGCTGTACGCGTCGCGCATCAACACCCTGCTGTCGATCCCGATGTTGATGGCGATGACCGCCTATGGTCACGGTCTGCCGTTCTGAGGCCGATCGGTTTTATTGGCCCGTTTTCAACATCCTTGACTACCGCACGGTTGAAAACGGTATCTTGCAGTCCCTAGAATCCCGCACATCCGCCTGCAGGGGCCCCTGCAGCGGTAAAGACGACCACCAAGGAGTTTAAAGATGGCCCACGAACTGCCCGCGCTGCCCTATGACATGAATGCCCTCGAGCCGGTAATCTCGCAGGAGACCCTCGAGTTTCACTACGGCAAGCACCACAACACCTATGTCACCAACCTGAACAATCTCGTACCCGGGACCGAGTTCGAAAACATGTCGCTCGAAGACATCATCATGAAGTCCTCGGGTGGCGTGTTTAACAATGCGGCGCAGGTTTGGAACCACACCTTCTACTGGAACTGCCTGAGCCCGAACGGCGGCGGTGAGCCGAGTGGTGCACTGGCTGACGCCATCAATGCCGCCTTCGGTTCGTTCGATGCCTTTAAAGAGGCCTTCTCCAAGTCGGCCGCAACCAACTTCGGTTCGGGCTGGACCTGGCTGGTAAAGAACGCCGACGGTAGCATTGAGCTGCACAACACCTCGAATGCCGGCACGCCGATGACCGATGGCAAGACCGCACTGCTGACCGTCGACGTGTGGGAGCACGCCTACTACGTCGATTACCGCAACGCGCGTCCGAAGTACCTCGAAGAGATCTGGAAGCTGATCAACTGGGACTTCGTTGCAGCCAACTTCGCTGGCTGATAACCCAGCCGTGTTTTCGCCGCCCGGTCCAGACTGGCCGGGCGGTGAATTGACCCTCGCTTCGCGCCCCCGACCGGGCATAAGCGTCGCGCAGACTCGTCTTCGCGACCTGCGCAGTTGATGCCGGGGCTCACTGTCGGCGCCGACCCGACGCGATGGATTTCGGTTGCTGCCCTTTCCCGGTATTCTTGTCAGGCCAATGCGTCTGACCATTCGATCAAAACTGTTCTTCAGCCACTTCGCCGCGATCGTACTGATCTCCGGCAGCGTAGGCACCTACTTCTATGACAGTGCCATCGATAACCTTACCCAGGCCCTGCGCTCTCGCCTGCAAAACAGCGCGGCCCTGATAAGCCAGGGACTCAACGTCCAGAATCTCGACCAGATCCGCTCTGCGGATGACCGTGAATCGCCGGTTTACCAGCGCAGCGTCGGCGCACTGCGCGATTTCGTAAAGGCGAATCCGGATATCGCCTTCGTTTACGTGATGCGCAAGCAACAGGACGAGGCCGTCTTCGTCGTCGATTCCGACATCGAAGAGCCGGCCATGCCCGGCGAGGTCTATCCGCACGATGTGCCGGCACTGATGCAGGGCTTCATGCGTCCCTCCGTCGACAGGGAGATCACCGAGGACCGCTGGGGCAGCTTTCTCTCCGGCTACTCACCGCTCAATGCCGGCACCAATACCTACCTGATCGGGATCGACATGTATGCCGACGAGGTGCAGGCGAAGCTCAAGGAGATCCGCCTGGCAGGCATGCTGTCACTCGCCCTGTCGATTCTGCTCGCGGTTATCTTCAGTCGCCTGCTGAGTCAAAACTTCACGCGTCGCATCGGCCGCCTGATGAGTCGCCTGTCGACCATCGCCCCGGAACAGGGGATCGGCAAATCGACAGGCAGCGGCGACGAGTTGAACCAGTTGTCTGAGGCATTCGACCAGATGTCGGTCCGTCTCGAGAACAGCCGGCAGCAACTCGAGGCCAACCAGGCCGCCCTGCAGGCCGCGCGCGATGAACTGGAACAGCGCGTGCACGAGCGCACAGGCGAACTCGTCCACAGCAATGAACAACTGCGCGAGGAAATCAGCGAACGCAAGCGCATGGAACAGCGCCTCGAGGCGATCACCCGAACCGACTACCTGACCGGCATACTGAATCGGCGTGCGATCACCCTTCAGCTGGAGGAAACCATTGCGATGCAAGCCTCCGGGCAGGACGGTTTCTGTACCATCCTCGTCGACCTCGACCACTTCAAGCAGATCAATGACCGCTTCGGCCACCATGTCGGTGATCAGACACTCAAGCACGCCGTGGCACGCATGCTTCACGGGATCAGGGACACCGACCTGCTGGGGCGATGGGGAGGCGAAGAGTTTCTCATCGTGTCGCCGCACACCGGTCTTGACGAGGCGACACATCTCGCAAGGCGCCTGTGCAGCAACCTCGCAGGGAGCCGCCTGCACGCCGGCGAGGCATCGGTCGAGGTGACCGGCAGTTTCGGCGTTACCCGGTATGCCCCGGGCGAAGACCTCGACAGTTGTATCAAGCGCACGGACGATGCCCTGTACGCCGCCAAGGCACAGGGACGCAATCGCGTTGTGGCAATACCCGCCGGCTGACCTGGCGCGAAAGCGCGCCAACCTTGCGCACAAACTGCCCGACAGGCTGTTGCGACGGCTGTTTGCTGTTTTTCTGTTCGCCCTGGCCAGTCGCATGGCCTACAAACTCTTTTGAAGGACTCGACCAGCATGAGCAATGCGAACCTCTACGCGCTGTTCCTCGCACACTTTCCCGATAATCCCGATGCGGTCTTTCTCGATGCGGTGGATGGCCGCCAGCTGCTTTATGCCGATGTGCCCTTGCAGACCGGTCGGCTGCTCAACCTGCTGCAGCAGCTCGGGGTGAAGAAAGGCGATCGCGTGGTCGTGCAGGTTGAAAAATCCAACGAGGCGGTACTGCTGTACCTGGCCTGCCTGCGGGCCGGGGCCATCTATATCCCGTTGAACACGGCGTACACCCCGAACGAAGTGGGCTACTTCCTGCAGGATTCGACGCCCCGCCTGTTCGTCTGCACCCCCACCGGCCGGGATGCCCTGGCACCCGTCGCACGGTCGGCCGGGGTATCCGCGGTGCTGAGCCTGGGTGCAGCCGCCGACGGCGAACTCATGGATGCGCTGCGCACACAGCCGGCGAGTGAGCAGATCGTCGCGGTCGACGACGATGACCTGGCCGCGATCCTGTACACCTCGGGAACCACCGGCCGCTCCAAGGGCGCGATGCTCAGCCACGCCAATCTTGCCGCCAACGCCCGGGTGCTGTTCGACTACTGGCATTGGCAAAGCGGCGATGTGCTGCTGCATGCGCTGCCGATCTTTCATGTGCATGGCCTGTTTGTGGCCCTGCACTGCGCCCTGCTCGGTGGCTCCAGGGTGATATTCATGCCGCGTTTCGATGCCGACCGGATGATCCGGCGAATGCCCGAGGCCACGGTGATGATGGGTGTGCCGACCTTCTACACCCGCCTGCTCGACAGCCCGGCGTTCAACCGCGCAAGCTGCCCCAATATGCGTCTGTTCATCTCCGGCTCGGCGCCACTGCTGGCCGAAACCCACCGGGAATTTGAGTCCCGCACCGGTTACCGCATCCTCGAGCGTTATGGGATGACCGAGGCCGGGATGATCACCTCCAACCCGTATGACGGGGAGCGCATCGCCGGCACGGTCGGCTTTGCCCTGCCCGGGGTCGGTGCGCGGGTCGCCGACGAACAAGGTCGGGAACTCCCGCGCGGCGAAGCGGGCGTGCTCGAGATCACCGGCGAAAACGTGTTCAAGGGCTACTGGCAGATGCCCGACAAGACTGCCGAGGAGTTCCGCCCGGATGGCTGGTTTATTACCGGCGATATCGCGCAGATGGCGGACGACGGCCGCGTGACCATCGTTGGGCGCGCCAAGGACCTGATCATCTCGGGCGGCTTCAATGTCTACCCGAAGGAAATCGAATCACAGATCGACGAACTGCCCGGCATAAAGGAATCGGCGGTGATTGGCGTGCCGCATCGCGACTTCGGCGAGGGCGTTACCGCAGTGATCGTGACCGACGGCAGCATGGCGGTGACCGAGCAGTCGGTGGTCGACGCGCTACGCGACCGGCTGGCGCGTTTCAAGCAGCCAAAGCGGGTGTTCATCGTCGACGAATTGCCGCGCAATACCATGGGCAAGGTGCAGAAAAACGTTTTGCGCGAGACCTACAAGGATGTCTTTGCGTGAGCGCGGCGGAGGCGATCGCACTGCAAGGCAGGATCAACCAGGGCATCCCTCTCAGTGCGGCGATGGGCTATCGGATCAGCGCGCTCGGCGACACCAGCATCCTGGTGCAGGCCCCGCTGGCGCCAAACGTCAATGTCCATGGCACCGGTTTTGCCGGTAGCCTGTATGCACTGGGGATCCTGACGGCCTGGGGCCTTTGCGCCCACCTCATCGGCCGTGCCGGCCTGGATGCCGACCTGGTGGTGGCCGAGGCGACGATACGTTACCGGGCGCCGGTACGCGGTGCGATCGACTGTCGCTGTGAGCTGGATCACGCCGAGGCACGGGCTTTCATCGCGGGCCTACGTGAAAAACGGCGCGCGCGCGTGCTGGTGCGGGTGCGGATCGGCGACGGGCCGGCCGCGACCCTCGAGGCGCTGATGCACGCCTCGATCAGCTGAAAACAGCCTCCCCGGGCGAATGCGGCGCACCATTCCGGGGCCGCAACACTACCGGCCCGATTCAGACGTAGCAGCCCGTCAGGGCAGTCTTTTTCACTGCAAGCGGCAGAGACTTGCCAGCGAAGGCGACACTTGATAGTGTTCCGCCTTTGCTGCGCCGGTGGCGCATACAGCGGAGGTGGTTCCCGCAAAAGGGGCTGCCTTTTTGTTTTTTTCGGAGAAGCGCGGGCCCCAAACCCTGAACCCCGTGCCGCCAACCGCGTCTTCTCCCTGAAGACGGACGGGCCTTGAATCCCAATGAGCCATTCACTGATGAGCACCTACAAGCGGCTGCCCGTGACCTTCACCCATGGTGAAGGTGCGCTGCTGTGGGATACGGAAGAGAAACAATACCTGGATGCACTCAGCGGTATTGCCGTATGCAACCTCGGACACGCCCACCCGGCGGTCACCCAGGCGCTGTGCGAACAGGCCGGAAAGCTGGTCCATACCTCCAATATCTACGGTATCGCTGCGCAGGAATCACTGGGTGACGCCCTGACCGCCCTGTCGGGTATGGACCGGGTGTTTTTCGGCAACTCCGGCGCCGAGGCCAACGAGGCGGCGATCAAGCTGGCTCGCCTGTGGGGGCGGCGCAAAGAGATCAAGGCGCCGGCCATCGTGGTCATGGAGAACAGCTTCCACGGCCGCACCCTGGCGACACTCAGCGCCACCGGCAGCCGCAAGGTTCAGGCCGGCTTCGAGCCCCTGGTGCAGGGTTTCGTACGCATCCCCTACGGCGATATCGCGGCCCTGCAGGCGGTCGCCGACAGCCGTTCCGATGTCGTCGCGGTGATGCTCGAGCCGATCCAGGGCGAAGGCGGCATCAATGTCCCGCCGGCGGACTTCCTCCCGGCCGTGCGCAAGCTCTGTGATGACGCCGGCTGGCTGATGATGCTCGACGAGATCCAGACCGGCATGGGCCGCACCGGCAAGCCGTTCGCCTATCAGCACTACGACCTGCAGCCGGATGTCATGACCGTGGCCAAGGCCCTGGGCAACGGCGTGCCGATTGGCGCCTGCCTGGCCCGCGGTGCCGCGGCCGAGCTGTTTGCCCCCGGCCATCACGGCTCCACGTTTGGCGGCAATCCGCTGGCCTGCGCCGCCGCATCCACCGTCTGCGATATCCTCAGCGAGCAACAGCTGTGGCGCGCCGCGGAGTCACTCGGTGAACGGATCCGGAAAGACCTGGGCGCGGCACTCGAGAACATCGGTGGTTTGGTCGAGATTCGCGGACAGGGGCTGATGATCGGCATCGAGCTCGACCGGCCTTGCGCCGAACTGGTCTTACAGGCCTTGCACAAAGGCCTCCTGATCAACGTCACCGCAGACACTGTCATTCGACTGTTGCCGCCCCTGGTACTCAGCGAGCAGCAGGCCGACGATCTGGTTTCCACTTTGAGTTCTCTGATCAGCGATTTCCTCGCCAGTCATTGATCCCCGCGGCAGCGCGAGGTCCTATTGCATGAATACCCCCAGCAAACCGCGTCATTTCCTTACCCTGATGGATCTCAGTCCCGCTGAGCTGCGCGACCTGGTGACGCGCGCCAGCGAACTCAAGCAGCTGCACCGCGCCGGTGAAAGCCATACCCCGCTGCAGGGCAAGGTGCTGGCGATGATCTTCGAGAAAAGCTCGACCCGCACGCGCGTGTCGTTCGAGGCCGGCATGGCACAGCTCGGCGGTTCGGCCATGTTCCTGTCACCGCGTGACACCCAGCTCGGCCGCGGCGAGCCGATCGAGGACACCGCACGGGTGCTGTCGCGCATGGTCGACTGCATCATGATCCGCACCTTCGACCATAACGATGTCGAGACCTTCGCCGATTACTCCCAGGTGCCGGTGATCAACGGCCTGACCGATCTGTGCCACCCCTGCCAGCTGCTGGCCGACATGCAGACCTATGCCGAGCACCGCGGCGATATCCGCGGCAAGACCGTGACCTGGGTCGGTGACGGCAACAACATGTGCCACTCGTATATCGATGCCGCCCGCCAGTTCGACTTCAAACTGCGTATCGCCTGCCCCGAGGGCTTCGATCCCGACAAATCGCTGATCGCCGGCGCCACCGACCGCTGCGAGATCCTGCGCGACCCGCAGCAGGCGGTAGAGGGCGCCGACCTGGTGGTGACCGACACCTGGATCAGCATGGGCCAGGAAGAAGAAAAGGCGCATCGCGAACAGGCGTTCGCCGGCTTCATGGTCGATCGCGCGATGATGGACCGGGCCGCCGACGACGCCCTGTTCCTGCACTGCCTGCCGGCCTACCGCGGCAAGGAGGTCACGGCCGAGATTCTCGATGCCCCGGACAGCGTGGTCTGGGACGAGGCCGAAAACCGCATGCACGCACAGAAAGCGCTGCTGGAGTTCCTGCTCAGCGATTGAGCTGTCTATCACCGAGCAACCCTGCAGGGTCTGACAATGCCGTTACTCAAGGTTGAAGACATCAGTGTCGGGTACGACCAGCAACTGGTCATCGAGTCGCTGTCGTTTCATATCAACCGCGGCGAGATCGTCAGCCTGCTCGGCCCCAGCGGCTGCGGCAAGACCACGGCACTGCGGGCTGTCGCCGGCTTCGAGCCGATCAGCGAAGGCCGGATCCTGATCGCGGACCGGGTCGCCTCGGCACCGGGCATAACCGTTCCGCCGGAACAGCGTTCGATCGGCATGGTGTTTCAGGACTACGCGCTGTTCCCGCACCTGACAATCGACGAAAACATCGCCTTCGGCCTCAAGAAGGTCCCGAGCGTCGATCGCAAGGTCCAGGTCAATCACCTGTTCGATGCCACCGGCCTGCAGGGCATGCAGGAGCGCTACCCGCACGAACTCTCGGGCGGCCAGCAGCAGCGCGTCGCGCTGGCGCGGGCACTCGCCCCGCGCCCGACCCTGCTGCTGATGGACGAGCCTTTCTCCAACCTCGATATCGATCTGCGCGAGCGTCTCAGCGTCGAGGTACGCGACCTGCTCAAGGCCGAGGGCATCAGCGGCATCCTGGTGACCCACGACCAGCACGAGGCCTTCGCCGTGTCGGACAAGGTCGGGGTCATGGACGACGGGCGGATTCTGCAGTGGGACACACCGTACAATCTCTATCACGAGCCGAACACCCGCTTCGTCGCCGACTTCATCGGCCAGGGACGATTCATCCCCGGGGTGGTGCGTACGCCGGCGACCTTCGAGACGGAACTCGGCCTGCTGCATGGCAGCCACGCCTGCACCAGGCCAGCGGCAGCCGGGTCGAGATCCTGATTCGACCGGACGACCTGGTGCCCGACGACAACGGCGAAATCGCAGGCGTGGTCAAGGACAAGGCCTTTAAGGGGGCCGAAATCCTTTACACACTGGAATTACCGACCGGAACACGCCTACTATCGCTGTTTCCCAGTCATTTTGATCATCATCTGGGTGATACGGTTCGCGTTCGCATGGACGCAGAACACTTAATCTGCTTTCCAGGTAGACCGATCCCACCAACCAGCAGTACGGAATCGATTCAGTGAAGAAAATCGTCACGCTCATCCTCGTTCTTTGCAGCGCAACGGCATTGGCCAGAACCGCCTACGTCACCGACGAACTCAAGATCACCCTGCGCAGC
This sequence comes from uncultured Gammaproteobacteria bacterium, assembly GCA_963719025.1. Taxonomy (GTDB): domain Bacteria; phylum Pseudomonadota; class Gammaproteobacteria; order Chromatiales; family Chromatiaceae; genus Thiosocius. Next base: position 34,733 of record CAVRBK010000049.1, on the reverse strand, counting down.
GGCGAGAGCGCCACGCACCGCATCCTGCGCATGCTGCCAACCGGGTGAGAGACTGACGTGCTGGCGACCAACGCGGACTCCGGGTACAGCAAGGTCCGCACCGCCGGCGGCGCCGAGGGCTATGTGCTGACCCGCCAACTGGTCGACCAGCCGGTCGCACGCGACCGCCTGGCCGCCGCCGAGGCCGAGGTGAATGCGCTCAAGGCCGCACCGGGCGAACTGAGCAGCCGACTGGCGAAGCTGACCGAGCAATACAGCGCGCTGCAGAAAGGCGCATGAAGGCCTGAAGCGCGCCAAGACCCTGGTCGATCAGGAATTCGCCGCGCTCAAGCGCACTGCCAGCAATGCGGTGCGCATCGCCAACGAACGCAACGAACTGCGCAAACAGGTCGCCTCGATGACCCGCGAAGTCGAGGACATCAAGCAGCAGAACCGCGAGCTGGAGAACAAGACCGCGCAGAACTGGTTCCTGATCGGCGCCGGTGTCGTCGTCGGCGGCATCGTGCTCGGGCTGATCCTGCCGCACCTGCGGGTACGCCGGCGCAAGAGTTCCTGGGGATCGCTCTAGTGGGCATGCGAGCGGTCACGGCGCGGTGACGCGCAAAGAAAATCCCCGCCCGGTGACCCGGCGCGGGGATTTTTTGTAGCGGCCGGTGGCGATACCGGCAACCCCGGCCCGCCGGCCTTAGTGGAACGAATCCTTGAACAGGTTGCTGGCCCAGGCAAACATTTCGTTGTAGTTGCCGCGGCTCCAGCGCTCCGCCTCCCCGATGTGTGACAGCTTCATCGCCTGCGTCGCGATATCGTAGCTGAAGTTTGCGGTCAGCCAGGACGCCTCATCGTAGGTGATCGGACTGTAACAGGCCGAGTTGGTGGTCACGTTCATCATCCGTTCTTCGGTGTCATTCGGCGTATCCGCCAGGGTGCGGATGATGGCGTCGGCACACACCTTGGCCTGCGAGTTCGCCATATGCGCCGACTTCGGCTGTCCCGTGCCCTGCCCGTCTCCGATGATGTGCACGTTCTCGAAGCCGCCCAGGGTCGAGGCATAGGTCAGTGGATCGACCGGCGCCCACAGGCCGCCATTGGTCAGGCCCGAATCACGTACGAAACCCATTGCCTGCTGGCGTGGAATCGGGTTGATCACGTCGCCCGCCACATCGCCACCGGACGTCACCACCACACCGTTGGCCGAGTCCACGTCTTCGATAAGGACATTGGTCCGGTAGTCGACGATATTGCCGTACAACTGGCTGAAGGCGGTCGAAAAGGTATGTTCCTCGGCCATGATCTGCGGGTTCTCATCCAGCACGATGACCTTGGCATCGCCATTGTCGTAACCCTTGCGCTTTAGGATATCGGCAACCAGGCAGGCACGCTCGTAGGGACCGGGCGGGCAGCGGTAAGGGGCCTTTGGAATGGTCATCACGAAGGTCGAGTTCTCGCCCAGCGTATCGACCTTGTTGGCCAGTTCCTGGGTCTGTGTACCGGCAATCCAGGCGTGCGGCGTGAGATTGAAGTCCATGTTCTCCAGCATCTGGAACTCGATGCCGGTCGCAATAACCAGGTGCTGGTAGGTGAGTGGCTCGCCCTCGGCGAGCGTCACCTGGCTGAGCGCACTGTCGATGCCGACGGCACGGTCCTGAATGACATTAACGCCATAGAACGACGACAGGCTGCCATGCGACATGTGCAGTTCCTGCAGGTTGATCCGACGGTTGAGCACCAGGTTGCTCAGCACACAGGACACGTGGCCGGCATTCGGATCAACCAGCGTGACGTCGATCGATTCCTCGCTCCACATGCGCAGGTACTTGGCGATCGTGGCACCGGCGAAACCACCACCGAGCACGACCACATGGGGATTTGCGGCGGCGCGAACAACCGTCGGCGTGGCGGACACGGCCGCGGCAGCACCGAAGGCCTGGAGAAAACGTCTGCGATTCATATTCATGGCTCTAGGCTCCCTGGAAGCGGTTCGACAGGTTCAAAAAAACGGTCAATCGGCGGGTCTGACTCATAGGCCTGGCCATTTCAGCTGTCCTCCTGCTGCTCGCGCAGTTCTTTCTGACGTTCCTTTTCCTGCTTCCTGAGCTCCTTCTGGCGTTCCTTTTCCCGCTTGGCCAGTTCCTTCTGACGTTCCTTTTCCTGCTTGGCCAGTTCCTTCTGCCGGGCCCTCTCCGCCTTGGCCTCCTCCTTGGCCTGCTTCCTCAGTTCTTTCTGGCGTTCCTTTTCCTGCTTGGCCTGTTCCTTCTCGCGCTCTCTTTCCTGCTTCACCTGCTCTCGATCGTTCTCGTTTTCGTTCTCTTGCTCGTCTTCGTCTTCGCCGGAGCCGGAACCCGAACCACCACCCGAGTTGCCCGAGAAATTCGCGAAGTAATGCGCGATCCGGCGGGCCTGGTCGTCGGTGTAACCGAGCGCCTGGTGATCCATGATGTCGTCCGGCCGGTCTTCCATCTTCATCTCGATCATTTCTTCGTAGATCTCGTTGAAGCTCTCGCCGTACAACTCGTCGATATCACCGACAGCGCGCCCGTTGGTACCGTGGCACTGGGCACACTGCGAGGCCAGCAACCGGTTTACCGCCAGGTCTTCCGACCAGGCGGTTTGACTGGCACCCGCGGCGATCAAGCCAAGGCACAGCACACTGAGTTTTGGTCTTGCCATATCTCCGTCCTTTATAAAGCGGCGCGTCAGTCGCGGACTCTTCGCACCAGGTTGTTGTGCCGCCCCGACAGACAAGGCGACTCGACGGGCATACCCGTCCAATTGAGTGACCAAACGTCCGGCAAGGTCAAAAACATCCCTCAAAGGAGGGAGATCTGTGCGCGATATCACAGATTTGCCGCGTTTGGCTGCGGCACCAACGGGCGCAGGGCCCGTATCGACGCCAATCAGAAATCTACTTCCCGACATGCCGGGGCATGGCCACGCCTGTTTCACACACCGGAAAAACCGGCAAGCCGGTGCAGTGCCTCGTCGGGGATACCCATGTGCTCCGGGAATGCAGGCAAGGTGATGTGCAGACCGCGACGCCATGCTGACGAGGCACGATCGTGGGAGATGATCCGCCCCTTCGACCAGTCATACACCGCAGTCACTTCAGGTTTGACCGCAGGGCCGCATACCACGCATTGCGGTGTGGGCATGGTGGTATGCCGGTCGACAGGCAGCTCCGCCGCGGTACCGGCAAACAGGCCAAGGCAAAGTGCAGCAACCAATGATTCTGACATGACCGCATCCTCCAGTTGACGGGGCGCGGCCTGCAGATGACATCCATTTGGGAGCGGTGTCACACCCGGATTTTCGAGTGGTTCACCCTGAACATAGACCGCATAAACCGCGGCATTTGGTATGAATCAGCGGCGCGTGACGGCGCACACCCGCGTTCTGTGCAAGCCCTCACACATCGCCTCGCGCTTGGGATTTCAAGCCGGCGAACGGTGCCGGCAATGCGCGGCGGTCAGCGCAGTACGCGGCGGATCTTGCGCAGCAGGTCTTCCGGCTTGAACGGTTTCGCCAGGTAGTCAGACACCCCGGCATCGATCGCCTGCTGCACGCTGGCGCGATTGGAGTTCGCCGTCAGCATGATGAAGGGAAGCTCGGCCAGGGACGGATCGCCGCGCACATGCTGCAAGACCTCAAGGCCGTTCGCCTTGGGCATGTCCCAGTCGCAGATCACCAGGTCGTGATGCCGTGCGGACAACAGCTCCATCGCCTTGTCCCCATCGCCGGCCTCGGCGATGGCATCAATTCCCACCTGGCGAAGCACGGCCTTGATCATCATCCGCATGGACGACATGTCGTCAGCCACCATTACTGTCAGCCTGGTCAGGTCCAGATCCAAGGCAAGCTACTCCCTATCGCCCCGGCCCCGGGGCAGCCCGCAAGATTACCCGCCGATCTGCGAAAGATCGCGTACCGCACCTTTCGCCGCCGAGGTGGTCAGCGCGGCATAGGCACGCAGCGCCTGCGACACCTCACGCTGACGGTCGAGCGGCTTCCAGGCCTTGTCGTCGCGCGCCTTCATGGCCAGGCGGCGTTCCGGCAACAGCTCGTCGCTCGACCGCGACACGGATCGAACGCTGCGGGATATCGATCTCGATCGTATCGCCCTCTTCGACCAGGCCGATGTTGCCGCCCTCGGCGGCCTCGGGCGAGCAGTGGCCGATCGACAGGCCGGAGGTGCCGCCGGAAAAACGTCCGTCGGTGATCAGCGCACAGGCCTTGCCGAGACCCTTGGACTTCAGATAGCTGGTCGGGTACAGCATCTCCTGCATGCCCGGGCCGCCCTTCGGGCCCTCGTAACGGATCAGCACCACGTCACCGGCGTTGATCCGGTCGCCCAGAATCGCCTCGACCGCCGCGTCCTGGCTCTCGAAGATGCGCGCCGGACCGGAGAACGTCAGGATCGACTCGTCGACCCCGGCGGTCTTGACGATGCAGCCCTGCTCCGCCAGGTTGCCGTACAGCACGGCCAGGCCGCCGTCTTTCGAATAGGCGTGCTCGATATCGCGGATACAGCCCGCTGCGCGGTCGATATCCAGATCCGGCCAATGGCTGTCCTGGCTGAAGGCCACCTGGGTCGGGATGCCGCCGGGACCGGCCAGATAGCGCATGCCCCGCTTCGGATTCCGCATTGCGCACCACGTCCCAGGCATCCAGCCCGGCGCCCATGCTGGCGCTGTGCACGGTGTGGCAGTCGCGATGGATCAGCCCGCCGCGATCGAGCTCGGCGAGGATGCCGATCACGCCGCCGGCGCGGTGTACGTCTTCCATGTGATACTGCTGGGTGGCCGGCGCCACCTTGCACAGATTTGGCACCTTGCGACTCATGCGATCGATGTCGGCCATGGTGAAATCGACGCCGGCCTCGTGCGCCGCGGCCAGCAGGTGCAGCACCGTGTTGGTCGAGCCGCCCATCGCGATATCCAGCGCGATGGCGTTCTCGAACGCCTCGAAGGTGGCGATATTGCGCGGCAACACGCTTGCGTCATCCTGCTCGTAGTAGCGCTTGGCGAGATCGACCACCAGGCGGCCGGCCTCGAGGAACAGGTTCTTGCGCTCGGCGTGGGTGGCCAGCAGCGAGCCGTTGCCGGGCAGCGACAGGCCCAGCGCCTCGGTCAGGCAGTTCATCGAGTTGGCGGTGAACATGCCGGAGCAGGAACCGCAGGTCGGACAGGCCGAGCGCTCGATCGGCGCCACGTCCTCGTCGGATCTCGTTCGGGTCGGCCGCCGAGACCATCGCATCGACCAGGTCGAGCTTGACCTCACCCTTGTTCGCCAGGCTGACCTTGCCGGCCTCCATCGGTCCGCCGGAGACGAACACCGTCGGGATATTCAGGCGCATCGCCGCATTCAGCATCCCCGGGGTGATCTTGTCGCAGTTGGAGATGCACACCAGCGCATCGGCGCAGTGCGCATTGACCATGTACTCGACGCTGTCGGCGATCAGGTCGCGCGACGGCAGCGAATACAGCATGCCGCCATGTCCCATGGCGATGCCGTCATCGACCGCGATGGTGTTGAATTCCTTGGCCACCCCGCCGGCCTTCTCGATCTCGCGCGCCACCAGCTGGCCGAGGTCCTTGAGATGCACATGCCCGGGCACGAACTGGGTGAACGAATTCGCGATCGCGATGATCGGTTTGTCGAAATCACCGTCCTTCATGCCGGTGGCGCGCCAGAGCGCGCGCGCGCCGGCCATGTTGCGGCCGTGGGTGGTGGTACGTGAGCGGTACTGGGGCATCGGTTTCTCCGGCGACAGGCAATTCGGATAACGGCGTCATTATCGCCGTTCGGTGGCAATGAAGAAACCGCCGTCAACTGGGGTTTGGTACGTTCATCCGGCAAGCGGCTATAATCCTGGCATACTGTTTTACATTCGTACGTCCGTCTGATTAGCAAGGAACCATGCCGAAGAAAAGCGAACGCACCCGCCAGCGGATCGTCGAGGCGGCCAACCGGCTCTTCTACCACCAGGGCTACAACCAGACCTCGTTCAGTGACGTGGTGCAGGCCGCCAACGTGCCGCGCGGCAACATCTACTACTACTTCAAGACCAAGGACGAGATCCTCGAGGCCGCCATCCGCTACCGCACCGAACGCATCAGCCAGATGCTGGAAAACTGGAACGGCGACTACCGCACCCCGATCGAACGCCTGCATACGCTTTCTCGACATTCTCGACAACAGTGCCGATGCGATCATGCGCTACGGCTGCCCGATGGGCACCCTGAATACCGAACTCGGCAAGGACCAGGACGAACTGCAGAGCCAGGCCGAAAACCTGTTCAAGTTGTTCGAGAGCTGGCTGGCCGATCAGTTTTCCGAACTCGGCTATGCCGGACGCGCCCATGAACTCGCGCTGCGACTGATGGCGCAGGGACAGGGCATCAGCGTGATGGCGCATGCGCACAACGACCCCGCCTTTCTGCGCCGTGAAAAGGCTCGCCTGGGCGTTTGGCTGAACAACCTGGCCGACGGCGACGACAGCTGCGCCTGATGCAGGCCGTCTGGGGAGACCGGGTATCGGCCCGGCCGGGACAAGTCTAGGGTGGTAACAGCGGCAGTTTTATATAGTCGCCATCGCGCAGCGCCAGTGCCCGCTCCAGCAGTGAAAGCCAATCCGGGTCGATCATCGCCATGCGGTCTTCGTCGAGGCCGTCGGCCTGCGCGTCCAGCAGTCGCAGCATCTGCCCAAGCTCGCCGCTGAGGCGGCGCAGCGACAGGGGCCGAATCTGCCCGGCCTGAACCCGCTGGCGCTGCAGGAGCTGCAGTGCCCGCTTGGTCCGTTCGAGCTGTTCACGCAACGGTAAAGCAAGATCGAATCCGATCGCGACCCGGCCGGGGTTCTCCCCGAGCCAGGCCTGATCATCCGCCTCGACCACCGCAACATCCTGCGCGACATCGCGCCAGCTGAGCCGCCCCGCCCCCACCGGATCGTCCTCCGCCGGATCGGGTGGGAACTTGTGAAACCCCCAGCGCGCACCCATGGCGCACTCGATCAGCACCTTGTCCTGGTCGACCCGGCAGTCACTGTCCTCGCAGTGCGATGCCGGCACCCAGGCGCGGGGGTCGTTCTTCCAGGCACAGAAATCACGGTTCGGTGGCCGACCATAGGCCGCCTCGAGATCCAGCCAGGTCGCGTGAAACGCCTGCCATTGCGACCGGTACTGCGGATTGCGCCGCAGAAACTGCCAGGCCCATTGTGCGCCCGAGAAATCAGCCGGCGCCGCATCATCACGGGGCTCGATGATTGATTGCGAATCCATTTGCCGATGGTAACCCGGGTGAACAAAGGCGCGGGCCCGGTTTCCCCAAATCCGCCCCCCCCGGGCCGGCAGCAACCGATTGCCACGGCCGCCGCTCTCGGCCGGGTTCGCACGAAAAACTTGAATTTGTTGTCGGCAGGCCTCACCTATGGCGTTTACAGGGTGCGATCGTTGCCTGAGGGCGCTGTATCTCGCGCGAGACAACATGGGCGTCAAGATCGCCATCGCGCGTTTCGGGTTTTCCGCGAGGCGCAGAAACAGCCTGGCAACAGTCAAAACCTGGTCGAATTAACCGAAAACTGCCGGAATCATGCCGTAGTCCTGGACAAAATAGTGGACAAATCCTGAGACAGGGCTAGTATACGGGGTGTGACATTTTTACAAAACTTAGACGCCATAGCTTGCGCCCACGACCGGGCAGCGGTGCCGGCGAACCAGACAAGCAAAGCAGGAGCGCGACCATGAGACTTTCGACCAAGAGCCGTTACGCCATCACGGCCATGTTGGATCTGGCCCTGAACGGCAATGACGGTCCAGTGACCCTCGCAGACATCTCTGAGAACCAGAATATCTCCCTCTCCTACCTCGAGCAGCTGTTTGCATCGCTTCGCGTCAAGGGTCTGGTGCGCGGCGTACGCGGTCCGGGTGGAGGATATTTTCTGGCGCAGCAAGCCGACGCGATATCGGTCGCCGATATCGTCTGCGCGGTAGACGAATGGGTGGAGTACACACGCAGCCCCAAGTACCTGGCGGGCGGCTCTGCCGAAACGCCGCAATCGTCGACGCGGGCGATGTGGGACGACCTGAGCGAGCAGATCTTCGGCTTCCTGTCCGATATATCCCTGCAACAGCTCGTCGCCCGGGCGGCTCTGCACTCGGGCGGGCGCGCCGCGAGTGCCGTGGCCGATACGGTTGTCGGCCTGCGCAATCGCGCGGCGTAACCGATGCAGCGCCTGGGCCCTCTGTGAGAGGCCCGGGCGGATGCGTCAGGGTAAGCCAGACGCCTCGGCCCGGCGACTGATCTCGCGCACGAGTCCCTTGAATATCACGCGGTGTGCCGGCTCGAGCGAGTACCAGTACATGAGGCCGAGCACGCCCGCCGGGTGCCAATAGGCGGTGGCGGTAATGCGGGTCTGCTGTTCACTGACCGGCTGAACCTCGAACTCGAGTACGCCCGCGCCCGGCGCCCGCATGCCGAACGACAGCGTCAGCCGCCGCTCCGGCTCAAGCCCGATCACCTCCCAGGAGTCGATCTGATCGCCGACCCGGAGATCCTGGGGATGGCGGCGCCCGCGATGCATGCCGCGCCCGCCGGCCAGCCCGTCGAGCAGTTCGCGCAAACTCCACAGTGAATTGAGGTAGTAATAGCGATTGTCGCCGCCGATCGCCGATATAACTCGCCACAAGGATGCAGCGGAGGCCCTGGAAACCGTGCTACCGGACGCCTGCTTGGCGTAGTAGGCATAGTCGATTCGTTCTTTTCGCATGGAGAAGGCTCCTTCGACCCAACGGGCCTTGACCTTGCTTCGACGCTCGGCCACGAAGGCGGCCTCAACGCTTTCACGAAAGTCGAGAAGCCGCTGCGGTACCCGTTCTCGCAGCGGCAAGGTATCTGCCGTGAAGTCGTGCTTGAGTCCGCCAATCAGGGCCTGCGCGATATTGGTCGGCACCGAGGTTATGTACTTCAACCAGTACGACGACAGTCGTGGTGACAGCACCGGGACCGGCAGGATTATCGGCCTGCGCCGGCCGGCGACCTCGGCCAGCACACGCATCATCTGCTCGTAGGTCAGGGTCTCGGGCCCGGCCGCGTCGAATATTCTGTCCGCGGTGTCGTCATATTCGGGGACGCGAAGCAGATATTCCAGCAGGTTGTCGAGCGCGATGGGCGGCGATTTCGCCCGCACCCAGCGCGGCGTGACCATCACCGGCAGATGGTAGACCAGGTCTCGCATCACCTCGAAGGCGGCAGAGCCCGGTCCGACGATGATGCCGGCACGGATCTCGGTGACAGGGGTCCGGCCCTGGCGCAGCATGTCACCGGTATCGCGTCGCGAGCGAATGTGCTCGGAGTCGGCATCATCCGGCACCAGCCCGCCGAGATAGACGATCCGCCGGACGCCGGCGGCGTCGGCAGCCGCGGCGAAGTTCGCGGCCGCCTGTACGTCACGCTGGCCGAAATCGCGACCCGAGGCCATCGAGTGGACCAGGTAGTAGGCGGTATCGATGCCGTCGAGGACCGCCGGGAGGGTCGCGGGATCGAGCGCATCCGCGCTGCACATCTCCACGTCTTGCCAGTCCCGGCCCTGCAGGACCGTGGGTCGGCGCGAAGTAGCCCTGACTGGAATAGCGTGCGCCCGGAGATAGGGGACCAGGTAGGAGCCGATGTAGCCGCTGGCGCCGAACACCAGGGCTGTCCCGCGCTCCGCCACCCTCTGCGTGGACCGGTTGTCGACCTCGTTCATATCGTTGCTATTCGTAGCGCGTGTTGTGGACAACGCAAGGCGCGGCCTGCTGCGGTTGCAGCGCATCCGTGGACAAGCTGCGGCCGGGCGTCTGACAGCGCGTCGCACCCAGGCTGTCCAGGCTGAATCCATAGCGATGCTTCATCGTCACACTGCCTCCTTTTCTGGCCCACGCTGCACTGTTGCCGAATACGAGTTGTGGGCGTCAACTTAAGATGCCGCCCTCGCTGAGTCTGCATGATGCAGTGCCCGCGCAGGTCCACCCCTGTACAGGACATACATAAGCGCGCCGTCGAACGCCCGGCGGGATATCCCGGGCCGATGATGCGTTGATCGGGAACCAGAAATTTTCCTCAGCCGAGCCATGGGAACGCGGGTTGAACTTCGCCACATCGGGTGGTTCAAACCGTGCACGTTAACCCAAGGAGCAGCTTCGCATGTTCAATAATCGATTACCCGCAGTCGCGCTCACCGCGAGCCTTTTCGCATCAGGATTCGCGGCCCCGGTCTTTGCCGGACACGCAAACGAAGAAAATCCGCATGCCCAGATGCCGTCCCTTATGGCGCACCATGGTCTCATGCAGGGGCAGGGCCAGGCATCAATGCCAGCGAGGCTTGGTGTTGCAATCTCGGCGATATCCCAAGGCCAGCTGGACAAGCTTTCACTGGAATACGGCGTATTGGTTGAAGAGGTGATGCAGGGCTCCGTCGCCGAGACGGCAGGATTGCACAAGGGCGATGTCATCACCAACCTGGACGGTCGCCCGGCGTACTCGCCCGAGCGACTGCAACACCTGGTCGGCCAGGTAGAGGGTGGGTCGACCGTTGCCGTGTCGCGCGATGGTGAGTCACTCAAACTGCAGGTGGCGTTTGCCCAGGCCGAGCCTGGAAAGGCCGTGTTGGGGGTTCGCATCCAGGAGATGAGCAATGATCTCAAGGAGGCCTTTGGCACCGAAGGTGACGCGGGCGTGCTGGTATCCCAGGTGATGCGCAATTCGGCGGCCGGAAAGGCTGGCCTGAAGGCCGGCGACATCATCGTGTCAGTCGGAGGAGATCGGATCACGACGGTGCCGGACGTACATGCGGCGCTCGATAGTCACTCGCCGGGCGACAGCGTGGCGGTCGCGATCGTGCGTGAGCGCGAGACGAAAAGCCTGCAGGTCGCGCTTGGCAGTGCCGGGCATGCCAAGGCAAAACATCACCCCGGCATGCGTGGTGGCCACGGTTACGGCATGCAGGGTTACGACGGCCATGGGAAAGGTTTTCACGGATCGCACGGCATGACGGGCAAGCACGGCTGCGGGATGCAGCAAGGACAGCGCCCTTCATGATCCAGCTTGGGCGCGGCAGGGTGCCGATGTTTGGCGCACCGCTGCCGTGCTCACTTACGGCGCCTTGATTCGGCAGTGATATGCCGGTGAGGTAAATGCGTGCCGATTAAGCATCCAGGAATGTATGCCGGGATTCGTCAGCCGGTTTTGATCTCAGGCGACTATTGCCAACCGCGCGATTCGAACAGGCCGATAGCGCCGCTGTTGAAGTCCTCGCAGCCAACCTGGGCGTAGGTGAACCCGCGCTGCACAAGTTACGTGCAGGCCAACTCAATAAGGTGTGTTGCTATCCCGCGGTGGCGATAGCGGCGGGCAACCCAGACCTCGTCGATGCCGTTGGCCCGCGTTGTCAGCAGACCCGCGAGTCGCCCCCCATCCAGGCCAGCGAGCAGACCGCTTTGCGACGCTTCAGGTGGTCTTGGAAATGTTGGATCGTGCGCTGCTTGGCGATGCCCCCTTCGGGACCCGCTGCGCGTGCGTCTCGTGCCACAGCCGATGCAGGAAGACTGTGGCCGCGTCGCGTTGTCCTGGCGCCATCGGCGCAATCCGAAGTTTTGCGAGATGAGCTCTATTTGTCACGCTTTTCGACCCCCTTTTGACTGTATTGCGAGGATAGCGCAGCCAATCGTCCAACAACTGTCTAAATAATGTAGTACTGATAACATCAAAATTCGCTTAAGTGTCTAAGTCAGTTACTGGCGGGCTCTGTTCACCAGGGGAGACCCATCGGGACATGCATCGCTGATCCGATCGACGACGGGCAACCCGTTTTGACGCAGTCACCGCCGATCGTCGATGTGATCGGCAGCATGTGCCCGAGTGTCGTGCAGTCCCGACACGCCGCGCGACAACCGCCGGCCCATGATCGGGATAGGCACCGTGGTAGCAGGCTTCGTCGAACTGGCACATAACTTGTATATAAGAACTTACTAATAATCCGCCGAAGTGGCGACCCCTGTCCGACCGCTGGTTTTTTTGATTGCGTCTGTTGCGCCGACAGACCGGAGCAGGACGGGTCAGTAACACTCGGCGATTTCGTATCAACGTATTGTCACTAAACGGAGCAGTATCATGTTTAGGACCGCTTTCGCAGCCTTGCTGCACTTATCAGCAACCTCCGCGGTTTGGGCCGATGGTGGCGTGCCAGGGGCACCGGCCACTGACAGCCAGTCAGGCCACCGCGAATACTCATCCCCGATCGCCGAAGACCACGTCCGGTCGCAGCTGGATTGGCGCTCCTACTACCTCAATCGTATGGCGGTCGCGCGCCACGACCTGCCGCGACGAACGGGCAGCCAGCCCTGTCCGCCGGTCGAATGGGCCAAGTGACGGACCGGATGCCTGCGCGGTTATCGAGAAGGTCCCGGCAGTTCGTCGGGGTTGCCAGGAATAACGGGCTTGCGTTCAAGCTGTATACGAAGGTAGTGAAATCATGTTGATGAAAAAAGACAGTGAGCCGGTCGCGCGAGAAGTCACCGACCGAATTGAACTCGATGCGTATGTCGAACCACGGGACCGGACACACCATGACAGGTATGCCGAGCTGAGCCATGAATTGACCGATGACGCCGCCGAGGCCACCTCGCGTGCACTCATCCGGGGCGTGCCACTTGGCTACGGTGCCCTGCTGGGCGGCCTGGCTGACAACATCCTGCTGGGGCTTGCGGTTGGCCTGGTGCTCAGCCTCGCGTTTGATCTGAACATGGGTGAGAAATCTATCGCCCGTGGCCTCTTCCGCGGCGTTTGTCCTGCCTTCGCCGAAGCGGCACATCTGCTGGCGAGACTCCTGCGGCTGCTTGGCCTGGCCGCGCCAGCTGCCCTGGGCGAATTGCGTTGCAGGGCAGGTGCTCCACGGACGTGACCCGACCGGCCGGAAGGGATTGTCAGGCCCGGCAATCGACATAGGCCGGTGCCGGGCCTGATGTGCGATAGGTTGCGGTCGGGTTCGGCCACTGTCGTACCCTGCTGATTTGCAGCCGTGGCAATCTGCTGGTTCATGCCGCATATCCCGGTGACCGCGTCGGTGATTTTTTCCAGGGATTCACCCACCGAGGCCGCCTGAGATCATGTCTCTTCCAAATACTCGCACCCTTGCGCCATCGCCTCGCTGGCCTCGCAGGCACGCGCCCCTGCCCGATCAGCTTCAGTCGTCGGACACCTGGATCTGCAGACTGAAGTCCAGCGTGCTGGCGGCCCCGGATCCGAAAAAATTTCCAATAACCGGCATGGTATCGCGCGCATGTGCGGCCGCAGCGATCGTGATGTGCGTGTCGGCCAGGGCCACGCCATGGGTGGGATCAAATCCGCGCCAGCCACCACCGGGCAGATAGACCTCCGGCCATGCATGCAGATGACGTCGTTCGCTCTGCAGGTTGCCCCTTTGATAGCCACTCGCGAAGCGGGCAGCGAGCCCCTCGGCCCGACAACAGTCGACAAACAGCACCGCAAGATCCCGACAGGCACCCTGACGACTCTGCAAGGTGACCGCCGGGCTTTGCGGTGCGCCTGTATCGCGGTGTATCTGCTTGAATTCGGCAAACAAGCGGCGATTCAGCTGATCAATGAAGCTCAGCGTGTTGCGACCGACCGCCATACTCAGCTCGGCAGCAAAGGCCGTGACGCTATCGTCAGGCATGATGCGTTCCAGATAGGAACGTGCACAGTCGTCGTGCGCATGATCGATCGGCAATACCGCGGCATCAGGCGCCAGGAGGAAATCAAAGGCATTGCGGCGTATCGTCTGGACCTGCATGGACGCGATGATTTCGAAGCTATCCGTTTCGCCACCGAACCACGCCTGGGTTACCTGGTTACCCTCGAGATCCAGGTACTCATTGCGGCCTTGCGGCGTCGGCAGGATCTCCAGTTGATAACTGATGACGCGCTGCGCGCCGTCGTCGCGGGGGCGAAAACGCAGCTGCTGCGGGCTCAGCTGGACCGGGCGTGAATAGCGGTATCGTGTCTGATGTTGGATATTGAATTGCATATAGCGGGTTCTTGGCGATGTATGGAGACGGGTTGTTCTACTCGGCAATCTGATCGGCTGCGTCTGCACAGAACCGTGGAGGGTATAGCGACTAACTTCGCCAGATCCGCTCGACCCGCACAGACTGGGCGATCGGATAAACCGCAGGACCAAACTGGTTGTACACGGCGACATCTGCCGCATCGCGGCCGTACCCGACCGCCACGTAGCCACCTCTGTGCGTGGCCTGTGTTGGATCAAAGGTATACCAGCGTCCGCCCACGTACACCTCGAACCAGGCATGCAGGTCCATCGGCTGCAGTCCGTACAGATAACCCACGACCATCCGTGCCGGAATACTGAGGCTGCGACACAAGGCGATGCCGAGGTGGGCCATGTCGCGACAAACGCCGACCCGCCTGGCGTTGACCTCTACCGCCGAAAGCGGGCAGGTGCTGCTGCCGGGGCTGAAGCAGACCGCATCGCGCAACCAGTTGGAGATGGCCGCGACCTGATCGTAGCCGGGCACCTGGCCTGCGGCAATCTCGCTTGCCATGTCATGGAAATGGTCTGACTCACAATACCGACTTGGCAGCAGATAGCTGAGTACCGCATTGGGCAGGGATTGGATTTCGACAAACGGCGCCCCGTAGCCCTGATCGGTATCATCCGAGGTCAACACCTCTGCTTTCGTGCGCACATTGAAGCTCCCCGCGGGAGCGACCAGGCGCTGACAGAGATTACCGTAGTTATCGGTATATTCGAACACCGGCACGCTGGGTTCGAGGCGGTACTCCTCGAGTGCGATCCATTGATGGGCACCGCTGCGCGGCCGCAGCATCAGCACAAAGGGTACGGGTTCCGCGATGTCGAACGACAGATCGCAACTGGTGCGAAGCCACATGAATTTCAGCAGTCCTTGAGGTCAGGTTGTGAGGGCATTATCACTCCTCATCGGGGAAAGGACGAATACAGTTGCCTGTGCGCCGATATTCACGGCACATGGGATTCCCCCTCGCCTTCCCGGTATTCGGCCTGCACGCGAGACTAAACGGGATCGGAATCGGCGTTCACGTCCAACACGATCTTGCCGGTGTGCGTCTTCTCGAGAAACACCTGTTGCGCCTTGACGATTTCGTCGAGCGCAAAAACCCCGGCGACCAGCGGCTGTACGTCGCCTTGTTCGATATGTTTGACCAGGCTGGGGAAGACACTTTCATGCAGCACCGTGCAGCCGAAGAAACTCAGGTCCTTCAGGTAGAGCGTACGCAGATCCAGCTCAACCAGCGGCCCGGCGATCGCCCCGGACACGGCATATCGCCCATGCGGCCTGAGCAGATCCAGCAAGCGTGGCCAGCTACTGCCCCCAACCAGGTCAATGACCACATCGACGCTGTTCTCGCCTGATACGGAAACAAGGTCTTCGCTGCGCGATACTGCCTGGGTCGCGCCCAGTGCGATCAGGGCGTCAATCTTCGGGGCGCTGGTGACCGCGATGGCTTGGGCACCACGCGCCTTTGCCAATTGAACCGCGGCAGAACCGACGCCCTCGGAGGCACCGGTAATCAGTACCCGCTCTCCCGCTCCCACGCCGGCCCCGGTCAGCATGTTCTCTGCGGTCGAATAGGAGCAGGGGAACGAGGCCAGTTCCAGATCGCCGAGGCCGCATTCAATGCCATGCGCATGCCTGGCGGCAACAACGACATACTCGGCAAAGCCGCCATCGCACTCGGACCCGAGATACCAGGGCGGATCCAGCTCCTGCCCGCCCGCTTCGGTCAGACAGGGCTCGATCATGACCCGCTCGCCGACCCTTCCGGCGTCCACCTGATTGCCGACAGGCTCGATAAGGCCGCACACATCGGCACCCTGGATGCGCAGAAAGTGCAGTGGCTCACCTGCCCAACTCGCGTCCTCGGCCTCTGCATCGTGTTTCGAATACCAGCCGATTCGGGTAGTGATGTCCGTGTTGTTGACCCCGGCCGCACTGACCCGGATGAGCACTTCACCGCTACCGGGTTGCGGCCTGGGGATATCGTTTCGAATCTCCAACTTGTCGAAGTCGCCGTGCCAGGTAAGCCAGACACCACGCATCACCTGTTCAACTTCACCCATCGTTTTCTCCCCAACTGGCAGGGCCCGGCGCAGATACTATCCGGCTGATGAAAAGCTGGCCCGGTGCGCCCGGGGTGGACTACCGGCTGGCCTGCAGCGCGGCCTCGATCCAGCCGTCAAAGGTGGCTTGATTGGCCTTGATCCAGGCATCGCTATGGCGCGCGATGTCTTTGGCGGATTTCTCGCCATCGCGCATGCGCAGGTTCTGTGCCGAGATATCGTTATTCGACAGCTGCATGATGCTGAACAGCTTTGCCGCCGAGGGATTCGCGTCGACGAAAGCACGATTGGCGACAATGCGCTGGGTGTTGGCCTGAAACCCGTAATTGCTGCCGTCGGGCAGCGCCGTGTCGACATCGGAACGCTCGCCGGGCAGTGCGGAGAAAGGCACCTGCAACCAGATGACATCGCGGCCAGGCACCATCACGCCGCTAACCCAGTACGGGGTCCAGGTGTAGTAGAGCACCGATTCCCCCTGTTTGAAGCGGGTGATCGTATCGGCAATGATCGCCGAGTAAGACCCCTGCCTATGGGCCACCGTATCGCGCAGCTTGAAGGCATCGAGCTGGTGTTCGATGACTTTCTCGCAACCCCAACCCGGTGTACAGCCGGTCAGGTCGGCCTTGGCATCACCACCCGCATTCTTGTAGAAATCGATATGCAGCGGATCCCAGTGGTCGGCGAGAAAGGTTGCGTCGCCGTTGCCGATAGCCACGTGACCGGCGGAATACTCGATTTCCTTGATCGACTCGACGGTGTAACCGAGCGCCTCCAGTGCGCGCGATACCCGACAGGCGGGAAGAAACGGCGCCGACCGCGTTTATGGATCATCAGGGAAACAGCCGCCCCCCGTCAGAAACGACCGGCCAGCAACGAATCCACGGCTTTTTGATATTCTCGCTACGACATGCGAAGGCAATAAGATGACGTCGCCCCAGTCTGGTGGCTGCACTGCCGACACCCCCTGGGGCAATCTCTGGCACAGAATGCTGTGCAAGACCGGGGCCCGGCCCTATCCTGGGACCCGTTTCAGCCTGCCTCGGCTTCCCGACTTCGGCGACGTTTTCCCACGGTGAGATACTCAGCGCATTCGCATCATCGATACGCACAGTATTCGAAACGGTGAATAGCCTGGCAGGACCTCTTGGATGGACATCATCGTGTGCCGGGCATCTGGCGCCGACTACGCAGGCCTGTCACGGCAATACGTTGAGCATTCGAAATAATCACTTCGAAGACTAACGGAATTCAGGGGAGATTTCATGATCGCGCTGCCTGAAAACACGAGATACAGGGCCTGTTTCGCAAAAACGATACTAAGTGAACGAAATAATATATGAGTGAAAATACCGATATTTCCCAGGAAATCCTGATTGCCTTGCGCAGGGTCATTCGGGCGATTGACCGGCATTCCCGCAACCTGGTCGTCAGTCATGGGCTGACCGGTCCCCAGGCGGTCTTGCTGACAGAGATCGTGCGCTGCGGATCGCTGACCGGCAGCGAGCTCGCGGCCCGCGTGAGCCTGAGCCAGGCAACGGTCACCGATGTGGTCAAGCGCCTGGAATCTCGAGGGCTCCTCGAACGCATCCGCGACCAGGTGGACAAACGAAAGATCATTTTGACAGCCACCGAGGACGGCATGGCGCTGGTCAAGCAGTCAGTTCCACTATTACAGGAGCGATTCCAGCAACGGCTTTCTGAACTGCGTGATTGGGAGCAGTTGCAATTGCTCTCTTCATTGCAGCGCATCGCGGAAATGATGAATGCCGAAGACCTGGATGCCGCGCCCATGCTCGCCAGTGGTGCCATAACGGCGACGGCCCAGGCCGTGGACAAGGCATTGTCGCCCACCGACACAAAGCGGACCGAGGAATGAGCATTTCCCTGCCAGGCCGGGGCTTTGCTTGTAGACGGCTCGAGGCGATCCGTTACGCTCAGGGCAGTGGGAACATGGCTGTCGACGATTTCGCCGACGCAAATGAGTTGCCAGAGGTTCCCGGAAGATTGTCTGACGAGGAAATAGCCGGCAGGTTCACGCGGGCACGTCCCAGTGCGCATCGATCAGCTGCCGGGCCATCAACTCTTCGAACGTGCGCTCGGCGATATCGCTCGCCATGAGACGTTCCAGCCGAACGTCGGTGACATAGGCCTTGACCTTGAAGCGCAACAGGAAACGGTGATCATAGCGCGGCTCCACCAATACATTTATCGGCAACTTGAGGTAGGTATAGGGACAGCGTCGTGCAGCGTCGGCGGCGAGTTCCCTGACCGCCTGGACAGGCACTGTAGCAGGCAGATCGAGAGTGACCACAACCAGCTCGTGCAGCTCACCGCTGTTCGAGTTCACGACGGCCTGCTTCAAGATCTCGGCGTTCGGCACCATCACCGTATTGTCGTCGAAGGTACGCAGCCAGGTCACACTCAGATCCAGACGCACCACCTCCCCATACTGGCCGCCAACCTCGACCATGTCCCCGACCCGAAACGGCGGGTTGAACAACATCATCGTGCCGGCCAGCAGGTTGCGGATACCGTCCTGGGCGGCCAGACCCATGGCCAGACCGAGCGACCCGAGCAGCGCATACATGACGCCCTGCGGCGGGTGGATAATGATGAAGACGATGTAGAGCACCGCTGCCACCCAGGCAAACAGGCGCAACACCGGAAAAATCTGCTGGACACGCTGTCGATGGCGCGGAAATCGCTGCGCCAGGCGCTCGATCGCGGATTTCAGCACATGCAGCACCAGCCACACCACCAGCAGCACACCGCCTGCACGCAGCAGGCTCGACAGCGATAGCAGTTGCAGTAGTTCCGCCAACACGTCCTGTTCCATCGCGATGTCCCCCGAGGGCTCAGTAAAGATAATTCGCCGTTTCCAGGTGCTTTACCACCAAGGCCCAGATCGGCTTGACCACCGCGTAGCGGATCGCAGACTCATCGCCCTCGTCCCCGAACTGGTCGAGCAGACCCAGGTTATGGAGATAACTGAGGGAGAGTGCGCTGGATGCGCGCGGCACCCGGAAGATGCCGCCATGCTCCGCAACGCTGAGGTTGCCGTGCACGATCAGTTCCGCCAGCGCGAGCAGTTCCGGACGCTCCAGTTCCTGCAGCACCGAGACATCCACTGCCGACGGCCGCGCCATCTGGGCGTGACTGCCATCGCCGACCGCCCGGCTGGCCCGCAGCAGGCCGGCAAAGGCCAGATCGGGTTTTCCACCGCTGCACTGGTACAACTCACGAAGGCGCCCTTCCCCGAGACCGATCGGCACATCGGCGGATGCGTCCTCGTCATCGGTCAGGGAAAGGCCTGCCCGTTGCAGCCGCAGGCGAACGACTTCGGCCAATTCCTCCTGGCTAAAGTAAGACAACTCCAGCTGGTGGCTGAAAAAACGGTCTGCCTGGTGCAGGTAGACCAGCCGCGCAAAGGCATGCCGGCGGCAGCCCAATATCCAGAGATGCCGGTCCTGGGTCGCGACCAGGATTGAGCCGAACACGCGTACCGCTTCCAGTTCAGCGAGACGATTGACCAGGTAATGCGCATCGTCGACGAGGATCACTCGCGGGGCGGCCGCACGCAGTTGCATGATCAGCGCATGCGCGCTTGCCGGCGTCTGTTCGAGATCAAACCAGGAGGCGACCGTGGCCAGCACGTCTTCGGAATGGCATACGCGGGCGGCAAACGCCCGCGAATCGACCGGCTCGCCGGGCGGCAACAGTGACGGGACCCTGGCCAGGAACGAAGAGATACCCGCACCCTGGGGCGCGGTGACGGCGAGCATGGCCGAGCCACCGGTGCGCCATTGCGCGATGGCCGACTCGATCACGCCAAGGCTCTCGGCACGGCCGACGAAGCGGTCGTCCAGGGTCGCCAACGGCGCGGCGTCGAAGGCGCTGTAAAATGCCTCGGGCAACCCCGGCACCCTCTCGCCACCGCTGATGGCGCGAACGATCTGCAACGACAGGGCGTGCCCGTCCGGCCCGGATACGGACCCGCGCTCGCCCTGCGAACCGTTGGTCTTCAAGCCGTCCGGTCGAAACCCATTGCGTATTGCAGACAGCGCGCGCTGTGCCCGGTCCAGAAAACTTTCCACTCGTCGCTACCCCGAGATTCCGCTTGGATCACATTGACGCCATACCATACGCCAGCTGATAAATTGGCGCCTGCTGTCCTGGGGTGGTCTCCCCCCGGATACCGCGGGCACCGACAAACTGGCGTTGCATCTTCAAACCATCACGGGCTATCCGTCGATCCATGTGGCCGACGTCGCGTCAGAACCATCCCCGACGACGAAAGAAGGCTAGCATCAGACCCGCCATCGTGATCATGAACAACCATACCAGCAGGTAACCATACGGCCAGCCCAGTTCCGGCATGTTCCACGGACCGGCGGCGCGATCGAAGTTCATCCCGTAAACGCCGACAACGAAGGTGAGCGGAATGAAGATCGTTGCAATCACGGTGAGCACACGCATGATGTCGTTCATGCGATTGCTGACGCTCGACAGGTAGATATCCAGCATGCTTGTCGTCATGTCCCGGTAGCTCTCGAGCAGGTCCATCACCTGTATGCTGTGGTCGTAGCAGTCACGCAAGTAGACCATTGTGTTTTCCTGCACCAGGTCCTGATCACCGCGCAGCAGCTGGTTGATCACTTCCCTCTGCGGCCACAGCATGCGCCGCAACAGGATCAGCTCGCGCTTCATGATGTGGATCTTCTCCAGCGTTTCAGCGCGGGCGCCGCCGAGAATCTTGTCCTCCAATTCTTCCAGCTGCGTTCCAAAACTTTCCAGCACGGGAAACCCACTGTCTACGACGATGTCGATCAGGCTGTGCAGGAGAAAGTCTACGTCGCGTGAACGCAGGCGACTGCCATTGCTCTGAAGTCTTTTGACGACGGGCTCAAAAGGCTCGAAGTCCTCCTGGTAAAAACTCATCAGGAAATTCTTGTGGCAGAAAAAACTGACCTGTCGAACCTCTACCAGACCATTGTCCATGGTCGGCAGCCCCATCACGATGAAAAGCTGGTCTTCGAACGGCTCGACCTTGGGTCGCTGCCCCGTATTCAGAATATCTTCCATCGCCAAGGGATGCAGATCAAAGGCGGCGCCGAGTTCGTCCAATACCGCCTCCGTCGGATGTCCCTGCACATGCACCCAGCTGATGCTGTCGCGTTGCAAATAGGGGATGCACTCGCCGGCAGTCAGATCTTCCCGGATCGTGATTTCGTCCACACTGTAGTCGACCAAGCGAATCTTCAGCGGTTTTTCTGCCGATTCGCCTACCTCAGTGAGTGTCCCGGGCGGTGTCCCGGGCGGGTGGTAGCGCTTGTCAAAATAGGCCATCTATTCAACACCCCTGTTGAGAAGGTCCATGAGCGCCGGTGCAGCAGAACACGGCGCAAACCGAGCGTCCAGCGCTCCGATCCGAATAAGGCATCGATTGTCAAAGCTCGATCCAGGCGGCAATCCGAATGAGGGAAAGAAACCGAGGTCATCATAGATCAGCAGGCTGAAAATCCCTACGGCCCCGATGCCGAGCGTGCCGACCCGGATACTCAACAGGTCCCACAGGCCGCAGATCCCGATTACCAACGAGCCGAGATTTCCGCAATCCAGGTCGAAAGCCTTCTGTTAAACGAGATATGTCAGCTCGATAGCCGATTGCTTGCTGTAAAACCAACGTAGCGGAGTGAATGACTATATCGACTGAAAGACTTTAGCCTGCAAATTGGCAGCTGATCGCGGCGTACCGGTATCAAAAGGGATGGCCGCTGGAATTCACCGCTAGTGGGCCAAGTGGAAAGTTCTGTAACACTCAGAGCCACTGTGCGAGTGCGAATCAAGGCGTGTTTCGCAGGCAATGGCCGCTCCCTTGGCAAGAAACGCAACACAGAGTCGCGCTCGCACAGCGGCTCCCGAAGGGCCGCGCCACAAGCATCGTGGGCTGTGTTGCAGTCCTTGGAAAGGGCCTGCCATTCCCTGCGGACTGCGCCTTGCCCACAATGCTTGTGGCGCGGCTGAGCGTTACAGAACTTTCCACTTGGCCCACTAGAATGCAGACAGGCAAAATCCGCCTGACAGGCAATCTGGAACACGGGCATGTCACTGGACGCATTGATATCGAGCTATGGCTATGCCGCGATAGCAATTGGCACTTTCCTGGAAGGCGAAACGGTTCTTGTCCTTGGCGGTTTCGCGGCGCATCGCGGCTATCTTGAACTGCCATGGGTGATTGTGGCCGCATTCTTCGGCACCTTGTGCGGCGACCAATTATATTTCTACATCGGCCGCGCCAAGGGAAAAGGCGCGCTCGACAGGCGGCCGAACTGGCAATCAAAATCAGAGAAGGTGCTGTCGTTGCTCAACAGGCATCAAATACCCCTTATCCTGGGGTTTCGATTTCTATACGGCATACGCACCGTAACCCCGTTCCTGATCGGTGCCGCCGGCATTTCGCCTTCCAGGTTTCTGATATTGAATATTATCGGTGCATCGGTCTGGGCAATTGTCGTTGGAACCCTCGGCTATCTGTTCGGCCATGCACTCGAAATCTTCATCGGTGATCTCAAACGCTACGAGTTATTGGTGTTTGCCATCCTGGCCTTGGCCGGCTTGCTTGTATGGTTTATCTACATCCTTAAAGCGAAACGCGTTCGAGCGGGCCAACGCAACACCGTTCGCTGACGCTCTGCGAAAATCGATTCTGTTCAACTTACACCTTGCCGAAGACTCGTCAGCAGCCGACCTGCCGGTTTTCATGTGCTGTCCGCGGTCACAACCGCCTGGCTCAGCGACACCTCACTGGACCGGATATGCAGATCCCGCTGCGGGAACGGAATCTCGATGTTCGCCGCGGCGAATGCCTTGTTGATCAGCGTGTTGAGCCGGTTGCGCAGCTTCATGATGTCGTCCGGGCTGGGCACGAACACCCGCAGATTGAAGTCGAGCGAACTCTCGCCATGCGCCATGAAGACCACCGACGGCGCCGGGTCAGCCATCACCTCGGGCTGATCTTTTGCTATCTGCAGCAGCAGCGCACTGACCTGGTCGACGTCGCTGCCGTAGGCGACGCCGATCGGTATCACCAGCCGGTTGATCGTATCGCCGCGGGTCCAGTTGGTGACATTACCGGTGATCAGGCTGCTGTTCGGCACCACGACCTCCTGCCGATCGAAGTTCGAGTATCGTGGTTGCGCGGATATTGATGCGCTGCACCTTCCCCGAGATGTCCCCAATGGTCACGGTATCGCCGGGTCGCACCGGGCGCTCGACGAGCAGGATGATGCCGCTGACAAAGTTGGAAACGATCTGCTGCAGGCCGAAACCCAGGCCCACACCGATGGCTGCCATCAACCAGCCGAGACGCCCGAGATCCAGGTGCACCGCGGAGAGCGCGAGGAAGATGCCGACCACGAAAACGGTGTAACGCGATATGGTCAGGGTGGCGTATTTCACGCCTTCGTCCATCTTTACGCGCGGGAAAATGGCCACCTCGTAGAGACCGGGCAAGGCGCGCAGAATCCAGAACGTCCCGACAAAGATCAACTGCCGCGCGCACCAGGTCGCCGGCGCTTACGATCTCCGGCTCAGCACCGGCACCCCGCACCGAATAGATCTGCATCTCGTCGAGTGTCTGCAGCGCCTGCTCGTCGAAACCCCAGAATCTGGCCAGCAAGACGGCCCCAACCACGAGAAAGAGAAAACGGATCGAACGTTGTGCCCGCGCGGCAATCTCTTCCGGCGGCTCGCCCTCTTCGCCGGTCAGTTCCGAAACCGCTGGACGCATTCTGCGTGCGACCACCTGCACCGCCTCGATGACGCGCCGATAGATGGGCGGCAGGATGATCAGCAGCGCCAGCGACGCAGCCAGGCTCTCGATGATCGCGCGCGACGAGTAACGGTAGCCGGCGATATCGAACAGGACGATACCGATCACCAGCGCCGTCAACAGGCCGGCGACCGTGCGCCAATGGCGAGCAACGAAGCTGTCCGATACGAATCCGAGCGCATGCTGCACATAGGGCGACCTGACGCGCACCAGCGACACGACCCCGATGGCAAATGTCAGCAGAAACAGTGTGTAGAACAGACGCGGCAAGGCGACGAACTCGAATGGCGGCCGCGACAATATCCACCAGGGCAGCAACCAGAAGACGTAGCCGAACAGGATCCAGCATAATTGCCGAATGAAATGCGTTCGCCGCGCCTGCCGGCATGCCGAATTGGACCTCCGCGATACTGCGCCGGGCAGAAAAACGAGCGGCTCGAGGAACCACAGGAACAGGAACAACGCCAGGTGTTCGAACAATGTGGACATCACCGTACCGATCGACGCCGGCAGATTCGCCGCCCCGATCAGCTTTGCGCCGGCCAGAAAATACAGCGGGACCAGGGCCGCGCTGACGCACGCCGGTCAACATCACGAGCAGCCCAAGTCGCAGCTGTCGCCCTTCCGCGACCACCCGGTCGTTGATCGCACGCGTGTCGTGGCGCGCACCCGTTGGCGTGCGAGATACAGCACCACCGGCAGCACGGGAAACAGCAACAAGGCATAGACGATGGTCAAGGGACTCGCGATTACCGCGGCCAGGCGTGCTCGCACAGGCCCCGAGGTCAGGATCGAGATCCACGCGGCAGATGCCCGAATCTCGTCCGGCAGCTGCCTCAGCACGGACAGCTCGAGGGGCTTTCCATCGCGCAGCCAGAATGTACGTGCGCGAATGAAACCCTGCAGATCCTTCAGTGTCTCGAGGCGCTGCAGGGTCAGCACCTGCATCTGCTGGGCCAGCGATATCAGCTCGGTGAGGGCACTTTTTTCGTCGCGCGCCGCGACTCCGATAGGTATCGAGCTGTGCATTCGTGCGTGCGATGAAGGCGACGCGGTCGGACTCCGGCAACGTCGTCGCCAGACGCATCGCGTTTGGTCGCGAACTGCTCGCCGAGCCCGAGCAGGCTGTCCTCGATCGCGAACCGACGGGCGCGATGCTCGTTCAGGTCGGGAACCTGCCCTGTCTCCAGCGCCCGCTCCAGCAGCTGCTGGCGCTGGCGCAGCTGCTGCAAGGTGAACTGAATCCGCTCGCCGACATAATCGGCAGAATCGGATCGTCGCCAATCAGATCCTTGATCGCATTCGCCTCGTCCGTTTCCGTCGTCAGTCGATTCTCCTGCTCGGCGGCATCCTTTTTCACATTTATCAGTTGCGCCTCGACGTCACCCCTGCCTTTTCTCGATCGGGCGATGCGCAAATCCCAATCCGCGACGAAGCGATCGGTCGGCGTCTTCGCCTCCTCCACCGCCCGCTGCGCCCTGACCAGATCGGCATCGGCCTGCTCGGTCTCGCGCGCAAGCGTGGCGCCGAAATACCTCGCTGTAGCGCGCGAACTCCCTGTCGAGTTGCGCGAATCGCTTTTCGGCCAGATCGCGTTCCGTGGACAGCACGCGCTGCAGGTCCGGTGCCATCGCCAGCTCGGCATCGAACTGCTTCACCTGTTGCTGCGCGACGACGGCGTCGAAGCCGGCATTTTCGACCTGGATCTCGAGCGTGCGCTGCTCGACCTTGTCGGCTGGATCCAACTGCCGTCGACGCCAGCATGGTTGCGGCGCTTCAGGGCGTCCTCGCTGCGATGCCGGGCATCGTCGATGAGTTTCGGCAATTCCACCTCGAAGCGGTGTTGCTGCTCGGCCTGGGCCGATTCCCTGGCCGCCAGATCACTGCGCGCCTCGCTCAAGGAGCTGTTCGAGGGCGTCATAAGCCGTCTGGTTCAGCTCCGGTGTCGACTGTCCGCTGTCGCGGCACTGGAGAAATCTTTCAGATGCCGCTTCGGCGGCGACGCATACGGGCCGGCAGCCCGGACCGAGTCTGCTCCCACTTTTGCGCGTATCGCGCACCGACTGCATTTCATCGAGCAACGCCAGGCGACGCTCGAGCGCCGCCAGCATGCGACCTTCGGGGCTCCCCTTGTCAGTACCCGCGGGTATCTTGTCGATTTCCGCTTTTGCCGCAGCCCGAACCTGCTCGGCAACCTGCACATCGTTTATGTCGAGCGTCGCTGCAGCGTTACCGGCCTGGCCCTGGGCAGATATGACTGGCATTGGCGCCAACACCGTAATCAGCAACAGCGCCACGATGACACAAAAACCGGCGCGGGCGGCAACTTGAAAGGCGAATTCATTAACAACCTCATGGTTCTGATTTTTCAAACATTGGTGCGGCACCCATGACGATCTTGCCGGATGGCGACTCATCGGAAATACGTACGTCAACCAAAGATGGCAAGGGTAGCTAAGCTGAGAGTCTTGATGACCCGCCGGCTCGCCATGCGAAAACCGCGCAGAATTGCGAGGTCAATGGCGAGTATGCCTTCGTTGCGACCCACATCATCACGTTTTTCATTAGCCGGGCGAAGGTATGCGCGATTAAAACCATTTCAGCCGCCGCATGATGACAACCTCGATGACGACGATAACGACGCGAGAGTGCGGTGACTGCGCCGAAGGCCCAGGGCGCGTCCTTCGAAAAGGGCACGCCGTCGACGTTTACGCCGAGAAGACCGGTCAGAAAACCGAGCGGGAGCAGGATCGCCGCCACGAGCGCCAGGATGTACATATTCTTGTTCATCGATTCGGCGACGCGGTTGGCGACCTCGTCCTGAATAACCGCTGCCCGCTCGCGAATGGCGTCCAGATCCTCGACATAGCGCATGATGCGATCCGAGGTCTCCCGCAACCGCGCCTTGTGCCGCGCATCGAGCCAGTCGATCGGCTCTCCCAGGATGCGCGACATCGCTTCGCGCTGTGGCGCCAGATAACGCCGGAGTCCAATGGCCTGCCGTCTGAGATCGGCCAGCTTTGTGCGGATTTCCTGGCGCTCTCCCGTCACCACCTGTTCTTCCAGATCGTCTTCCGCATCGTCAAGGTCCTCGATGACGGGAGACATGCGATCAACCAGGCTGCCGGCGACCTCCACCAGAAAATCACCGGCGTCGCTGGGGCCGTGTCCCCTGCCGATGCGCTCACGCAGGTCATTGATCGCCATCACCGGGCGGTGACGAGCGGTGACGATGCGCTCCGGTTCGAGCCACAGCCGCAGTGAAACCATATCTTCGGGATCGGCATTGGGATTGAGATTGACGCCACGCAGATTGACCAGAAGATTGCCTTCGATCTCGAGCGCGCGCGGGCGGGTCTCTTCGGCGAGCAGGTTTTCAGCGACCAGCGGATCCAGGCCGCTGTCGTTTTGCAGGTAGGTCCTGGCCTGCTCATCGGCGCGGTCGAGATGAACCCAAAGCAGGCCGTCTGCGGGTTGCCAGGCGTGAACACCGTCCCAATCCACCTCACGCCATTGGCCCTCCGGCGATCGGATATAAGCGCATATCAACCCGTTGTCACCACTCATCGAACCCCTCCAAAGTTATACTGCCTGGCCGCTGATCTATCATCGGCCGGGGCGATCGCTCAGTTGCGACAATAGCATTGGCAATAGGGCCATCGTCGCTTACTGGGGTTGGACTGCGGTCGGCAGAAAGATGTCACATGTCTCTCGGGTTGAATGCGCGGGGAATGGTTCAAGGAGCGAGGCAAAGACCGCGCGTCTGATCGACGGCCAGCAGGTGCGGGCGGTAGTGGGCCAAGGCCATTGCATTCACTCACTCTCCGCCAGCCGAATGGCCTGGCGAACGTATTCGTGAAACTCGGCCTGGACCGCATCGACGGCCGCGTGCAGCACGGTTTCATCGTGTGGGTCTGTACACCGGTCGGACAGGCGGAACGGCGGAAACACAATCGCAGCGGTCGTTGTGCGGGTCAGTTTATTGTCGAAGTTGGCAACCGCTATCGGCACGATCAAGGGTTCCGGGTCGATCGCGGCGGCGAGCCGGAATGCCCCGGTCTTGAACGGGCCCGGTGACGCGACGGTGAAGCTGCAGCGGCCCTCCGGCGCGATAATCAGGTTGCGCCCGCTATTGATATGCGCGGATGCCCTTTCGATGAAATGCGCGTTGCGTTGCTGGCGCGTGACATGCTGGTCGCGATCCTCCTGGTCGACGTCGCCCGGGTAGACATAGATGTAATCCAGTCGATCGAAGTAATGCTGGTAGCCGAACCAGCCGAATTCCGGTTTTCGCACCACACGCACCGGGGCTTGGCCATAGTGGCGGTAGAGGATCATGCTGGATACAAAGTGGCTGTCGAGGGTCAGGCGAAAGCCGTTCGGCAGCATCGTGTCCATGTGGTTTTCCAAGTGGTTCATGATCACCAGGTTGCCGGGTTGCGGTGGCAGGTTGTGTTCGCCGGCAGTGCGGTAGCTCAATCTGCTGAACAGCTTGATGAAGGCCTTCATGCTGCGGTCACGTACCTGTTCGGGGTTCAGGTCTTCGGGGGCATTGGCGACGGCCTCGTAGGCCTGTTGCAGGTCGCTGTAGAAATGCAGTTCGTGATGCAGGTTCTGTAGTACCTCGAGACAGAGTCCGGCCAGGTTGCGCTCGTTCACGTCGCCGTGGCTGCGGGTCAGTTCCAGGGCGTGGAACGCATCGGCCAGGGTCAGTCGATTCTCGAGCAGGTAAGGGATCTTGTGCAGCGCCGAAGTCACGGGCAGGGTTTCCGCGGACTGCTCGAGCAGCGCCCGCACGGCGAGAAGGTCCTCCTTGTAACGCCTTGCGACCAGGCGAACACGGGTGAACCGCAGGCGCGAACCGATCACCTGGATGATGCGCTGCATAAGGCGAATGCCGAATGTCGGGTCCTGTTCCAGCAGTTTTTCCAGCTCGATGCTGGGGATGGCGATCACCACCGATTTTTCCATCGCAACCGCGGAGGTGTGATAACGCCTTGGGTCGACCAGCGCCGACCAGCCGATCGGGTCGCCCACGCCTTCGATCGCACGCAGAAACACGCAGTGCTGGCCATCACTGTCGCAATAGTTGAATCCGACCCGGCCCGTGGCCAGCAGGTAGAACTGATCGGCTATCGTGTCCTGCTCGAACAGGCGACTGCCGACGGCATAGGTTTGCACGACCGCCTGTTCGGCCAGCCAATGAATTATGTTTGGCGGTTGCTCCTCGAAGAACGGTGATTCGGCAAGAAACGCCTCGATCGCCGCAACCGAATCAAGCCGCTCGGCCGACCATATCGGTTCTAGGTCTTTCGGTGGCAGGCGTGGTTCAGGTTCTTTTTCTGTCGTCGCCAGCAGCATGGCGCGTTCCGATTCAAGATGGTCGCCCATCGACTTCGCAACCTGCCGCAGGATACGCAGTGCCGAGCGGGGCGAGTCCTGCAGCAACTGGTCGAACAGGTGATGTGGGACGCGCAACAAGCGGCAGGGACCCGCGCAGCGCACGTCAGTCGTGTAGCGGTACGGCGCGCGAAACACCGCCCAGCCGATCACGACACCGGGTTCGTCGCCGATGCCGACCAGCAGTTTGCCGGCCCCTTCGACATTGATCAGAAACTGCACCTGGCCGGACAGCAGGACATAAAAAGCGATGGCGCGGTCGTGCTGGCGGACGATCACGCTATTATTATCGAGATCGACGATCTCGGCCGCTTCGGCGAAAGTCGCCAATACCTCGCGGTTGAGGTTCTGGAACAGGGACGAGCTCTTTAGCGTATCGACAGATACCATGGTGCCATCCTTTTCTTCAGCGAGCGGCCCTGCCGCAGGATTCTGTTTCGGCCTTCTTGGGAGCTTAGACGATGCGCCGCCAGTTCAAACCCGCACTGACCCGCCCGGAAGACTTCGGCGCCTTCTGGCACAGCACGCTGTTGCAGTTGGACCAGGTCGAACCGGCGGTTGCCGAAGAATCGATGCTGGCGGCTCCCGATGACGAAGTTTCGGGGCGGCTGGTTTCGTTCCGTTCGCTCGGTGGCTCGCGTATCTCGGCCTATGTCCTGCAGTGGAACGACGACCGTCCGCGGCCCCTGGTCATCTACAGTCACGGTTATGCCTGCCAGTGCACACCCCGCTGGGACCTGGCCAGGCAGGGTCTCAACCTGGTCGGCGTCGACATCCGCGGGTTCGGCGCATCGACCAATGCACTCCAGCAACGCTCGCGCTGGGGCTACGTCCTGACAGGTATTGAAACCCCGGAGGCATCGGTGTTGCGGCAGGCGGTGAGCGACTACATACAGGCCGCGCGCGTCGGCCAGGCACTTTGCGCCGATCGGGTATCGCGCACGCTGTTCCTGGGTGTCAGTTTCGCCGGAGGCCTGGCGTTGATGGCCCAGGCGGTATCGGGCAGGGCCGATATCCTGGCCGTCGGCGTGCCGACCTTTGGCTGGGCCGAGGGCCGCAACCTGTTCGTGCAGAAGGGGTCGGGCGCCGAGATCGCCAACTATCTCGAACGTCGCCCCGACCACGCCGAGGACGTGATGCTGGTACTGCGTTATTTCGACACGATCAATTTTGCCGACCACGTCCGCTGCCCGACGTTACTGGGTCTGGGCCTGGAGGACGACGTGGTGCCGGCCAAGACCGTCTACGCCATCGCCAATCACCTCGCCGGGCCGGTCGAGTTGATGGAGTTTCCGGTCAGTCACAGCGACCGACCGGAAGAACAGCTGTGGCAGCAGTTCGAGGCGCGCTGGGTGGCGTTGGCGTTATCCGGCGTATCGCCGGATTTCGGCAACAAGCGTGTCGCTACCTCGTGATAGATTTTGGGACATCCAAGTCCCCAAAATCGACTCGCCTACGCGACAGCCGTTATTGCCCCGGCCGCCCTGCGTCCGTGCCGCTTCGCCACACCATCGCAAGCTCGGTGCTGGCTACGCAGCACTACCGCAAATGGCTGGACGCCGCGATCGGATGCGATCTTTGTTTCCCCTTTGGCGCGCAAGCGCACGTCGGGTAAACAGTCTCGCCTCGCGGCTACCGGGGACTACCCGCCTTCGCTTCGCTTTCCATGGCGGGCAGCGAAAGCCTTTGCCCATGGGCCAGCCTGGCCCCTGAGTAATTCGTTGACCTGCCTCGCTCCCTTGGCCCCGGGCTGGCGTCCCGGTCAGAAAGACAGCCAGTCTGATCGTCGGCCGAGCTCTCAATGCCTCTCTGTTCTCCATAGCAGTTCAGGGTGCATCGCGGACCACTCGGCCAACCGGTCGTGGCATTGCTCGTAGCCAGCTTCAGATATTTCCAACATGCGATGCCAATCCCACAATTTGAACTCTTTCACAGACGGTGTCAGATGCAGGTCTGCAAGACGAGCAGCGGCTTCCGATTCCTTGCGACTTCCAAGCATGGCCGATTTCATTACCAAGCGTTCGATAGTCGGCAGGTCTGACCGCTTTCCGAGAGAAAAGATGCGCTGGACAATGTATTTCCATGCCGCTGGCAGTTCTGCTTCTTCATAAAAAAAGTCATCGTCAGGCGATGTATCGATAACGATCACATGGCCCTGCATCAAATCCTTGGCAATCTTAACTGGCAGGTTATTCAGGATGCTGCCGTCCACGAGCACTTCCGAATTGTCGAAAACCGGGGGAAGAATGGCCGGAAGGGAGGCGCTGGCACGTAGCGAATGCCACAGCAGTCCGGTTCTATGCACTTTCTCCTGGCCGGTGGAAAGGTTGCTCGATATGGCAAAAAAAGGCAGCCACAGATCCTCTATGAGGGTTTCACCAAAGTGTCTTCTCAATCCTTGAGACATCTTTTTACCCTTGATGATAGAGAACACCGGCAAGGTATAGTCATTACCCGGGTTTACATCCACGTAAGCGGTCTTGTACTCCGCGATCATTCTTGCGTCATCCCAACCCATCGCGACACCCGCCGCAATAATTGCGCCCTGACTCGCGCCCCCCACACAATCAATCGGGATACCGATTTTGCGCAGTGCCCTGATAACACCCAGGTGAGCAAACCCCCGCGCTCCGCCACCACTGAGGATGAGTGATACGGAATTGCCGGTGATAGAGCGAGCAAGCCGATCAAAATCCTCTACCGAGGCAAGGCGCAAATGGTGGTGCCTGTCTGCACGAATGGCTTCGAGCCAGGGCATAGTCCCTTTTGGTGCCGCAACGGTATTGTCCTGAACCAGGACGAGTTCTGATTTGTGGCCGGACTTGTTGTGGGAATCCTGAAACTGTCGGGCAAGACGAGTGGCGCGTTCCAGGGAAGCAGAGGTCGACGTCACAAAAACAACCGTCTCTGCAAAAGACAGACAGGTACGAGTCCAGTTGTTCAGGGAAGCGCTCGCTTCGAGTATCAGATAGTCATTCGTCTGCTCGAGGCTTTCAAGATACCGTTCAATTCGTGAGGCAACCTCATGCCCATCGGCATCGAAACACCCTGAGCAAACATCATTGATGGATTGGGCATCAACCAGCACAGTGTCGCCCAATCTCTGCATGGAATTCCGCAATCCGGATGTGAACGTGCCTGCCCCAAGGGCCTCATCGATTGGCAGAACAGCAATGATGGCTTTCTTATCCAGGTGATTGTAGGTTGCTCCCTGCGTTTTTATAAGCCGGTCGATTATGAAATTCGCGACATCCGGTTTCGTATGGGGGTAGGTTTCCATCACGAAGTCAAAGTCTTCACGAGACAGATATCCGAGCGTGCTATCTCGAATAGCAACCACTGTGGCCGAACGCTCACACCCTGTGAACAATGCAATCTCTCCGAGGACGTCACCCGACTTTCTGACACCGATCGATCTGGCCTGTCCCCCCTCCTCGGGTGCGACGAGTATCTGCATGCGACCACTGAGCAGAATGTGCATTCCCGTGCCTGGGTCACCTTGCTTGTAAAGTGAAGCTCCCGCTTCGATCCTGACCAGCCTGATTTTCTCCACAATCTGACGGATTATGTGCGGTTCAAGCGTCAGAAAAAAACCTGAAAGCACATCACCAAATGCGGTCTTCGAGTCGCCTAACAAAGCTTTTTCAACGCTTCTTGGAGAATGCACATGAGCCCGTATCATCCTGCTGTCTAGTGGGCCAAGTGGAAAGTTCTGTAACCCTGGAATCACCCATTTGGCCGCAACTGGACACCCCGGGCAACTGCGAGAAAGCCCCGATTGGCGGGCATGCCATCCACATCGCTGTAGCAAGACTATACGAATCCTGCGCGAAGGACGCATTTGCCCGCGCGGAACAGTTGGAAGATTTCTCGGCGATTTTGCAGATCCCGGCGGCGGCAACCGGCCTGAACGTTCGACGATGCGTCCAACACAAATCCCGGTGGCGATGCGAAACCGGGGCCAACGACAAACTGATGACACAGAAGAGGATAACTAACGCGGCTCGCCCCAGGCCTCCACCAGGTGGTCCACCAAGGCACGCACCTTGGGCGAATCCAGCTTGCTGGCAGGATAAACCGCATACAGACCTGCGGCAGGCCGGTAGTACGCCTCCAGTACCGATTCGAGTCGCCCGGCCTTCATGGCATCAGCCAGCATGTAGGTTGGTCCAATCAAGACCCCCTGCCCATTGACCGCTGCGTCCAACAACACCGGGCCAGCATCCGTTCGCAGATTGCCCTTGACCCTGATCGTCAGGTTATCCCCGTTGCTGTCGGTGAAACTCCAGCTATTGGCTTTCGGACTCTGCGAATAGATGAGGCAGTTGTGCCCGCTCAGGTCATTGGGGTGTTCCGGCGTCCCGGCGCGCTGCCAATACGCCGGCGACGCGGCCACATGAAGGCGGCACGGCATGAGCTGGCGCGCGATCAGGCTGGAGTCATCCAGCTCTCCAACCCGCAGGGCCACATCAAGTCCCTCTTCCACCAGATCGACAAACTGCCCGGAAACCCGCAGATCCAGTGCGACCTTCGGAAACCGTTCCTGGAAGCTCGATAACGCCTGCGGTAGGAGCGACATGGCGAGACTCTCAGAGGCGCCGATCCGCAACGTCCCCTGCGGCTCGCTCTGCAACGGCAAGACCGACTGCTCCGCCTCCCGCGCCTCGGCCACGATGTTATGTGCATAGCGGGCGAACACCTCGCCCGCCTCGGTCAGGTGCAGGCGGCGCGTGGTGCGTTGCAACAACTGCACTCCCAGGTAACGCTCCAACTGCGAGACCTGCTTACTGACGACCGGCTTGGAGATGCTCAAGGCCTCAGCCGCTGCGGTGAAGCTGCCCTTCTCGACCACGGCGTCAAAGGTTTCCAGATAAGGCAGGACACTCATATTAGATAACAAATAGAAACAATAAGTTTCTTTATAGCCGGATTATCATCGCAATGAAAGCTTATAAGCTGTATCTCAACGGACAAGCAGACCGCAAGCAGCCCCCTCCCGCCCGATATGGCGGCTCGGGACGCCCGGCTGGATCTGCGCCTGAAACCTCACAGAACGCGAAGGAGATACCTCATGTTGAAAAATTCTCACACCCGCTACGGCGTCGTCGCCAAGGGCTTTCACTGGCTGCTGTTCCTGATGCTCAGCTTTTCGATTGTCGCCGGTAATTTCCTCGCCGCCATGCCTAAAGGCATAGAGAAACTGCAGGCCGCGGGCATGCATAAGTCGTTTGGCGTGATCCTGTTGCTCCTGATCCTGGCGCGGCTGCTATGGCGACTGATCAATATCACGCCGCAGGACCCCACAGGCACATCGGCGATTCAGCGCACGCTGGCCCATGGGATGCACTGGGT
>CAVRBK010000048.1:0-15850 GCA_963719025.1 uncultured Gammaproteobacteria bacterium | reverse complement strand
GTCGACGGCGGCTACGTTCTGATCGGCCTGCGGCGCACCGCCCCGGGTCTCTTCACCGACATTCCCTGGAGCACCACTGGCGTGATGGCAGCGACCCGCTTGCGCCTGCAGGCACTGCAGTGGCGCTGGCATGAACTGCCGGCGCTGCGCGACATCGACCGGCCGGACGATCTGCACTTTTTCCCCGAGTTGGAATCGATGGCGCGTGCCGCGGACGTATGACGGCATGGCCTCGCATCGTAAACTGGCACAATCGAACTACACCTGCACTGGATGACAACACCTTGAACTGGATCGACAGACAACCACTTTTCCTTTTCCTTATCGCCTCGCTGACCCTGGGCCTGGCACCATTTGTCCCCGAGCCGCACATCTGGGAAAAGCTCAAGATGCTGGCGGCCGGCGAACTCGGCCAACCGATCGATATCTTCGATCTGGTACTGCATGGTGCCCCGTGGGCCCTGCTCGCGATCAAGCTGTACCGGACGGCAACCTCGCCCAGGGAGCCGGCCGCGTGAGCGATGAACGCAAACTGCTGTTCGTCTACAAGGCCGACAGCGGCCTGTTTAACACCATGGCCGACATCGGCCACAAAATCTTCTCGCCGGAGACCTACGAATGCGCCTTGTGCGCGCTGACCCACGGGTACTTCAGCGAACGCACGCAATGGCGCAGCTTTGTCGAGCAGTTGGACTGCCACTGCGATTTTCTGCACCGTGACGAGTTCCTGCGGCAGTTTCCCGCGGACCAGACCCCGCTGCCGGCGGTCTTTGTGGTCACCGGCAAGCAGGTCGCGTGCTGCCTCGGTGCGGACGACATCGCGCGATGTGCAGACCTGCCAGCCCTGCAGGAGATGATCCGTGAAAGCTGCTGTGCCGCACCATGATCGCGCCTCCGTTCGCCCGGACAGTCAATAATAAACATTAACTTTATCACCTTACTTATTGTTTTAATATGATTTATATAATTAAGTTAAAGTCGTTTCTATAGCAAGCAGCTGTTCCCTGAGAGCGATCTGCCACGCCTCTCCTTGAGGCCGATGCCGCCGTGCGCGGCGGTTTCCGTTGGCGCAAAAGCGCCTGCTTCACAACACGCGGCCAGACAGGCAGGTAAACTCCGGGCACACCGACCGGAACAATAAAACAGCGAAAAGGATCCGCCGCCGTGAGCACGCCCCAGCTACCCAGTATCGAATTGATCCAGGGATCGCCCCGACCCTCGCCACCATCCGCCAGATCCAATGGCCTGCGCTGGAAGACCTTCTTTGGGGTGCTGATCGTCGCAACCCTGATCGGCCTGGCGATCGTGTACGCGCGCGAACCCATCTATCGCGCAACCGCCTCGGTTCTGACGGTCAAGCCGAAGGCGGTCGATACCCGCAGCGCCGAGGCCGACGCCGAACATGTTGCCATCCAGGGCCGCCTGCTGATGGGCGAAGAACTGCTTGGCCGGCTCGTCACCCGGCTCTCCGATGAGGGGGACGAGCTCGATCTCGATCAGCTGCGCAACGCACTGGCGGTTTTCCCGGTTCCCGAGACCAACCTGCTGGAGTTGCGTGCAGAGGGAGGATCACCGGAGCAGCTGCAGCGCATGGTCAACCTGTGGGCGGAATCCTACGAGACCTTTCGCGCCGAGGAGATCGAGGCGGCCTCCGGTCGCACCATTGCCGAGATCCAGGACGAGCAGGCGCAGCTGAACACCCGGATCGAGCAGGCACGCCTGGAACTGCAGACGTTCCGCGAGACCCATGACATCGTCAGCCTGGAACGTAGCGAAAATCGCAGCCTGTCCTCGCTGAAGGGCCTCAACAACTCGCTCAACAAGGCACGTGAAAAGCAGATCGAGGCGCAGGCACGCACGGCGGCCATCGAAGAGGCCATTGCCGATGGCGAGACGGTGATCCCGAACGAGCAGAAATCCCAGATCGCCAAACTCCGATTGCGGGTTCAGCGAATGCAGATCAGGCTGAACGACCTGCGGCAGAAATACACCCAGCGATACATCGACCGCGACCCGGTATTGAAAAGTCTGCCCGGCGAGCTAAGTGGCATGCAACAGGAACTGCGCGCCGCGCTGGAGATCGCCCGCCAGACCGTCAGCGATGAGGCAAAGCAGGCCGTGATTGCGGCCGACGCCTCGGTCGCCGCGCTGGAAAACAAGCTCGAAGAGCAACAGGGCAAGGTGCAGACATTCACCCAGCGGTTCAAGGAATTCAAGGCGCTCGAAGATAGCGCGGCGCGGCTGGATAACCTGTATGCCGCGAACGAACAGCGCCTGGCACAGATCCAGGTGCGCAATCTGAAGAAATACCCGCCGATCCAGGTGGTCGAGTGGGCCCGCGTGCCCAGTCGCCCGATCTACCCCGACTACGACCGTGATCTCATGATTGCCCTGGGCAGTGCCCTGCTGCTGGCGCTTTTCTCCACCTGGCTGGTCGAGTACCTCAGTCCGAAACCCGAGGCTGACAGCGCCGCACCCTATCTGGGGGTGCGCGTGATTGGTGGCGAGGCGCCGCAAACGCTCGGCGGCCAGCCCGCGCAAGACCTGCTCCGTCGGCAGTCACCACCGCACGGCCAACTGGCCTCGCCGACCAGCGCGCCCTCCACGACGCCATCGGGCGGGCCTGCGGATAGCCTGCCGATTCTGCCGCGAGAACTGGCCACCGCCGAGGTGCAGTCCCTGCTTGCCGTCAGTGACACCATGCTCAGCGGTTACGCCACACTGCTGCTTTCCGGCGTTTCGCCCTATGAACTGCCGCTGTTGCACGCCGCCTGCTTCAGCGATGCCGACAGAAGGCTCGACATACCCGGCGCAAGTGCCCGTGCGCTCAGTCTCGTGCCGGCGTGCTGGGACAGTCTCGCCGACATCCGTCACCTGATGGACGACGCCCAGATGGCCCTGCCGATCGCCGAGATCGACCGCCAGCTGTTGCATGCCGCACAGACCGCCGGGCTGGCGGACAGCCAGGGCGTCGACGCACTGGCACTGTGGCACACCTATGTCGTTTACCTGGTGCGCCAGGGTATCGATGCCTCGTCCCTGGGCAGACGCGTCGGCGCGATCCCACAGGATGTGTTCGGCGCGCTCAAACACTTTGCCCCGCCGGACGGCAACCGGCCACTCGGCAGCATCGCGTTCACCTACCCGGCGCTCGGCGCCTGAGCAGCGGTTGCCCTATTCCTGCGGCAACGTCCCGAACAACACCCGGTAACGCCGTGCCAGGCAGGCCGCCAGGGCATGCTCGTCGCCTTCCTGCGCCTGCTCGATAGCGGCCTTCCATTGCGCGGCTGTCGCCTCCTGCGGCAACCAGGCGGCGGTGCAATCCAGTGCCTCCGGCTGGCCTGCCGGCGCCATCGCAGCGGCCCTGGCGCTTCATCAGGGTCGGCATGGCATCCTGCAACGATTCGGTCTCGCGCGATTCCGCTGCGCGGTCTTTACGCTGTTTGAGTTGGTACTCCATGCGTCGCTCCGGCGTCACGATGGACGTCTTCGGCACGGCCGGTGGTCCCAATGGGACGGCCGGCGGGGCGGCCACGGTCGCCCGCTCTTCCCGCACCACGTCGCCGAACGGCTCCGGGGCGCTGACCTCACCCGGCGGAATATCGATCAGTATCCAGGCGATACCGACGCCCATGACCATGGTGGCCGCAAGCGCCAGGCTCGGCAGACGATTGAGGGCGGAACGGCCGGCTACCGCGCGATGCGCGGCATCGCGGATGCGACGATCCAGCAGGGCGGAGGGTTCCGGTTGTTCGGCCCGTCGATACAGTGCAGACAGCTTGTCGTCCGATGGCTCAGTCATCACAGCCCTCCAGTCCCTCGCGCAGACGACGCAGCGCATAGCGCAGCCGGC
Organism: uncultured Gammaproteobacteria bacterium; assembly: GCA_963719025.1. GTDB lineage: Bacteria > Pseudomonadota > Gammaproteobacteria > Chromatiales > Chromatiaceae > Thiosocius. The sequence goes on along the minus strand of CAVRBK010000048.1, from coordinate 11,997 downwards.
TCTTCACAGTCTCGCGAGACACGCCACTCACGTCGCCAATCTCCTGCAACGACAGCCCGCCCTCCTCCTTCAACAGGAAGGCACTGCGTTGCACCTCCGGCAAGCGCGGCAGCAGGGCCAGCAGACGCTGCACGCAGTCGCGCAGCAGATGCAGGGCCTCGCTGCCCGGCCCGCCCTGCGGCAGTTCGTCCGGTACCACACCTTCGGCGACCTCGCCGCGCTGGGCACGCAGAAAATCAATCGCCCGGTTATGCGCAATGCGGTACAGCCAGGGCCGGAAGGGTTGCCCCGAGCGCCACTGTCCGCGCGCGCCGATGATGCGTATCCACACGTCCTGATACAGCGACTCGACATCGGTAGGGGGACCGGTCAGTCTGCCCAGGTAACGGAACAGCGGACCGCGGTAGCGACGGTACAGGACATCAAAGGCCCCGGCGTCGCCACCGCAGTAGCGCAACATCAGCTGTTCATCGGTTTCCGTCATCCTGCTGCCTTTCCGCAATCTTGACCGGGCGCTGGTCCAGGCTCTGCGCCAAACCTACCAGACGCAGGAAGTCAGAACGAAATCCGTTGTCGTCACTGCCCCGCGATGTCCTGGCCAGGGCGAGGATCTCGTCGTAACCGAAATTTTCCAGGTAGCTCGCACCCCGCAGATGCTGACCGAACGCGGCCACCGCGGCGGCGAAGCGCAGATCGTCGCTGCCCTCGGCAGTTATTGCGCGCGTTTCCAGCACCGGCACGCTGAGCAACCGGCTGACCGGGTTGCCACGCGGCTTGTAACGCAGCTTGACGAAGGCCAACTCGGCGCTGCGCGCTGTCGCATCCTCGACCGGCGTGGCGGCATAGCGCAGGGCATCGAATCGGCGCCCCGGCGAATCGGTCAGGGCGATCTCGTACAGTGCCACCACACTATGGCCAGCCCCCAGATCACCGGCATCGACCTTGTCGTTGTTGAAATCCTCACGTCGCAGCACACGGTTTTCATAACCGATCAGGCGGTACTCGGAAACCCGGGCGGGATTGAACTCGATCTGCAGTTTCACGTCGCCGGCCACGGTGTACAGGGTACCTCCACGCTGCTGCACGAGCACCTTCTGCGCCTCGAGCAGGGTATCGATATAGGCATAGTTGCCGTTGCCGTGATCGGCCAGCTGCTCCATCGTATGGTCGTTGATGTTGCCCCTGCCAAAGCCCAGCGTCGTCAGCGATATGCCACCCTTGCGTTCACGCTCGATCAGATCGAGCAGCGCGCGATGATCGACCGTGCCGACATTGAAGTCACCATCGGTGGCCAGAATGACCCGGTTGATGCCGCCGGCAATGAAGGCCTCGCGCGCCTTGGCATAGGCGAGCTTGATTCCGGCACTCCCGTGGGTCGAGCCACCGGCATTGAGACCGTTGAGTGCGGCATCGATTTTCGCCGTCTGGTCGCCCGCCGTCGGCTCCAGCACCACCCCGGCAGCACCGGCATAGACCACCAGGGAGATGCGGTCCTCGTGCGTCCATCCGACGGGTCAGCAGGGACAGCGAGCGTTTGAGCAGCGGCAGCTTGTCCGCCTGGTTCATCGACCCGGAGACATCGACCAGAAACACCAGGTTGCTTGGCGGCAGCGCATCCGGCGGTGCCTCCCAGGCCTTCAGCCCCACCCGCAACAGATGGGTATCGGGATTCCAGGGGGTACGCGCCAGCTCGGTGTTGATCCGAAAGGGTTCGGACCGATCGTCCGGTGCCGGGTCGTTGTAGCTGAAGTAGTTGATCAGTTCCTCGACCCGCACGGCGTCGGCCGGCGGCAGGCGTCCTTCCTGCAGGATGCGACGGACATTGGCGTAAGACGCGGTATCGACATCGATACTGAAGGTCGACACCGGCTGCGCGCTGACCGCGGTTACGCCGTGACTGATGATTTCGCCATAGTTTTCACGGTCAGTCACCACGGGCGCGGTCGGTGCCGGATGCCTGTAGGTCATACCGACCGTCTTGCGGACCTCGGAGCACCCCCTGGTGGACCACCGCACCCGCCGACTGGTCATGGACCCGTGCCGCTCGACACGTCGGCGCGCAGTTCGCGCGTGGTTGCCGTATCCACGGTCGGTGCCGCGAGGTCGCGCCGACACCGTTTCCTCCTGGGGCGGAGAAAGCGTCGGCGAACATGCCGCCATCACGCAGGCTGCCGTGACCAAACTTGTCAGATAGCTGATTTTCATTGCAGATTGCCTCGTCGTTTTCCGTTGTTGTTCATTTACTGATACGGTTCGCAGAGGCGAATGGGGTTAAACCTCATTCAGCGGGTTTGCCGGGCTCGAGCAGGCACGCCGCGTGCAACCCATTATCAAGTTTTTGCGCGCGCCCCCGCTACGTACCGGAGACCGGCCGGTTGTCCACTGCGTGTGCCACGCGAGGCCGAGACGGACACGAACGGCGGGAAGGCCACACAGCCACCTGATGCAGAAGCCACTGTGAAACGACGTAACCGCGCAGTATTGCGGAGCCGCATTGACAGGGGTACGAAAAAGCTGGAACGTCACAGGGCTTTTCCAACCTGGACGACAACCGCGAGACGCAGACCGGTAGCGGGATGTCCGGCCACCACTCCCTTTCAACCGGTGTCAACAATAATCCGGCATGATTAAGGCGAACTCACCAGAAACCCCCGGCAGGCGCAGCAAGCATGGCCTGCTGCTCAGCCTGCTCGGACTGCTGATCGTGGTCGAGGCAATCACCGTGTTCGTCGTACTGGCCTCGCAGCAATACGCCACGGAAAATGCGCTGCGCGAACATACCCAGGAACTGCTGCAAAACGCGGTCGACGAGACACGCGAAAACGCGGTCGCCTATCTCGGCCAGGCACAGGACAGCGTCTCGCTGGCCACTGGCCTGTTCGAGACCCAGCTGCTATCCGGCGACGAAACCGAGCGTCTCGAGGCGTATTTTCTGCAGCAACTGAAGGTGCTCCCGCAGATCGACGCCCTGTACTTTGGCGACGCCCGTGGCAACTTTGTCTTCAGCAAAAGGGACAACTCCGACGGCAGCGAGGGCTTTTTCAGCAAGATCATTCGCAACGGGCAACCCGATGAATCGCGCGTCACGCTGATCCAGCGTTCTGCGGCGCTCGACCTGCAATCACGCAAACCGGACGCAAGTGATACCTACGACCCGCGCGAGAGACCCTGGTTCAAACTGGCCCGGGCGAGTCAGAACGTGGTCTGGACAGACCCCTATATCTTCTACACCTCGCAACACCCGGGCCTGACCGTCGCGCGCGCCGTGCGTGACGGGGACGGCGCCCTGGTCGGTGTAATAGGCGCGGACATCGAGCTGTCTGCGCTGTCGGAGTTTCTGCGCAAGCAACGTATCGGCGCATCGGGGCAGGCCTTCATCGTCTACAGCAATGGCGATGTCCTGGCCCATCCCGATGCCACGCAGCTCGCGACACGCGATGAAGACAGTACGGCACGCCTCAAGCGCCTGCGTGAAATCGACCCGATCACCGCACGCGCCGGCGAACAACTGCGCGAGCAGATCCCCGACCTGGTCACCCTGAACCGCGACCTCTACGACAGTTTCGAGGTGGATACCCGGCGCTACCTCAGCATGTTCGTGCCATTTCTCAATCGTGGCGGGAACCAGTGGGTCATGGGTGTCTACGCGCCGGAAGATGAGATGGCGCGAACCATCCGCAAGGGACAGCGCGAGAGCATGTACCTCGGCGTCGCGATGAGCCTGCTCAGTATCACCGCCGCATTGATCATCGGCCTGTTCGTATTCCGGCCGATCTACACGCTGCAGCAGCAGGCACGCGAAGACCCGTTGACCGGTCTGCTCAACCGTCGCAGCTTCGACGAACTGGCAGGACACAAGCTGTCGCAGGCAAAACGTGCCGAGCCAGCCCCTGGCCGCGATCATGATCGATATCGATAGCTTCAAGCCGATCAACGACGAATACGGGCACAGCGTGGGCGACGAGGTGCTGCTGGTTGCTGCACGACGGATCGACCGCGGACTGTCGGATGAAGACATCCTGGGGCGCTATGGCGGTGAAGAATTCGCGGCCATCCTGCCCGACGCCTCGCTGGACCAGGGTGTGCACGTGGCCGAGCGTCTGCGCGAGCATATCGGCGAAACACCGATCAAGACCAGCATCGGCCCACTCGATGTCACCATCAGTCTTGGCGTCGCCGCATTGACCGAACCTGGCCAATCACTCACCGGCCTGCTCAATATCGCGGATCAGAATCTGCTGCAGGCCAAACGCGACGGCCGCAACCGGGTGGTCAGCGCGATCAGCTGAACGCCGCCCGCGTTATCTGCATGTCATGATGCAGCGGCGGGTCCACGCCGCGGTTCGCCGTCGGCCACCTTCCCCGACCAGCTTGCTATCGTCAGCCCGGCCGAGGCAAGGCGGCGGCGCATACGTCGCAGCCCCCAGCCGCAGACCACAACAGAAAGCACCCCCAGCGTAACCAGCCCCGACGCACTGCCGGACATCGCAAACCACATCGATGTCATACAGAAGGCGAGGAACAGGCCAGCACCGAGCACCACCAGGACCGCCGACACCCGGTCAGGGCGTGGCACGCAACCGCCGTCCGCCGACGTCGCCGACGCGCCCGAAACAGGCTGCCAGCGGCCGTCGCGAATGGCCTGCAGCGCCCTGAACTCGTCGCCCTCACGCAGCAGCCGCCGCGCGGCACTTACCCTCACCAGAATGTCCAGCGGCGACCAGCCCGGGTAGTGCCGCCAGATATCGAACGTGATGCCCGGGTCCATCAGCCGCTTGCGGTAACGCAGAAAGAAGTCCGCACCCGCAATCTCCAGATTGTGCTGCCATGTCCACATTTCGAATCACCTCCCGTTACGGTGATTGCAGTGTGCTGCCCCATATGGCTCATAAAATGAGCCACTGACACCGTAGAATGCCCGGTATTGCATCAGCGACCACAGGCCAAGCGACCCTCATGAGCCAGACCGAACGCATCTACCAGATCGTGAATCTGCTCGAGCACAGCCACCACCCGGTGCCGATCGAACGATTTCTTGACCGGCTGGAGATCTCCCGAGCCACCTTCAAACGTGACATCGAGTACCTGCGCGATCGCCTCGGCGCGCCGATCGAGTGGCGCCGCGGCAACAGCGATTCGCCGCGCGGCTACGTACTCGCTGAAAGCGCGGACGCCGCCTCCGGGGCCTTCGGCATCCACGGCCTTTGGTTCAATCAAAGCGAGATCTATGCCCTGCTGATGATGCATCAGCTCGCCGGCAGCATGGAGCCGGGCCTGCTGGCCGGCCAGTCGCAGGCCCTGCTGGCGCGGATCACTCACCTGCTGGGCACCGCGGACGACGACCCGCAGAAGGTGCTGTCGCATATCCGCATTCTGCGTTCCGCGACGAAACGCCGTACCAGCGACTGGTTCGAGGTGGTGGCGCATGCCACCCTGCGCCGCCAGCAACTGCTGATCAGCTATTTTACCCGCAGCCGCAACGCGGCCAGCGAGCGGATGGTCTCGCCGCAGCGCCTTTTGCACTACCGGGAAAACTGGTACCTGTCTGCATGGTGTCACCGGGTCGACGATCTGAGACTGTTCGCACTGGACGCGATACGCGACGCGCAGCTGCAGAAAACCGCCTGCCGGGAGGTATCGCAGGAGACCCTCGAACAGGCCATCGGCAGTGGTTTCGGCATCTTCGGCGGCACCCCGCAAAACCGCGCCCGTCTGCGTTTCTCACCAACGGCGGCGCGCTGGGTCATCGACGAGGAATGGCACCCGGAGCAGAAAATCAGCTGGCAGGATGACCACCTGATCCTCGAGGTGCCCTACGCGCAAAGCCGCGAACTGGTCATGGAGATCCTGCGCCACGGTGCTGACGTCGAGGTGTTGGGACCGGCATCACTGCGCGCCGAGGTGCGCACGGCGCTGGCCGGCGCCCTGGCGCACTACCCGGCTTAGCCTGGTAGCAACCCGATATCGTCCAACTGTGGCAGGGCCTCCTGCGACACCCCCTGCAGTTCGCCGCACATCCCGAGCATATTGCTGGTGATTCGCTCGAGCTGACCCTCACGTTTTTTCCACAGACGCTGCATGGCGGCCCTTTCCTTGTCGAGATCGTCGCGCATCTGCTGATAGGCCTCGACCACGGCACGCACCTTCTGCGCGAACTGCGGACTGGTGACGTAGTTGTACACCGCCTCCATCGATTCCTCGCGCCCTTCCGCTATGCCCTTCTGCCGATTGGATTCGATCAGTACCGTGCGCAAGGCCTCGGCCAGCGCCTTCACCAAGTCCGGCCGCACCAGCCATACCCCCTCGTACATCACCATCGGTTGGTCGATCCCGGCCGGAAATGCCGTGCTGACCAGAACCGCGAGCTCGCCGCCGGCGGCCTGCTGATCGTCCTTGAGTTTTGCCAGCCAGCCGTTCGACCAGTTTTCGGCCCGCTTGGTCTCCCAGACAATCCGTCCGCAGACGTTGCCGGATCGCAGCCGCACGGTCTGAATCACATCGGCGCCGCGCGCGCCCTTGCGCACCGGCTCAATAGCGTCCAGTGGGAATGCGCTCGCCAGCAGTTCCTCGATCTCCAGCTCGAGCACCTCGCCCTGCAGTTGTTGCGAGCCCTGCTCGAGCTTGCGCTTCAGGTCCTCGTTGGCGCGTTGTGCATCGTCGATCTTCTTGCGCCACTCGGCATCGCGCAGACGGTAGCTCTCTGCGGCCGCACCCTCGATGCGCTTGCGTTCGGCATCCACCTGGCGCTGTACCTCCACGGCGAGTTCCTTTTGCTTGTCCTCCAGCTCGGACTTCTCCTTGCGCAAGGTCAGCTCTGCAGCCCGGTAGTCCGCCAGCTTTTGATCCTTCGCCTGCACTTCAAGCTGCAGCGCCGCGGCACGCTCTTCGCTCTCGCGCCGCGCGTCAGCCGCCGCCTTTTCACTCGCGGCAATGGCCTGCGCCTTGAGCCTCGCCTGCTGCGACTCGCTTTGCGCAAGTTGTTCCTGCAGCTGCGCGAGCTGTTCACCGAAACGCTTTGCCGCCGAACGATCAGCATCCGCGACCAGCGTCTCACGCAACTGCTTGCGCTCGTCCTCGAGCATCGCATCGTATTCGGACTCGTAGCGTTCAATCAGCTGATGGGCGATCGCATCCTGCAGCACGAAGTCCTCCCCGCAGTGTGGGCAGGCCACCTTCTCGAAGGCGTCGATGATGATTTTTTTCTGCAACTCCCTCTCCTTGCCCACCGTGGACTCAGCACCCCGGCTCGGGCATCTCCGCATAAACCGTCAGTAACGATGACGCGCTGGCGCCAACCATGCCTTGTCTGCGCAGCATACGCGACTCACTGGCTCACCGATTGAGCCAAACAGCGCGCAAGCGGCCGGCCCGTACACCGCCGCGTGTCGCACTTATTCGCAGGGCCGCTCGCTGAAGACCGCATCGAACAGGTCCTCCAGATCCGGGTGGTCACCGCGCAACCCGTCGATGACCTGTTTCGCCCAGTCGAAATAGGCCTGACAGCGCACAACATCCCACCCCCGGGGTGGCCCACTGGCGATATCCCGCAGGTTGCAGATCTTGTCTGCCAGTTTGACCGCCCGGGCCTCGGCGGAAAGTGTTGGCGCATGGGCGATCTGCAACGCCTTGCGTTGTGCTCTCGACAGCTCCTTGTCATCGGTCACCTCCATAACAATCGCGCAGACCTCGACACCGAACTCGGCCTCGATCTCTTCGGGCGTCGCATCGGTGTCTTCGATCGTGTCATGCAGCAGGGCCGCGACGATCACCCGCAGGTCGGTGACCCCGGCCTCGTGGACCAGCACATCGACCAATGCCAGGGGATGATTGATGTAAGGCGAGCGGCCCGGGTCGAGCCGCCGCTGATCCTTGTGCTTCCGGGCCGCAAAGGTCGTGGCTTTCACCAGGGACGACAACTGCTGCTGATTCACGTTCCTCTCCGAGCAATTCTTCGAATGGTCGTGAACAATAACCAAAAAAACCGGGCAAAGCGCGCCGCCAGCCGATCCCATTCCCCATAGGGCCGCGGGATTCAATGCACCCGACACAGGTACAATCGGCGGCGAAACCATCAACGCCGCGAATGGCAGGGAACCGATGAAGACTCGTTACAGCCGCGCCATCCTGGCAGCAGGATTGGCAACCGCCGTGGTACTTGCCGTGCTGTTCCGCGACCACTTTGACGCGAACGCGCTGCAGCGCTGGATCGAGGGCCTGGGTTATGCCGGGCCGCTGGCATTCGTCGCGCTGTATGCACTGGGCACCGTGCTGTTTCTGCCCGGGCTGGCCCTGACACTTGCCGGTGGCGCCCTGTTCGGCCCGGTAATCGGGACCCTGCTGAATCTTTCCGGTGCCACCATTGGCGCAACGCTGGCCTTCCTTGCCGCGCGTCACCTTGGCTCAGACTGGGTGGAACGTCGCGTGGGCGGCCGCCTCAAACGGCTCAAGGACGGCGTCGACCACGAGGGCTGGCGCTTCGTCGCTTTCGTCCGCCTGGTGCCGCTGTTTCCGTTCAACCTGCTCAACTACGCGCTCGGCCTCACCGGTATCCGCCTGCGCCACTACGTGATCGCATCGCTGGTGTTCATGCTGCCCGGGGCGACGGCCTACACCTGGCTGGGTTATGCCGGCCGCGAGGCGATCAGCGGAGACCAGGGACTGATTGAAAAGGTTCTGATCGCGCTTGCCCTGTTGGCCACGGTCGCCTTTCTGCCGCGCCTGATCAGCCGATGGCGGCAACAACCCTGGCTGGATATCGACGCCTTTCGCACCCGCCAGGCCGACGCGGGCGACCTGGTTCTCGACGTGCGCAGCGCGACCGAGTTCAATGGTGAACAAGGGCATATCGAAGGTGCGTTCAATATCCCGGTCGAGGACCTGCAGGCGCGCATGGCCGAACTGGGCGATGACCTGGCACGCCCGATCAACATCGTATGCCGTACCGACCGCCGCTCGGCCAAGGCCGCGAGCCTGCTCGCGCGAGTCGGTTTTTCGCAGGCACGGGTGGTGCGCGGCGGCATGACCGCCTGGCTGGATCAGGGCTGGCCGGTAAAGCGCGATGGCATCTGAATCGAGCCGATCCGGGCCGGCACAGATAGCAGATAGCAACTGCCGGCGCGCGCCAGGCATTGCGACGACCCGATATTAACGGGCGTTGAGATCGCCGCTGGCGGGAATGCGCCGCACCCAGGGCCGCTGGGCGGCGAGACGCGCTGGTAACTGCCGTTTGGCGGCCGCTGCCTGACCGGAGGTGTCGTAGATGCCATACAACAGCACGTACCACGGCTGACCGTCACGCTCTGCCCGGTGCACCGCCAACTCCGCATCCAGATTCTGCCGCTGCAGGAACCACTCCAGCGATGCCGTGCGACGAAAACCGGCTATCTGCAAGGTGTACCTGCGCGCTGCCTGCGCCGCCTTCCACGGATCGGCAGGCGCAGTGGGGGTAGCCACGGCGGTACTGTCCGCCGCGCTTTCGGCTGCCGGGTCTCTTGATGTGCTTTCGGCGACTACCGGCACCTCAGCGTCAGCTGGCTGCTGCGACCCAACAGGCTCAGGCTCGACAGCCTTATCCAGGCGTTGCCTGACATCCGCCAGGGCACCCAGCAGGTCTGCCTGGCTGGACTGAAGGGCCTCCTGGCCCTGCCGTTGCTGCTGCACCGTTATCTGCAAGGTCTCGACCGCTGAAGAGAGTTCCTCCAGGTCGGCCTGCAGACGCGGCACCTTATTCGCACCGACATCATCGAGCGAGCGTTCGGCCTCGCCCACACGTTTGTCCAGCGACAACAGCTTGTCACCCGCCTGGCCAACCCGATCGTCGATCGACGACGCGACAGTCTCGAGGCGCTGGTCCAACGCGGCCTGTAGCTGTTGTGCATCCTGGCCACCCGGCATCCCCGGCGCGCGAAACCACAGGGTGCCGAGCGCCACGGCGGCAAGCCCCAACAACAGGGCAAAACCAATCGATCGCCGCCGCAACCGCTGCGTCAACTCATCAGTGTCACTGCCATGACGTGCCTGCTGCACGCCAAGACTGCTGACACCATCCTTCAACGACTGCTGCGAATCGGTCAGGTACGAGACCTTGTCACCCAGTTCATTGGTCGCCCTGCGCTGACCCGCCAGGGTGTCATCGAGCACGATCTGCTGTTGCTCGCTGCGGCTTTCCTGCGCCTGCAGGCGATGCTCGTGATGCCGAACCTCACCCGCAGTCTGCTGCAACTCACTGCTCAGACGCGCGAGTTGCTTGCGCAGCTGATCGCTTTCGCCGTTCAGGGCATCGATTCGACCGTCGATCGCCTGGGTGGTACCGAGCACCTCTTTCAACTGCTGGCTGAGCGAGGCACCTGCCTGCTCGAGCCCGCTGATTCGCGCCTGCTCTTTGCGCAACCCCTGGTCCAGAACCTCGACACGCCCGTCGGCGCGCGGCTTTTCGACCGCCTCGGCGAGCGCGGCGGTCTGCTGTTGCAACGCCTCCAGCTGGGTGATCATGCGCGAGTTGGCACGCGCCAGCGAATCGTTCGATGCCTCGAGTATCCCCACACGCTGCAGCAGATCACTGCTGGTCGCGTCGTTTTTCCCGGCCCGCGAAAGCAACTCGTCCAACTGCTGCTCAAGGTCACTTCCGGGCGACGCAAGCTCACCGCCTGGCCCGTTTTCGCCGGGTGGCGAGGATGCACGATCATCGAACGGCAAATCATCCGGCTGCGGGGGCACCTGGCCCTGCTCTGCCTCTCGGCTCAACAGTGCGGTCTGCAGTTCCAGTTCGTCCTGCAGTGCGGACACGCTCGCGAGTTGGGCCTCCAGCTGACCGGTCCGTGCCTGCAGTGCCTCCAGGGCCTGAGCCGGGACATCCGCTGGGCGCGTTGCGTCGTCAAACAGGCCGTCGACGTGGGCCTGCAGGGACTCCATGCGCCCCTCGAGCAGTGGCAGGGCCTGTACGCGATCATCCAGTCGGATGGCGCGCTGCAGCAGCTCCTCGTATTTTACAGCGCCTTCGGCTGCCCAATGCTCCAACGCGTCGGCACGCTCACCCAGACCGGTGATTGCCTCACTGGCTCGCGACTGTTGCGCAGAACCTGCGCGGCTCTGTACCGCAAGCGCCTCCAGACGGCCGGCAAGTGCCTGCTGAGCCTGCTTCAGCGCGGCAACATCGGTGGCGGGCGATTGTGCCAGCCCTGCCCGATCAAGTTGCCGCTGCAGCGACGAGAGCTGCAACTGCTGATCATCCAGGCGTCGGCTGGTCCGCCCGATCTCGGTCTGGAGTTGGGCGATACCCTTTTGCAGGCTCTTCTTTGTGGTTTTGTTCTCGGCCATTCTTCAGAACCGTTGGCGAAGACTCGAGTTTGACCCTATTGCGCGTGGGACTTCAACAATTTCATTGATTTAGCAGCGAAACCCGCCAACCGTCACGCCGCTGACGCGATTTTTACCGCGCGGCGCGAGCGATCTCTTATCCCCGGTGAATGCCAGTGTAAATGTGATGGCAGAGCGCGGCCCGGTAACGATATCCTCTGTTTACTGGTACACCGCGGCCGACCGACACCCCAGGCCGGCCCCCGCAAGACACTGCAGCACCCCAGGGCGAAATCATGAATCCAGAAGAAATTATCCAACGTATCCGTGCAGAATATCCCGACGCCGAAATCGAAACCGACGGTGCCGACTGCAATTTTTCACTGACCGTGGTCAGCCCGGCGTTCGCGGGAAAAAATCCACTGCAGCGCCAACGCCCAATCCTGGCGCTGTTCAAGGAAGACATCAGCAGCGGTCGCCTGCATGCACTCTCGATCAGCGCCAAGACCCCTGAGGAGATCGCAGCCCGTTAAGCGGCAAGCCGGCTCCCCATGCGACGGGGCGAAGTAAAGGTCCAGCCACACACTCCCACGTCCGGCGTTGCCAACAGCCGGGTTCCCGGACCTGACCGAACGACGTGTGCGGTGTACCTGGTGCGGCTGCTGCAACATCGGACCCCTCGTTGCCAGGCCTTCGATCACC
>CAVRBK010000047.1:0-73521 GCA_963719025.1 uncultured Gammaproteobacteria bacterium | reverse complement strand
GTGCAAGTGGTTTCCATATAACAAAGGAGGGGCATTCCGGAAGTGGTACGGCAATATGGATTTCGTTGTGAATTGGGAATCCGACGGTAAGGATATCAAGGAGGACAAGCTATCTAAACTAGAACAAGGCCTTTGCCTGCTCAGTAACTCGAAGCCGAAGAACCAACAGTACTACTTTCGAGAGTGTGGGAGTTGGTCGAAGATCTCGTCGTCACGTATTTCGGTCCGGTACTACCCAAGTAGCTTCATTTTCGACATTGCGGGATGTGCGGTCTTTGCGGAGTCAAAGAGCAGAGTATTCGTTCTAAGTGCGCTTCTCAACAGCCCGATTTCGATGAAAGTTCTCAAGATCATCTCACCCACGCTGAATTATCAGCCGGGCGATGTGGCGATGTTGCCGGTGGTACCAGAGGCCCTTGAACACGACATTGCTTTAATTGATGCCGCTGTAGATTTGTCACAGCACGACTGGAACGCCTACGAACGCTCCTGGGACTTCCAATCCCTCCCCATCCTGACGGCCTCCTCCGAGCCCACCCCCACCCTCGAATCCAGCTACACCGCCTGGATCACCCAGAACCGCGACACCATCGCCGAGATGAAGCGCCTCGAAGAGGAGAACAACCGCCTCTTCATCGACGCCTACGGCCTGGCGGACGAGCTCACCCCCGACGTCCCCATCGAGCAGATCACCCTCACGGTGAACCCCGCCTACCGCTACGGCGGCAAGCTCACCGAAGAGGAGCAGTGGACCCGCTTCCGCCAGGACACCATGCAGGAGCTGGTCTCCTACGCCATCGGCTGCATGATGGGCCGCTACAGCCTGGACGCGCCGGGCCTCATCTACGCCCACAGCGGCAACGAGGGCTTCGACCCCAGCCGCTACACCACCTTCCCGGCCGACGACGACGGCATCGTCCCGCTCACCGACACCGAGTGGTTCGACGACGATGCCGCCAACCGCCTCGTCGAGTTCATCTCGGTGGCCTGGGACGCGGCTCACCTCGAAGACAACCTCAGCTTCCTGGCCGACAACCTCTCGCCCAAGAAGAGCGAGTCCAGCCGCGAGACCATCCGCCGCTACCTCTGCGACAGCTTCTTCAAGGACCACCTGCAGACCTACAAGAAGCGCCCCATCTACTGGCTCTTCTCCAGCGGCAAGCAGAAGGCCTTCCAGTGCCTGGTCTACCTGCACCGCTACAACGAGGGCACGCTGGCGCGGATGCGCATGGAGTACGTGGTGCCCCTGCAGGGCAAGATGGCGGCCCGCATCGACAAGCTCGCCGACGACATCCAGTCCGCCAGCACCGGCGCCCAGGCCAAGCGGCTGCAGAAGGAGCAGGACAAGCTCACCAAGCAACTGGACGAACTGCGCCGCTACGACGAGCAACTCCGCCACTACGCCGATCTGCGCATCAGTCTGGACCTGGACGACGGCGTCAAGGTGAACTACGGCAAGTTCGGTGACCTGCTGGCCGAGGTGAAGGCGGTGACCGGGAAGAAACCAGAGTGACAGATATTCAACGCATGAATACTGCTCTAAACGACCAGTTCGTCGTGGACGACCATCGGATCGTGTTCTGGCATGACCCGGACCGGGAGTTCGAGGAGACGCTAGACACACTGGACCTCGGCAATGTCGAGCTGCTGCGCCTCGACGAACATTCGGCGTTGGAGGTCAAGGTCCGCCTCGAGCAGGAGGACCCGACCGGCCGTTACCTACTCTACGCACCGTTCGAGCCACCCGAACCCGAAAAGGACTGGCTGCTCGACATGCGCCTGTACAGCGCGAGCTTCAGCGCCGATCGGGCCTCGATGCTGCTGGCGGATCTTGGGCTCACCCAGCAGTCGTTGCGCCAGCACCTTGCCGAACGGGCCAAGTTCTTCGCCAGCCGGGACCGGCTGGAGCGTCTGAAGAAGCTGGTCAGCCCCGACGACAGCGCGCTGGACATCGACCGCAAGATCATCGCGGTCCTGGCCAAGGCGGATCAGCCGGAGTTCTTCAACGTCCTGATCTCGCTGTTCGACGCCATTCCCGAGGGCAATCTCGATGCCCTTCCTCCCGCCTGGGAGGAGATGGAGAAGTACGGCGTGCAGGCGGCCTTCTGGGAGCTGGTGGCAAGCCACTTCGGCTACCAGGACGAAGCGCCGACCCTCAAGAACCTGCTGATCCGGCTCCTGGTATCGGACCTGGATCATGCCTGTCGTGCCGCGCTCCCGGACGGGCTCAAGCACCTCACCCTGTCGCGTCAGGGCACCGCCAACGCGGTGGTATGCCTCGCCCAGTGGCGCGACAGCAGCACCCGTGGGCCGTCCTACGAGGCGCTGTCCGCCGCGGTGGCCGAGACGGTCAAGCTGGAGCAGCATCTCGGCGCCCTGGAGATCGAGGACCTGGCGGAGGTCAAGACCTTCCTGCTGGTGGAGAAGGCCATCGCCAGCCGCCTGCGCGACCGGGTGATTGGAGACCGCGGACGCGATCAAACCCGAGGCCAGTCCGCGACATCGCATCTCGCCGGCAGGACGGTTACTGGGCCGCGACCGGGACTGCCCGACACCCACTCCGCCCCGCGTCGGGCGCTGTATGCGGTCTACCAGGCGTTGCAGACCGCGGCCGATCTCTTTGCCCTGCGCAACGAGCATCGCCGGTAGCCTGGCCCACCCGGACGCGAAGGCGTTGTTCGGGGCCTACACCAGCGGGCTGTATCGCTTCGACCAGCTCTACCGGCATTTCTGCGAGTCCGCGGACTACGCGGAGTCGCGCGACTGGGACATCCTCAAGTCCCTGCGCAAGAAGATCGAGAAGGTCTACGGCAACGGCTTCGTCGCCGAGCTGGCGCTGGAGTGGAACAAGCACCTGGAGGCCGGCCTGCTCGGGCTGTGGCGGATCGACGGCGTGCCCAATCAGCAGGCATTCTATGAGCGGGAAGTGGCGCCCGTGTTGGCGAAGGGGCCGGACCGCCGGGTCTTCGTGATCATCAGCGACGCCTTCCGCTACGAGGCCGCCCAGGAACTCACCGAGCAACTCAACGGCAAGTACCGCTTCGACGCGGAGCTGTCCGCACAGCTCGGCGTGCTGCCCTCCTACACCGGGCTCGGCATGGCCGCGCTGCTGCCCCACAAGGCGCTCGACTACAGCGAGAGCGGCGCCATCCGGGTCGACGGCCTGCCGTGCGGCTCGCTGGAGCAGCGCGAGCAAGGTGCTGGAGTCCGTGCAGGGCGTCGCGGTCAAGGCGGAGGCCTTCATGGCCATGAAGAAGGACGAGGGCCGCGCCTTCATCAAGCCCTACCGCGTGGTCTACGTCTATCACAACCAGGTCGACGCGGTCGGCGACAGCGCCTCCACCGAGGACCACACCTTCGACGCCGTGCGCAAGGCCATCGACGAGCTGGGCGACCTGGTCGGCAAGATCGTCAACAGCCTCAACGGCAACCACCTGCTCATCACCGCCGACCACGGCTTCCTGTTCCAGGAGACCCCGCCGGGCGAGACCGACAAGAACAGCCTGGCCACCAAGCCCGCCGGGCACCCTGCTGGCGAAGAAACGCTATCTGCTGGGCCGCAACCTGCCCGACAACGACAAGGCCTATCACGGCTCCACCGCGATCACGGCCGGTGCCGGCGGCGAGATGGAGTTCTGGGTGCCGAAGGGGGCCAACCGCTTCCACTTCGTCGGCGGCTCGCGTTTCGTGCATGGCGGCGCCATGCCCCAGGAGATCGTGGTGCCGGTCGTCCGCGTGCACCACGTCAAGGAAGACGGCAAGGCGGCCAAGACGAAGACGCGCACCGTCGGTGTCAGCGTGCTCGGCAGCAACTTCAAGGTCACCACCAACCGGCACCGCTTCCAGCTGATCCAGACCGAGCCGGTCGGCGAGCGGGTCAAGCCGGTGACGCTGAAGGTCGGGATCTACGACGGTGATGATCCGGTGACCAATGTCGAGACGCGTGACCTTCGACAGCACCTCGGCCGACATGAACCAGTGGAAGAAGACGGTGAGCCTGACCCTGGAGGGGCGGCACTTCGACAGCAAGAAGATCTTCCAGCTGATCCTGCGCGATGCCGAGACCGGCGTGGAAGAGGCGCGCTTTGACGTAACCATCGACCTGGCCTTTACCAATGACTTCTGAATCGATCGACGGCGGCATCGACGAGCTGCTGAACCGCCACTTCGCCGGCAAGGTGGTCCGCAAGGACCTGACCAAGCTGATCAAGGAAGGGGCGAACGTACCGGTCTACGTGCTGGAGTACCTGCTCGGCATGTACTGCGCCTCGAATGACGAGGAGATCATCCGCGACGGCATGGAGACGGTGAAGACCATCCTGGCCGAGAACTACGTGCGGCCGGACGAGGCGGAGAAGGTCAAGTCCAAGATCAAGGAGCGCGGCAGCTACAAGGTCATCGACAAGGTGACGGTGCGGCTCAACGAGCGCCGGGACGTCTACGAGGCCCTGCTGTCGAACCTGGGGGTCAAGGATGCCGAGATCTCCGGCGAGCTACGTCAAGCAGTTCGAGAAGCTGCTGGTCGGCGGGATCTGGTGCATCGTCACCGTGCACTACTACTTCGAGGAGGGGCAGAAGGGCTCGCCCTTCACCATCGGTGACCTCAAGCCCATCCAGATGCCCAACATGGACCTGGAGGGGCTGTTCGAGGGACGCAAGGCCTTCTCCGAGGAGCAGTGGATCGATGTGCTGTGCCGCTCCACCGGCATGGAGCCGTCGAACCTGGACGAGCGGGTCAAGTGGCACCTGCTGGTGCGGATGATCCCGTTCGTCGAGAACAACTACAACTGCTGCGAGCTGGGGCCGCGCGGGACCGGCAAGAGCCACATCTACAAGGAGATCAGCCCCAACAGCATCCTGATCTCCGGCGGCCAGACCACGGTGGCCAACCTGTTCTACAACATGGCCCGCCGCACGGTGGGTCTGGTGGGCCTGTGGGACGTGGTGGCCTTCGACGAGGTGGCGGGCATCTCCTTCAAGGACAAGGACGGCGTGCAGATCATGAAGGACTTCATGGCCTCGGGCTCCTTCGCCCGCGGGCGGGATGCGATCCAGGCCTCGGCCAGCATGGTGTTCGTCGGCAACATCAACCAGCCGGTGGACACCCTGGTGAAGACCAGCCACCTGCTGGCGCCGTTCCCGGAGACCATGATCGACTCCGCCTTCTTCGACCGCTTCCATGCCTACATCCCCGGCTGGGAAGTCCCCAAGATGCGGCCGGAGTTCTTCACCAACCAGTACGGGCTGATCACCGACTACCTGGCCGAGTTCATGCGCGAGATGCGCAAGCGGAACTTCTCCGATGCCATCGACCGCTACTTCAAGCTCGGCAGCGACCTGAACCAGCGCGACACCATCGCGGTGCGGCGCACGGTCTCGGGCCTGCTGAAGCTGCTCTACCCGCATGGCGAGTACGACAAGGAAGCGGTGCGCCGCTGCCTGGAGTACGCGCTGGAGGCCCGCCGGCGGGTCAAGGAGCAGCTCAAGAAGATCGGCGGCATGGAGTTCTTCGACGTCCACTTCTCCTACATCGACCAGGAGACGCGGGAGGAGACGTTCGTCAGCGTGCCCGAGCAGGGGGGCGACAAGCTGATCCCGGACGGTCCGCTCAATCCGGGCGTGCTGCACACCGTCGCCACCGGCGGCAGCGGGCATCTGGGCCTCTACCGGCTGGAGACGCAGACCACGGCCGGCAACGGCAAATTCAATGTGTCGGGCCTGGGATCAAACAGCGCGGCCAAAGAGGCGGTGAAGGTCGCGTTCGACTACTTCAAGGCCAACATCAGCCGGGTGAGCGGCTCTGGCAAGGCCGGCGATCACGACTACCACCTGCACACCGTCGAGCTGCACAACACCGGGCCCACCAAGGCCATGACCCTGCCGAGCTTCGTCGCCCTCTGCTCCGGGATCATGCAGAAGCCGCTCCAGGGACAGCTCGTCGTCCTCGGCGACATGAGCCTGGGCGGCAGCGTCATCCCGGTGGAGAACCTGGCCGAGTGCCTGCAGGTCGCCTTCGACTCCGGCGCCAAGCGCATCCTGCTGCCGATGGCCAGCGTCGGCGACATCCCCAGCATCCCGGGGGAGCTGTTCGCCAAGTTCCAGACGTCGTTCTACGCGGACCCGGTGGATGCGGTGTTCAAGGCGTTGGGGGTGGAGTAAACTGCGGAGGCGGCAAGTGGTAATTCGCTGCCGATAGTCTCCACTGGGCTGACTGGCTTCAAAGTGACAAGAACGAGCAGAAAGGAAATATGTTCAATGGAAAATGGCCAGAAACGCGCAATCACGCTGCAAAAGTGTGATCCGAATGTGGTGCTGGACGTTGAAACGCTTGTCACAGCTCTGCGGACTTTCGGAGGGCAAAGCCCGAGGGTGAATTTCCTCATTGTCCTTACCCGGTCATCTTAGGCCACAAGTGCAAGGTGGCAGTCAGTTTCGGAGTGGCGATTATCAGCGCTTCCTGCAGCGGAATACGCTCATGTTCCATGAGTGCTGTTGGCCACTGTGGCGACAATGCGGCATGCGAGGGATTCTTCGGCATGCTAAAGCGTGAGCGAATCAACCACCGTCGTTACCGCACCCGAGACGAAGCCAGGGCCGATGCGTTTCATCACATCGAACGATTCCACAACCCGAGAATGCGGCGTAGAGTCGCGAAGAGGATCAGGCATTTTCCGCCTGTTCAAAACCGTCCGTGGAGACGGGGTAGAACCCCTCCCGCCACCGGCCCTGCTCCACGCACGAAACCGGGATCACCATCTCAGTCTTCGCAGGCACTAGCACGGTGAGATTCAGGATGCGATTCTGCTTGGCACCGATCAGTTCTTCGCCATCGAGCAACAGCACGGACGCTGTGCAGTTATTCACGAAACGCAGTTCCGGGACACTGCCAGACTCCGAGACTTCGCTGACTTGTGCACAACCGTCTTCCAGTACATCGTCGAGCAGCCGGTAAGGCGGGGGGGCAAGACCGTCTCCGACCAGGGGTGTCACCACGAGATTCTTGAAGACTTGAACCTTTGCGGCTTCAAGCCGCATCAACCGATCTGAAATTATGGACATCGTGGGGCACCTCGGGTTGCTTTCCAGGTGCCCAGTGTGCCGCCGACAGTGGCTCATCGAATGAGCCTATAATTCGGAAATTCCCTCTTTTTCAGTTCTCTAGGTGTTCTCTCAATTACCGATTTCGAGCACGCCAGCTCATTCGTGCGACGATGACATGAAGCTCACCGTCACTGGCGCCACGTCGCCACCTTCCGGAGCTGCCAGGACCCAGAGAACCGACGGCCGAAGGTAGATCTCTACCAACATGAGCACCCATCTGCCGCGTTCGATCACCCGGCAAGGGCCTTGCGGCGAAGGGGTGCCCATCGATCTCACCGGCCTGGAACAGACAGGTCCGGCGGTGCCGTCTGGCAGCAACCTGACCGCGTTCAAGCAAACACACTATTTCTCCGACCTTCTGGCGCCATCAGGAATGCGCTGATCGCCCGAACGATTTTCATTCCGCCCTGTTCAGACGGCTCAATTGGCGAAACCAAGGAGTAATCCTCGGGCTCATCGCAGATTAGCCGCAAATCGATCAATGGCGACCGCGAATCGAGTACCTCATGGAGTATCACTTCGTTAAACAGGGCCAATGCGGCATACGCGGCTGGAGGCAACCCCGGCACCTTGTTGTGAATCGTACAGAAGGCGCAATCACGCCCCGTTGCCATGACCGCCGAAACCATTCCCCGATAGCGTTGGGCAAAGTCGAGACGAATCTCCTGCAGGTGTCCGAGAACCTCGTGGTAACTGGCGGCTGGCTGTTCAAGCAATCCGAAGTAACCCAGAGCATCGTTCCCGCCAACACTCACAACGATATGCGAGGCGCCATCGGGCATTCGCGACAATTGATCGTGCACGTCGTGAGTTACGTCCCCATCGACTGCCAGCAACGTGGCTTCTGCATCGCCGGTTAGAGCGGTCCGTAACTGCGCGATTACCGGATCGCCGCTGACGTATGCGCCATTGTCAAAAATTGAATCGCCGACGAGTACCACGTGCATGTCTATCCTCCTTTGCTCTTCATTTCATCGCCGAGGACTGATCGCTTCCTGGCGATAGATGCACCTGTGTGACAACCACTACAGGGTGTCCATCTCGCTGCCAGCGGTCAAGGATGCGCCGGCCGGTGGCGGGAAGATCCGACAGGCCCTCGGCCGGGTGGCGTCAAATCTCACTGTCGCACGCCAAAGCGGGGGCGCAATCGATCGGGTTGTGGATATCGGCGGCAAAGGCCAGGCGCCCTGGCGGAAAGCCTGAGCCTGTTCATCGCTCAAGCCATCGTATCCACGACAATCCGAACACCCTCACCAAGATCATTCAGCCGTCTCTGCAGGAGACTGAGTGACAGGTCGTCCGGCACGCTGACAATTCGACTGGCATTGCCCGGCGCCGGCCCATCGATGGATTCGATGCTCCCCATGCCGCCCGTTCGACTGAAATCGGCGCCCAGCGGCAGGCCCTCCAGGTACCTGAAGGCGCTCGCGCTCGGGGAGTCGTGGTAGACCCATTGCTCGAGGACCTTCCATTCCGGCGCCTCGGCCTCTACCGTAATCCCCTGCCGCGCAGCCTCGTCGAGACTCAACTCCAATGATTCGATCACGTACTCATCCAAAGTCATCCCGAAGTAGTGTTCCGCATACTCGCCCCAGGACAGTGCCGGGGGATCCTGGCGAGGGTCACCCAGAAACAGCTGCAGGTTCCCGTCCCCCCAGTCGATGGCGTGCAATGTATCCCGCACACGTTTCGGCCTTTGCAGGTAAGGCCTGCCCTCGGACTCGATAAAGCGCTCCGCCCGCAACACCCAGCCTGGAACGATCAGGCCTGCCGCGGCGCCGGCAGCACCAATAAGAAACTGTCTTCTCGAAAGCATTCGACTATCTCCTCGTGCGGCCCGAAAGGCATTCGGCAGGCAACGCTCCGGGACCGGGAGACTCGCTGCCGCTTTAGCAGTACTTGTATCCCGCCCCGCAAGCTGTCAGCTCAAATCGGCGCACACCCTTGGTTTACGCCGCACATATCCGAAGTCAATCGACCAATGGGCGACCCTGCATGCGTCTCGAGACTAAAATCGGTGTCTGTCAGGGAACAGGACTCATAGAGGACCAGCCGCTTGCCAACCATGCTTTCCAAGTCCCGGGTATTGTCCGCGAAGCAGTGCCCGAAACGCCTGTGGCTCGAGGTGAAGCGGCCCGAACTGCGGGTCACCTCGAATAACACCCAGCGTCGCTTCGACCAGGGGAACCGGCTCAACGACACCGTCCATGCACTGTTTGCCAAAGGCCGGCTGATCGGCCCCGAGGTCGCTCTGGGTGACGCCCTGGCGCTGACCAGGCAACACCTGTCACGCTCACCGGACATACCGCTGTTCGAGGCGACATTCAGCCAGCATCGCGTTCTCGTCCGGGCCGATATCTTCGAACATACAGACACGCACTGGCGATTGACCGAGGTGAAGTCTTCAACCCGAGTGAAGCCTTCCCACCTCGATGACTGTGCCGTTCAGACCTGGGTGATCCGCGCGGCCGGGTACCCGGTCTCTGAGACCATCCTCGCCCATGTGGATACCGGTTTCGTCTATCGGGGCAACGGCGAGTATCGCGGGCTGCTGAAACATGTCGATGTCACGGAAAAGATCGAGGCTCTCGTGCCGGCGGTGCCCGACTGGGTCGCCGGAGGAATCGACGCACTGGCAGGCGCGGAGCCCAGCATTGCTGTCGGCCCACAGTGCACGGACCCGTTCGCCTGCCCGTTCCTTCCTCATTGCAGTCCGCCCCCAGCGGAATACCCGGTGACCCGGCTGCCCAACCGGGGACGGATCGTGGATCAGCTACTCGCCGAGGGCGTCGAGGATATCCGCGACATCCCCGAGGGCCGCCTGACCCGACCGCTGCACGAGCGGGTACGCCTGGCCACGGTCACCGGTACGCCCTACGTTGCAGCCGAATTGTCCGTCGTTCTGCAACAACTCCCCTACCCGCGCTACTACCTCGACTTCGAGAGCATCCAGTTCGTGGTGCCCATCTGGGAAGACACCCGACCGTACGAACAGCTGCCGTTTCAATGGTCCTGCCAGGTGGAGGCATCGGCGACCGACCAGCGCGAAGTCGCCTTCCTCGACATCTCGGGTACCGCACCGATGCGTCGCTGTGCGGAAGAACTGGTCGACGCCCTCGGCACGGCAGGCCCCGTCCTCACCTACAGCCCCTTCGAGCGCCAGGTGATCAATGGCCTGGCGCGGCGATTCCCCGATCTTGAGCCTGCCCTGAGGGCCGCAGCCAACCGCATCGTCGACCTCCTGCCGTTGATCAGGGCGCACTACTACCACCCTGAAATGCGCGGCTCGTTTTCGATCAAGGCCGTGCTACCGACCGTGGCACCGCAGCTTTCCTACGACAGCCTCGGCGACGTGAAGGACGGCACCGCCGCCCAGGTCGCCTTCGAGGAGGCTATCGCCGCGACTACCCCGGCAGCGAGGCGCGAAGCGCTTCGGTCGGCGCTGCTGCGCTACTGCGCGCTCGATACCCTGGCCATGGTGGAACTGGTCCATTTCCTCTCCCAGCCGGATCCGTTCGCCTGATACCCCGGCGCAAACGAACAATCGCAAAGGTTGTGGTTAGGCATGCACAGCTGTCGTAGCGAGGGTGTGATCCAGCACATGACAACCCCCTGGCTGACGGGCACGGCCTTCGGGAAGCGTCTCCAACTTTCCGCAAAAGACACACGGCCGAAGCGGCCGGTGGAGATTCGATCCGCAAGCGACTGCAATTGTTGAGGGTTCATTGGGCAGGCATCTGATGGACCCTTAACAAGAGCGGAAGTTTTTTCTGGCAAGGGTGTTGCGTGAATTCGGCTGCAAGCCAGGTTTGAGGCAGGTCAGCTTCGAGTATAGCGGCAGTGATCTGCTCGAAGACCGAAGCCGTTTTTGCGTTTCTGCATTTTGCTCGATTTCCTGGGGTAAGTGAACGACAAAAATCATGAAATTATCTCGCTAGGGTTTTTTCCATAACTCTTGGGTTAAAGGTTCTGCCCCCTGAGTCGATGCTACTGCTTACAAGGTGGTTCTTCGCTGCTTTCAGCGGACACTGTTCTATCGAATGCGCGTAGCACTGCATTGGATATCAGGGAGTAAAACAATGCGGCTTGGTTTAGTTACAAAGTTGACAGTGCCAGCCGTTGCATTGGCCATTGTCAGCCTCGGCGCGTCAACATACTTTGTCTATAGCCAGTCTCGTCAGGCTATTGAAGGTGCCGCGCAGAAACAGTTGAACCAGGCCGCCGATTCGCTGGCCCGTAATGCCAAACTGTGGATCCAGAGTCGCACTCTCGAGGTTGCCAGTTGGGCAGCGACCAACGTCTACGTGAATGCGTTGGAAGACGGTTTCCTAGGCAAGACCGCACGTAAGGCAGCAAGCAAGCGCCTGGCCCAGATTAAGCACGATTACCCGATGTACCTGGCACTTTCGGTCAGCAACTTCGGCGATAAAGTGGTCGCGGCGTCAGACGAGCAGGCGGCCAACAGCGCTGAATGGCTGGCATCGCATGCGCCATACGCTGCGGCGAAGTCCGGCACTGCCGGTGCGGCACACGCGATCGTTGACCAAGGCTCCGGCAAACCGGTCTCCGTGTTCTACAGCCCGATCACCCTCAAAGGCAAGGTCGTTGGCGTATTGTCCGCAACCGTCGACCTTGGTGCTTTCGGGAGTGATTTCGTCAAACCTCTGAGATCTGGCGAGACCGGCAAGGGAGAAGTTATACGCCAAGACGGTACGGTCATACTCAGTTCCGAGACTGAACGCCCAAAGGAGGCCAGCTACGGCAACGCTGTCATCTTTGGCGACCCTGTCTCGGCAGAGGGCGGTCAGACCGCCTATGTAGAAGATGGCTTTCAACTCCTGGGCGCCTACCGTCAGGTCGAAGGTCTGGCCTGGACCGCCTTGGTCAGTGCCCACGAGAAAGAGATATTTTCGGCCGCGAACGAGGCCCGCGTCTATGCCGGACTGGTCTTGTTGGTTGCCGCGCTGGTAATCGGCGGCGGTATTTTTCTGCTTGTGCGTGCGCTGCTGATACCGATATTTGAGGCTGTTGGTAGCCTGCAGGACCTGTCTCATGGCGAGGGTGACCTGACAAAACGCCTGAGTATCAAGAACGACGATGAGATTGGCGATTTCGCACGTTACTTCAACCTTTTTGTCGAGAAGATCCAGTCTGTCGTACGGCGCGTCAAGGTCTCGACCGACCAGGTTGCCCTCGCGTCCGTAGAAATGGCTGAGACATCGCAACAGACGAACAGCAGTCTCGACCAGCAGCGAAGAGAGATCGAGTCGATCGCCAACTCGGTGACAGAGATGTCGAGTACCGCTCAATCGATGGCTTCCAATGCCAGCGAAGCGGCGACGTTCGCACAGAAGGTGGATAGCGAGGCGGAAAACGGACGCAACGTGGTTGATATGACTATCAAGGCGATCGACGGTCTCGCAGCCGAGGTCGACAACTCCTCACAGGTCATCGAGGCGCTGCGTATGCAGAGTCAAAACATCGGTGCCGTGCTCGATGTTATCAAGGGTGTCGCAGAGCAGACCAACCTGCTGGCGCTGAACGCGGCGATCGAGGCGGCACGTGCCGGTGAGATGGGACGCGGATTCGCGGTTGTCGCTGACGAAGTGCGAACGCTAGCGCTGCGCACTCAGACGTCGACTCAAGAGATCGAACAGATGATCCAGGCGCTGCAGGGCAAAGCGGAGCAGGCATCGCAGAGCATCCACAGCAGCCACAGCCAGACCCAGGGTACGGTCAAGCAGGCGCGGGAGGCTGGTGATGCTCTGGAATCCATCACTCAGGCTGTACAGCACATCACCAATATGAATCACCAGATCGCCACTGCGGCGCAGGAGCAGTCTGTAGTGGCTGAGGAGATCTCACGTAGCGTAAGCACGATCCACGTCGAGACGGACAAGACTGCTGCAATCTCAACCAAGACCTCGCAATCCAGCGAGGGCCTCAGAAAATCGAGCGTCGAGCTCAAAGACGTGGTCGCACAGTTCCGTGTCTGATCACCAAATCATCGATCGGCCGGTAGCGCGTTCCACCGGCGGAGGAACGACTGCCCCATAGGAGCAAACGCATGTTCAAACCAACCAAAGTTTCTCAATCCCTGGCACTCGCTCTGGCACTAACCGGTAGCGCCATAGCCGGCGACTTCGACGGCAAGAAGGTGTTGTTCATCGATTCCTACCATGCCGGTTACCCGTGGAGCGACGGTATTACCGAGGGTGTTCAGAAGACCCTGAGCGGCAGCGGAGTCAATCTCAAAGTGATTCGTATGGACACCAAACGAAACAAGGATGAGGACTTCATGGTTGCGGCTGCAGCCAAGGCGAAGGGCGTGATCGAATCGTTTAATCCGGATGTCGTAATCGCAGCTGACGATAATGCCTCGAAGTACCTGATCAAGCCAAGTTACAAGGATGCCGACCTGCCATTCGTATTCTGCGGCGTGAACTGGGACGCCGGCACCTATGGTTACCCGTACAAAAACGTGACGGGCATGGTCGAGGTCTCCGGTGTAAAGGAACTGGTCGACCTGCTAGGTGGTATGACCAAGGGCGACCGGATCGGCTTTCTCGGCGACGACACCCTGACCAGTCAAAAGGAGGTTGACAACTACAAGAGCAAACTTGGCCTGACTGTCGAACCGGCCTATGCCGCGGACTTTGCCGATTGGAAGGCAAAATACCAGGCGATGCAAGACAAGGTCGATATCCTCATAATCGGCAATACCGTAGGCATAAACGACTTCGATGCCAACGCAGCCGAGACATTCGCACTTGAACACGCCAAAGTCCCGAGCGGCGCGACGCAGACAGGTCCGATGCCATTGGCGTTGATTGGGTACCTGAAAGTTGCCGAAGAACAGGGTTCTTGGGCCGCCGGTTCTGCACTGAAGATTCTAGGCGGCACCTCACCGGCCGATATTCCGATCACCCGTAACAAGGACGGCCAAGTGGTGATCAACCTGAAGATGGCTGAGGCATCGGGTATCGATGTGCCCTACGAACTGATCGAATCGGCTACGACCGTGATGGAGTAATCGCTGTCGCCAGGCGGACGCCAAATTGGCGCTGCTAGTGGGCCGATGTGTCATGCATCGCGCCCTTTGCTTTTTCTTCCAGATACCAACACACATCGCAGTGTGTCTGCAGCATTCGTTGCTGCGATTGAACGAGGAGTATCTGCGATCAGAGTATGCGCATCTGACCGTATGCCAAATTGGCATTCGACACTGCCGGCGGAATCGTCGACGGCTCTTATTTACAGCTCTCTAACTCCGCGCGATCCGCAGAAAAACAACGCCGGGCAACACTTCTGGCCGAACCTTTTCCTGGGGCGGTGGCTCAAGGGGTTGTCCAGATTCTCTGGTTGCAATGTGTCACTTGTGCTGTCCGCTCTGTTTTCGAAAAACGGCTATCTCCCTGTTAGCCCAGAAGTGGTGGCCGAGCGCATAAATGCAGAGGTACCGGCTTGAAGAATTTTGGACTGCTTTGCGCAAACAAGCTGCCGCTCGCCGAACACTGGATGACCGTCAGGTCATGGCCGACTCCGGCGGCACCCTGATTTTTCCGAAAGCCGCCATTGAATCAATGGATGTTCGCCGAATGGCTGCAATGCGGGACTTGTGCCCGGTGACAAACCTCAACATAAAGCAGCCGAAAACGGTTCCACGACACGGATCAAATGTCAGCCGAAATCAGTCGTTGACGCTCAGCTCGAACAGGCGCGCAGCATTACCGTACGATATCGAGTCTGATACGTCGTCGGGCAGCTGATCGAGCCAGTTTCGGATTTGACTGACGACCTCGGAAAAGCTCCGCCAACGGTCCGTCTGGTAGGTGTCGACGCCAACCATGAAGCGCTCCGAAAATTCCATCAAAAGCAACTCCCACTCAGGATCGATCTCCCCGTTTGGAGCAACGCGCTGGTCACGGACCGAAAGGTCGATGTACAGACCGGGATAGCGCTGCAGGTAGTCATGGAGCAAGGCTGGATATGGATAAGCCCCGGCATGCGCCCAGATTACTGTCGCCCCTGGCACCTGCTCGAAAAGCGCGTCGATTACCGCCGGATCGCAATGTAGCTGCAGCGGCAGACCCCGTGAGGTCGCCATTTGGGCGATCCGCAAGAATACTGGACGGCGGCGGTCTTCGGCGAACAGATGCAACTCGCCGACAGCCCGCCAGGGACCCCGAGCAAGCGCCCGCTCGACGCGTTCGGGCAGGCCAATGTCATGCATCCAGGTCGCCTTTTCGGTCGGGGTGCGGTAAACCCCGAGCATCGGCAGGATCAATGTGGGTGCTCGCGCGTGCAGCTGCAGCACCTGCTCCGGCGGTCGACTGGTCACGGTCGCGGCCAGGATACCATTGCCTTGCAGCTGAGTAATGATGGCCTCCGGCGCATAACGCGCCGCATCCTCGGCGTTGTAGTGCAGGTGCACATCAAACAATGGCTGGAACGCCTGAACAGAGGCCGTCGCCAACCAGCCTGCGATGATCAAGATCGGCCAGTCAGGCGATGTGGGGTTTGTCGGAACCATTTCCTCGAACAAGCTGTGACGACATTAGCGATTATACCGAGTGTTTATCCACGGTAGGAAACAGATAGTGCTCCATCTTCCAATTCGCCATTTCGATCCATGCCGCAACGGCGGATCTGTTCGGTTCTGTCAGCTCGAACTGCACCGGCCGTTGTGTCTTTCTCTGCACGACCATTGTTCGGGGCAGGATTTGATCGGCATGCATTAGGTCCCGAACCCGCAGGTTCACTGAGTCGCAGCCGCGCAGCTTGCTGTCGATTGTCCGATCGAACATGGCCAGATCACGGACCTGGTGCGCGTGTTGGAGGTGGATTCGAATGGCCCAGATATCCTTGGGCTTGAGCGGTGGCTTTTGGCCGACCAGCTTGCCTTTGTTCCCGGGTTCGTGAGATTGATTGGTGTCAATGTGAGGCTCCCTGGTCATTGACGGGAGCTTTATTGTGTCGCCAAGGCATCGACGGCCGCTTCCAGGCGTTCAGCTGAACGCGTGCAACCGGCCATCACCCGCCATTAGCGAGCTAGTGGGCCAAGCGAAAAGTTCTGTAACGCTCAGCCACTAGCGGACTCCATGCGATGCTACCGGTAACGCCTCGGAACGTCATCGGGAACATATTACGACGCTACGCGATACGTTTGCCGAAACTATCGCCGGCGCATTTTTCGTCCGTGTTGCTTGCTGCCGGCCGTGAAACCGAAAAGTGGCCATTCGACGGGCTTTCACGGTCTAAAACCGGTAACCAACGGTGGCTTCAACCGATCGATGCAGCACATCGGCCAAATCGTTCGGCTGGCACAGCGGTTGTTCCCGGAGGGCTCAGTCGAGACCCATAACGGTTTTCAATTCGCTGCTGCTGAGCACGTGGCAGTAGATCATGTTGATGATCTCCAGTTCACGCTGGTGCAGTTCGTCGGTGCCGGCGGCACAGCAATCCTCGACGACGACAACGTCGAAACTTTCGTCGGCAAGGCTGCGCACGGTCGAAGACACGCACTGGTCGGTATAGATACCTGTGACCACGACGTGGCGTATGCCCATATTGCTCAGTACGAGGCGCAGATTGGTGCCGGTCAGGGCGCTGTCGGTAGTCTTGGTAACGACGATCTCGCCGGGCAATGGTGCGACCTCGTCCAGTGATCTGCGACTCCTCGCTACCCTTCGGCATCAGCAGGTTGTTCCAGCCAGGCATCTTCTGGCTCAGAGAGCGGTCGCGGCCGTCTTCGAGCAGACAGGCGATGCGCGCATGAATGACATCGAGACCGGCGCGCCGGAAGCTGTCCTGCAGGTTGCGCAGTCGTGGTATCACCGTGTCCCGCATGCGTGTGCGGAACGGCTCCCAACGTGCCTGCTC
Source organism: uncultured Gammaproteobacteria bacterium (assembly GCA_963719025.1). Lineage (GTDB taxonomy): Bacteria > Pseudomonadota > Gammaproteobacteria > Chromatiales > Chromatiaceae > Thiosocius. Next base: position 56,538 of record CAVRBK010000047.1, on the reverse strand, counting down.
GGCCGGATCGGCCTTCGGGGCCAAGCCATAGTTCTGTACGTCGATGCACAGCAGCGCGGTTTCACCCGGGGGCAGGTGGAGGTCGTCCGGTTCGGGCGCCCCCTGGTAGTAAAACGAGCGATGCGCGGTCTTCCAGTTCATCCTCTTCTCCTCGTGATGGGTTCGCGGCTGTATCCTGCACAGGCCGCCTGGCATGAACGCCATACCAATCGGTCCTGTGCCTTCGGGTCTGTTCTATGCTGGATACCTTATGGCGATTCTGTTTGATCTGGATGGCGTTTTCTACCGCGGCAAGGAGATTGTTCCGGATGCGGCGCTGGCTGACCCTGCTGGGCGTGATGCGCGTGGTGACTGACTTTGTGCTCCACCAGTTACCGGGCACACTGAACTGTTTCGGCAAGTTGCCCCGCGACATCCGAATCAAAGGTGAGCGCGCCAAGTGCTGCTTCCCGATCACCTCGATGGTCATCGTCGTGCCGACGCGCCTGTTCAACCTATGCAGGCGGCAGCGAAGTTGAATCGGGAGGTTCGCCACCCAGGCATCTGAAAGCCGACGTTCGTTTGGTGCGGCGCAATAGTCGGGAATCAACACAGCAGGACCGTTGCCGGCTTCGATTCCCGGGGTGGTCTTTTGCTGTTCACTGCGGTGTGGGCGAATGTCCCGACACGAGTGTGAATTCAACCGATCGAATCCCCTACACGCGATACTGGCCGACCATCTTTTCCAGTTCTTCAGCGGCTTGCGCGAGTTCCTCACTCGCCTGCGCGCTGGTTCGGGCGCCCTCGGCATTGCGTTCAGACAGTTCATTTATACCGGCGATGTGTTCAGTGACATCGCCGGTCGTATGACTTTGCTGCTCCAGGGCGCTGGCAATGGTGAGGTTCATCTCATTGATCTGTGAGATGGACTCGGCCACCTGCTCGAAGGCCCCGCCCGCCAACCTGGATTCGTTGATGGTCAACTCCAGCAACCGGGCGCCGTTATCCACGACCTGAGTAACTTCGGATGAACGCTTTTGCAGTCCCTGGATGAGGTCTTGGATATTGACGGATGCCTCGTTGGTCCGGTGGGCCAAATTGCGTACCTCGTCTGCCACGACAGCAAAGCCACGCCCATGCTCACCTGCGCGAGCAGCCTCAATGGAGGCATTCAATGCAAGTAGGTTGGTCTGTTCAGCGACATCACGGATCACATCCAGAATGGAAGTGATGTTTTCACTATCCTTGTTCAACGCACCCATCGAGCCCACCACGTCACCAATCTGTTGGGCCAGGTTGCTGATGGCAGTGATGGTACGGTCAATCAAATCGCGGCCCTTCTTCGCCTCCTCATCGCCGCCCCTGGCTGCAAGGGAGGCCTGTTTGGCATTATCCGACACGCTACCAACCGAGGACTGGAGTTCTTCCATGGAGACAGCCATCGTAGCGGTACGTTCTGACTGTTCGTTCAAGGCACCCGAAACATTCTCCGTAATTCCACCGAGTCGCTGGGCGTTACCCAAAACCTCCCCGGCCAGCTGCCTCATCGAATTGATGCTCTGTCGAAGATCCCTTATCAGCTGATTGTTTCCCTCAATGAGCGCCTTGAGTTCCCCGGATGTCCCTTTGCTGCTGACCTGTACGGTCAGGTCCCGCTGCGCGACTTGATGCAGGCCCTGAGTGAACAGCCCCAGGGGGCGTATCAGCCTCCTGTTGATCCAGAATGCAATGGCCACACCGAGAACCGCGGCGAACACACCTACGGCGATGACGAGCAAGGACATGCTGTGTGAGCGATCACGAGATCGATCGGCGACTCGGGTCGACTGATCGAGCGCATCGGTGACCTTGCCGAGACCGGCTACGGCATGACTCACTCGCTCCACCGCCGTGGGAACGGCTGACAGCCCTTTGCTGGCCGCTCCTATCGCCTGGGTGAGCTGTTCATTGATGTCACTGATTTTGGCACTGGATTCCAGGGCCAGCTGAACGGACTGGTTGACCAATTCCCTATTGGCCTGGCCTTTTTCCAGTGCGGACGCGGCACTGCCGGCGATGTTGCCCGAAAGGGTGAGCGTCTCCGCCGTCTTACCTTCCGTATACTCCCAAACGGCGTCACGCAGGGATTCGGCCGCTTCGGTTATTTTCTGGCCATACTCCATGAGCGTGATCTTCAGCTCATTGATCTGGGTAACGCTGGTGGTTTCACCCAATTCCGCCATGTAGTAACGGTAGCGGCGAAGGTTCTTGCTTACCGCCCCGATGGCCTCGTGTACCGCTTCGCTACCACCGGCCTCTGGGATCAGATCGCCAATCTCACCCAGTTTGGTCGAGATCGCGGCGATATCTTCCAGGGCGCTGTCTACGTTCGTCGTGTATTCGTTCAGATAGTCGTAGAAAGAGATATAGGAACTGAGTACGCGCCGATTGATTTCCTCTGCAGCGCGGGTGCCCTGCTGTACGAGATGAAGGCTGCTTTCGATGTCCTTGGCAATAAGCTGCGTACCAGAGCTGATGGACCCGAGGGTCTCCATCTGTTGGTCAGCAGACTGTTTCATCAGCCCCAGGCCCTTGCCAATCTCGGCTGTGGCCTGACTGCTCTCGGCCAGGGTTTCCTGCATCTGCGAGATCTTTTCGAATCCCGCCTGCGACTCTTCAAGCGACTTCATCGCTTGCCGCACGCCATCAAAATTCTCAATGGTGCGGGATATGTCGCTCTGTGCCGAGGTACTGCTGTCAGACAGTTCCTGCAGGCTCGCTGAAAGTTGGTTGACCCCGATGACCGCAACGCTGCCCAGCACCAGCAAGACCAGAATCTGGCTGAAATAGCCGACGTTGATATTGAAGGCAAGGCTCTTGCGGGTCACGGGTATGTCCCCTTACTCGAAACCGACGTCGATAACGTCAGACACCGCATGGAAGTGATCGCCCGAATGGTCGAATACCGCCAATGCCATTTTCGAGCCGGATGCCGGGTCGAATACCGTGTCACTCTTGGCGTGCCCGGTGTCGAGCTTGCGCGCGAACTCAAGCGTCCAGCGCCCGTCTTTCCATTCACCCTTGGCAGAAATATCCCTGGCGTCCTCACCTTCAGGCATGGCTAGCAGATACTGAGGCAGTGACGCCCCTTGAAAAACGAAGGGATCGATTTTGTTGCTACTGTATGGGGAGCCGCCCGGGTCGGACGGACGTGCCACATACACCTTGTTGCCATTGGCGTCATAGTGCGTGCTGAACTTACCCGTGGGCTCAGTGGTGGAAACCACGTGGCGCTTGTCATGTGCCAGCCCAGCCGGATTGGTTCTGGCCGCCTTCCAGTGCCACATGTCCTGGACCATGTCGACGTGGGACAGCTTGTTGTTGCTGAATTCACCACTGATCGGGAAGCTCATAGCCAGGCGGTCTTCGCGCTCCGGGCCCTTGATGTAGGAGCCGTCCTTCTCGCCCCCTTCCCATTTCCAGGGTTTATGTTGGTCATCCTTGCTCTCGTCCGCCCAGGAGGCGAGGAAATAGATGTGGGTTTCGGTGCGCATCGCCTGCAGGCTCACTTCCGTCACCTTCGTATTACCGTCCTTCGCCCATGTCCTGGCATATTTGCTTTTCTGGTGGGCCTTGTTCGATTGCACCAGGGCCGCGGGAATAGGTTGGACAACGACCATCGTCTTGGGCGCGCTGGACCACGCCGGGTCCGCCACGCCGTCGATTGCCGGTGCATCGGCGGTCTTGACCACCGTGACGGCCGCCGGTCCGGCAGTTGCAACAGTACCTGTGCATAGGATCGCAAAGGTGGCCACCGCGAAAATTAGTTTCATGTTCGATTCCCGGTCGTTTTGTGAACCAGCAGGATGTGGCTGCAAAGAACTCGGCCACTAACCCGCGCATCAAGTGGGATAGCGACAAGCGAGTGAAGGACTTTAGAGAGTCAGGGACTTCAATGTCCCCCTCAGTAGATTGGCAGAAGCACATGGGGTTGTTGTTTGACTGGCTATTGGTGCCTGACGACCCGAGGCTACGGAACCATGCGACAGGTAACCGGCCGACGCCTCATCCGTCAGACGTTAGCGAAGAATGGCTGCCTGGCGCATAGCAGCTGCCGGTCGGCAGGCACCCGGCGACCGGCAGGTCATGGCCGATCAAGGGAAAAAAGCCACCCATCGAGGCGGCTTCGTCGTTGTTGCGGCGCGTCAATCGGCTATTGGCACGGAACGGTCATCGCGCCTGCCGACGACGCGGAGCGGTCTCCAGAGTTGCCTCCCGAAGCAATCGGTGCAGGTCAATCGAAACTGCCCCCTTCGATTCTTCTGGGCTATCATCGTCTGAAAGATTGACTCCAAAGGTCACTCGACAACTTTGGGTGATGCCGACCTTCACGGGTCTCCGCAGCAAACAGAATGTCGATGAATTTCACCGCAGCCACACAGGGTTATCCATGCAAATACAAGGCAACAAGAAAGTCGTCTACATTACCGGTAGCGTGTGGACGGGTGCCGATGACGCGCCGCGGCACATACTGACGAAAGACGGTTTTGTGCGCCCCATCTGGTTTACCACTGGGCGACCCTTGAACGACGCCGAATATCGCCAGGTCTCTGCGACACAGTTTCACATGGCAAAAGCAGAAGAAAAGGTACTCGCGCATATTGAGTATCGCGCGAGCTTCATCGGCGTCATGTTGAAAGATTTCGAGGCCGCCATGGCCAGCGCCGAGCGCGGCGTTCTGATGGTCGGTCCGCCTGAGATTGCAGCCCAAGTGGCTGCAGCGATACCCGCGACGATCCTTTTCTCGCTGAAAGCCGAGGGGATGGATCTGTCCAAACATCTCAGTGATGCGCAGCGGACGGGCCAGCTTCACCGGTTGGATGTGGACGTCCTTGAACCGGGCGCATGGAGCAAAGTTCATCGCACCATGCTGGAAGTCATCGGAATACTACCTGAGACCTGACCCTTCCGAGGCATGCCGCAAAACCGATTGGGTCAGACCGCACCTTGCGCAACCTGCTGCCCGGCGAGTTCGGCATGCACCGAAGGAAAAGGATTCGCTGTTCATTGTCCGTCTCCGGGATTTTATTGTTCGCCGTTTGGATTACCTTGCATGTTCAGCGGCAAAATCGTATCCGTGGAAATAATCCGAGTCTTGTATTTTCTGATTATTTTGCTCGGTTACCGAACGTGTAAATAAACGGACGCATCGTAGGGTAACCATCGCGAATGGAAGACCGGCACGGGCGCGTGCCAACGGCAGTAACCGCCCTCTCAATCCATGTCAGCAAGCAGGCCGGTCAATATGGGTCCAACATCCAGCGCCTCGATCCATGCGGCAGGAATCATCTCAACCCCTGCGTGCGCGCCGTACAGTTGGCCCGCAATCGAGGCCGTGGAATCCGAATCACCGCCATGGTTTGCTGCAATGCGAATAACGTCGGGATAAGAATCCGCTTTCAGGGTCGCGTAAATTCCGATCGCCAACGCCTCTTCGCCGACCCAGCCTTCACCAAGCGATTCAATGGCCGATAGCGCATCGATCTCGTCGGAGGATGCCAACGCCAGTGCCTGTTGCACCGCACGAAGTGTTTCGCTGTGCCCAGCGTATGCAGACAGGGTTTCGAGAGAACGCTCTACAGCGGCAAGCAGGCTTTCGCCGTCCATCACGTAAGACAGTGCCGCAGCCAGCATGCCGGCCGACAGATACCCCGAAGGATGGGTATGGGTTATCGCCGCGGCCCGCATGGCCAGTTCAAAGGCGCGACGCGGGTTACCGTTGTGCGGATAGATCCCCAGCGGCGCGACGCGCATCACGCCACCACATCCCTTGTTGTCGTTGATCGGTTGCTCAGGCGAGCCTTTGCCGCCCGCCTGCAGGCTTGTCAGACAACAATTACCGGGCGCCCTCGGCACCTGGAGAACAGCTTGCTGCCAAAGCCTACCGGTATGTGGCCCACGGTCGGGATTGCCGGTCTGCGTGGAGAGCCAGTCGAGATAGGCACCGCGTATGCGTTCGACTATGACGGTGACGCCCTCCTCCGCCTCGCAATCCAGCAGGCCCTCGAGGGTGAAAAGTGTCATCTGGGTATCGTCAGAGACAATCAACCGGCCATCGTGCATCACCGGATCAACGAGACCCCGCGGTCCATATTTCCTCTTTATCGTTGACCACGAACTGAACTCGATCGCATACCCAAATGCATCGCCGATCGCCCCGCCGAAGAGGCATCCCGCGCGCCGCGACCGGATGTTCAAAGATCTACCTGTTGGCATTGACGCACATAGCCTTCTTGCTGCCGCGTTTCTATCGCGCCCGGTCGCGCCGCACGCACGCTCTTTATCGCCGACGCGTGATCCATTCCCATTTCAACCAACAACCTGGCCGCCACCGTTCCCGAACGCCCCAAACCCCCGCGGCAATGCACTACGATGCGAGAGCCCGACCTGAGCTGTTTTCGCAACGCCGGCCCCAGTGATCGCCAGGCGTCTTCGAAGGCACGGTCGGGGATAGACACGTCACGAATCGGCATCCAATGCCATTGGATATCCCGCTGCTTCGCGGCCTCGCGCAAATTGCCCATCGACACACCAACCCCACTCATTTCGTCTTCTTCCATCAGCGTCACCAGTGTTGCCACATTGCTGCGGGAAAGCGCATCAAGGTCTGCGTCAAGATCCCGGTCCCACGGGCCCGTCATCGCATGTTGCTGCTTTTTGCCGGGGCAGATCGTAAGGCCTATTTCACCGGAACACGCTGGTGCTTCCATCCAGTCCACACGCAAGGGATGTGTCAATGACGTCTTCATTCAGGCAGGCCAATCGGTGAATTTTCTCCATTCTATCGGAAGCATCGAACACCGACGGGCGCATCCGGGGCCGGCGTCTCACTTGCTCTCCGATGCCTCACCGCGAATTGCTGACACCTGCCGGATGAAGAAAGCGCAGGCGGAAAGAGAGCGGCGCATCGCCGCTGCCGTCACCGCGACAACACCAGCCCCTCGCGGGAGCATTGCGACGAGGCCAACGCAACGGCCTCTGCCAATGCCTGCATCATCGATCGCCCGCCACTCATCGCGTGGATCATCCCGGCGTTGAATACGTCACCGGCACCAAGCGTATCCACCACCGCGTCCAAGGCCGTCGCCGGCACATGCCCTGTCAGCCCATCGCCATCGACTGCCCACGCCCCCTGGGCGCCCCAGGTACAGGTCGCAACCACACCCCTTGGCAGGCTGTGGAGCAACGCAGCTGCATCGGCGAAACCCCGCGCCCGCGCATAATCGCGCGAGAACAACAGCAGGTCCGCTTTCTCGAACAGCGCCTCGATCCCATCCCTTGGCTTTTCTGCCTCGAGCGACACCCGCAGACCCTCTATGCCCTTCGCATAAGCCAGCATCCCGGCCAGTTGATCAATCGCACGACCCTCAAAATGCACCCAGTCGAAGCCGCTGAGGTCGAGGTCGCGGAAATCCGCGGCGCGGTATTCCGGCATGCCACGGAAATGCACGATACTGCGCGAACCGCTGGCCTCGCTGAGCAGAATGTAGGACGTCGGCATCACGGTGCCCGGGATGCGTATCGCCTTCGACGCATTCACCCCGTGGCGCTCGAAGGTGCGATCAGCGAGCTCTGCCGGCTGTGCCAGGTTGCCCACCCAGGATACGCGATCACCGAGCTGCGCCAGCACCGTTGCGGTATTCGCCGCATTGCCGCCCAGCCGTTCCGACTGGTTCAGCGCACGCACCTCGGTGTCTTCGGCCGGGTATTCCTTGACCGTATTGATGATATCCCGCGTGGCAATCCCCACGCACAAGATGTGCACCATTGTTTGTATCCGCTCGCCGAAGATCGTGATATCGAAGTGTAACGCCGCCGCAAGCTGCGCGGATCGCGCGAGTGCAAACTGCGGCATGGGACCGGTGATCGCGGGTCGCGCCCGCTTCGGATATCAGCGCTGCTACTCAACATAGCGAGGATTCCCGAATGATTCTCAGGAGGCTAGTATCTGCCAAGGAGGGCCGGGGATACGAGTCAGCAGAATTATCTCGGCCAGCTCTGGGCCACGTCGTCAAGGTCATCCCCCAATCGGTTTTTTTCGTTTGGCGCAGGTGGATGGGCGCCGGGGGTGGCGTCATCACAGTTCGCGGTGGGTTGAAGGCGACATACCCATTTTCATCATGATCCGTTAGCTTCACCAGACATCCGTCAAAAGGAGATGACCATGCCATTCATTGAAGACACCCTGAACGTACAACGACCCGCAGAAATCAATGCCGTCGACCTGCCCCGCAGGGAGGCCTATTACCCTTCACCGACCGACTGGCGCAACGAGGTGCTGTATTTCCTGCTGGTCGATCGATTCAGCGACAACGGGGAACATCTCCGCCCCAAGCTGAATCGCGAAAATCTTGCCGCGGCGAGGCCGGTGCCATGGCGCTGGGACGACTGGTCACGGTCAGGCGGCGAGCGCTGGCAGGGTGGCAACCTGCAGGGCGTGATCTCGAAACTGGATTACCTGAAGCAACTGGGCGTGACCACCATCTGGCTAAGTCCCGTGTTCAAGCAACGCGGGCACCTCGACAGCTTCCATGGCTACGGCATCCAGGACTTCCTCGACGTGGATCCACGTGTCGGAACGCGTCAGGATCTGGTCGAACTGGTGAGACAGGCGCACGACAGGGGCCTGCGCGTTATCCTTGACATCATTTTCAATCACTCCGGCGAGAACTGGACCTATCCGGCAGTGACACCCGGCGGCAAGTACCAGCCAGACTACACACCCGGCCGCTACCCGTTCGGCGCCTGGCGGGGAGATTCCGGTCAGGATGTCGACGGCATCCAATCTTCGGAAGACGGCGTTTGGCCGCGGGAATTGCAGGATCCGGACAAGTACACGCGTGCGGGTAGCGGCAACCTCGGGGGCGGCAGCATCAATCAAGCGCAGGCTGAACACAAACGCACCGATTTTCTCACCCTCAAGGATTTCTACCTGGATCACCCGGGCCTGCTGTCAGAACTGGCGGCCTGCTACCAGTACTGGATTGCACTCAGCGATTGCGACGGATTCAGGATCGACACCCTCAAACACGTCTCTTTCGAGCAGGCGAGAAACTTCTGCGGTTCAATAAAAGAGTTTGCGCAGAACATCGGCAAAGATGATTTCCTGCTGGTGGGGGAGATCGCCGGGGGGGATTATGGCCAGGACCGCTACCTGGATGTGATCGGCAGAAACCTCAACGCGGCCCTCGATATTGGCGAGATGCGCATGAACATCAACCAGGTCGCCAAAGGCCTGGCGCATCCCGACAACTACTTTTCCGGCTTTGACCCCGGCAATGCGGTGATGGGCTCGCATCGTGCAATCGGCGAAAAACATGTATCCATTCTCGACGACCATGACCATGTCTTCGGCGAAAAACTGCGCTTCTCAGCAACGTCCGCGAGCCACCACCAGGTCGCTGCCGGCGTCGGTATACAGCTGTGCAGTCTGGGCATCCCGTGCATCTACTACGGCACAGAACAAAGCCTGGGCGGGCCCGAGCCGGCCGAAAGAGTCTGGCTCGCCGGCTTTGGCAGCAATGACCGCTATCTGCGCGAAACCCTTTTCGGCGCCGACCATCCACTGAAAAGCGGTCGCGACGGCCTCCCCGATTCAATCGACCGATTCGACACCGAACTCCCCGGCTTCGGACCCTCCGGTACCGTGGGGCATCACTGTTTCGACACCTCGAGCCCGGCATACCGGCGCATTCAGTGTCTTGCCCATGCCAGATCCACGTTTCCCGCACTGCGCTTCGGCAGGCAGTACCTGCGCCCCATCGCTTTTCTGGGAAGACCTTTCGCGGTTTATGCGGGCGGTGAAATCATCGCCTGGTCACGGATTCTGCACGACGAGGAGGTCATCGTCGTATTGAACCCACATGGAACCGAGGTACGCGGGGCAAACATCCTGGTCGATGCATCTCTCAACCCCGAGGGCAGCAACTTGACCATCATCGCGAGCACAGAGGCGGCCGGCAATGACGGCTATAACGGCAGCAACAAGCCGGACAATCGCCGGATCGTTCACAAAGACCGCAGCGGCATCCACTACATTGAAATCCGGGATGCAGGGCCCTCGGAGATGATCCTGCTGGTCAACCGAATTTGAATGCCATGCCGGTCGCGGCAATGGCCAGTCAGAGGGCAAAAGAAAAAGGTGCGGGTTCCCGCAATTCCCGCGACGCCAATTCCTTAATTGACGCCTTCTTCCACTTTACCCACTGCCTGAAGCTCCGCAATGAACTGCGTTTCCTGGTGACCGGTGACAAGGAGCTTTTCGGTAGAACGCGTCAACGCCACGTAGAGCAACTTGGCCTCGGCGGCCTCATCTGCTGATTGCACAGGCATATAACCTACGCCAGCAACAGCCATCACGGGAAACTCGAGCCCTTTACTGCTGTGCATGGTCATCAATTTGACGGCCTGCTGCGATGGTTTGAATTGCTTCTTTGATTTCGATGTACCCAACCACTGTATTGGAATACTCTCGGCCTTAAGTGCCGCCTTGAGCTTTTCTCCCATCCAGTTGCTGCGATACGAGACGCACATATCGCCCCAAAGCACCTGCTTCTCGTCATGAAGCCGCCTGAACAAATGGGCAACGTAACGCGTTTCCTGCTCGAAGCTATCGAAAAGCTTCACCACTGGGGGTGGACCATGGCGACCGGCTGATTCTGGTTGAATCAGGGGTACATGATCCTCGTCTTTGTCGTCTGCCTTGAGGTAGTGTGTCGCAAACCGATACGCAAACCACAGAATTTCATCGGTATTGCGATAGTTCATCTTCAGCACCGAAGTCCTGCCTCTGGCCTGAACGCCAACACTCGATAGGCTGAAGTCGAGTTGAGACTTCTTGCTGTAGATAGACTGAGCATCGTCATATAGCAACAGCAATGAATCGGTGTCGGGATCGACCATACCAACGACCAACTTCAGCCAATCTGGCTCGAAGTCATGACCCTCATCGATCATCACCGCGCCATACTGGCCCTTAGGTATTACGCCCTGCTCCACAGCAGCAATCACCGTTTCCACGAGGTGATCGAAATAGTTTTTGCCAACCTTCGGCTTGCCCACGTGGTACGCACGAAGCTGCTCGCCACACCAATCATGGAAATGGTAGACATTGACCTTATCGGCAATGCCTTTGTCTGCAATTAGTTCCCTAAGTTTGGCTGCCAATGTGATGTTGTAGCAAAGTACGAGGATAGGCTTGTTGAGGAGTTTCGCCAGATACAGACAACGATAACCCAGGATCAATGTCTTGCCAGACCCAGCCACCCCATGAATGACGCGGTGCCCCTCGCCCAGGCTTTTCGCTAGCAGCTCCTGCTGCTTATCCATCACGCGCATGATGTCGGGAACGACAACCTCGAGGTCGGACTCACCTTCCTGTGCCTCGCCGCCAGCAAACAAATCACCGCCCGATGGGTTGACTCGCACCTCTGGGAACAAATGCCAGCGAATGCGGTCGACCTGGGGAAGGCTCAATGGTGTCGAAAACTGGAAGTTAAACATGTTCCAAAGACGCTCTTGAAACGATTCCGGATCTACACTTTCGATCATTTCATCTTTGCAGATCGTTTGGTGCTCTGGAATGACCTCACCCAGATTCGTCGAGATGAACTGTTTGCGCGTGATATTGCTCAGCACTACCCCAAAACCATAAGGAAACACCAAGTTTCCTTGGTATCGCCCTGACTGGTGGCATAGCTGGGCGTCTTTTTGTAGCCGATTGACCAACTGGTAAGCGCACTGCCGTACCTGCTCAATCGGATTGCTAACGGTTTTCAGCCCATTCGAGGTGAATATCGTTGCTGAGACTTTGTCGACGCTTTGTATGGTATCGAGCTTCCAGTCTTTTACCTCGAGCAACAACAAACCACGACCAGCGTGAAGAACAATAAAATCCGAATACCGCTGTCGTTTCCCGACCGGGATTTCATACCAACAAAGATAGTCGTCCTCTAAATGAGAACCCAAACGCTGAGCAAATCGACGCTCCCCGGACTGCATCCGGCTCGCACAACTGCTATATGAAGGAATCAGGTCCGCCATCCTTGCTCGCGCCTATCGCATCGATCTCTTCTCAAACCGTCAAATCGGCCAATGTGGCAGCCTCTTTAGAGGCACCATCTGCTTGAGCCCCATATCCAGCTGCTCGACGCCTGGATGAGCTCATCGAGTCTCATCGGCTTCAACAGGATTTTTACGCACCCCGCCTTATAGTGAGCATCTTTGTTGAAAGCACCGGTACCAACGTATAGCCCTTTATGTTCAGGGTGCCAGCCTGGCGCTCTTGGCGCAGCCGCCTGGCCCATTTGCCCATTGTCGATTTGCCGACATTCACCGCTTCAGCCTATTCTTCAAACAGTGTAGCCCTGAACGACAACCAGCTGCGCTCCTTCCAATCGGAATTCCGGCGAAAAACGGAAACGTGTTCGCTTCGTCATATACCGACCTAATAGCTGTTCACCCATCAAAAGTGTCTGCTATTTGGTGGCCAAATTCACAATGCCACGACAGAGCGAAATGCATCCGCAACGACCGAACTATCGCCAGGCGCTGAGATTCGCAAAAAATCAACTCGCCGGCATCGCCTCCTCCAAAACCCCTGCCGGCACGGGATACTTCAATTCCCAAACCATACGGATTGGCCGATCACCTTCGGCGCTAAGCAGGGTTTCCGCTGGCCCCAGATAGATAAAAGGTGCCGTTTCACCGGCAATCTGTCGTTCGATACGGGCGAAGAAGAGGACGGTGTAGCCGCGTTCCTTGAAGTGGAGGTAGTTCTGTCCGGTCGGTGAGGCCTGGTTGGTGGTTGATTGGCTCTCCCAATGCAGTCGAGTGGCACTGATGGGATAGTCACGGTAGCGAGTAGTGGGTGAGAAGGCGCGCTCATCCTTGCGGAAAGTCACCAGATGGACATAGCACTTGTGTTTGGCGGCATGGATCACCCCCTGCCCGGTCGGGCCCGCGCTCGTCAATGTCGCCAGCCCCAGCGCTGCCTTGATCTCGGTAGAGCCATACTCGGCATGGAGTTTGAGAAAACAAGGGAACGGCAACGCAATGTCACGTATGGGGGTCGTTGGATGGTGCAAGCGCCATTCGGCGATCTCGGCAGCATCGGCCGCGATGGATGCGTTTGCCTGCCAGCGGGCACTCGATTCAGCTATCTGGTTCATACCCAGGGACTCACCCTTCTTGCCCCAGCGCAGGTAGTGCATCGCTACCGCTTCGCGGCTATCTTCAACCCCATCGATCGCATTGCCACCTGAGAACTGCCGCAGCAGATCGGGATCGCTGCGCAGCGCGATGCGCGGCAGCGCCTTGCGCAGGAGATCGATATCGGGATCGCTTGGCAGCGATTGCTGCATGGCCATCGCCTTCCACTCGCTCCAGCTGCGACGGCGCAGCACGTCAATGGGCGATAACCCCGTAGCGGTGATGAAATGGCCAAAGGTAAGGGGGCGGTCGCTCTCCTGCGACCAAGTCCGGATGGTCTCGGGGATGAAGTGCTTTAGATCGGCAAGCACCGCTTTGACCTTGGCCAGGATCCGCTGCCGTGCAACCCGTTCGAGCTGGATGTTGCACCCGGGCGGCAGGTTGGGAAAGTCGTTTTCAATCTCGCGGTCGATCCGCTGACGCTGGCGCATCAGCAGTGCGGCAAAACGCATATCAAGGCGATAGCGGCGGTGGGTCTGACCAACAAAGTCGAGTACCGTCAGACAATCCTTGCCCGGCGCATGGCGCAACCCACGGCCGAGTTGTTGCAGAAAAACGGTGAGGCTGTCGGTCGGACGCAGAAAGAGCACTGTGTTGATCTCGGGGATATCGACCCCCTCACTCAGTACATCGACAGTGAAGACAAAGCGCAGTTCGCCTTTGCGCAGGGCGCGCAGATGGTGAGCGCGATCTTCTCTGGGGGTATTGCCGACCACCACAGCAGCGGCAATCTTGGCACGGTTGAAGTGGTCTGCCATATAGCGCGCGTGTTTCACTCCGGCACAGAAGCCCACCCCACGCACCTCATCCAATTCGGGTTGATAGCGGTGCATGGCCTGCAAAATGAGATCGACCCGCTGTTTTGCGCGAATATCGTCGCCGGTAAAGACCGATTCGAGCGCATCGCTGGCATAGCGGCCGTTGCGCCAGAATGTTTCTCCGGAAAGGTCGATGTTGTCGGCCACACCAAAGTAGTGAAATGGGCAAAGCAGTTTGTCAGCCAGCGCCTCAGGCAGACGGATCTCGGCGGTCATCTCGTTATCGAAATCAGGCAGGATCGAGGAACCATCCATCCGCTCAGGGGTGGCGGTCAGTCCCAGTAACTGCTGTGTCTGTAGCTGTTCGAACAGCGGCCGATAGCTTGCGGCGGCGCCGTGGTGTGCCTCATCGACGATCAGATGGGCAAAGTGGCTTGCGCCCAGCGCTCGCCAGGGCTGGTGACGATTGAGACTCTGTACCGAGGCGAACACATGCTGCCACTGATCTGGCTGCTGACCATCAACCAGCAGTTCACCGAAATTCTGATCACGCAACACGCTGCGAAAACAGTCGAGCGCCTGTTGCAGGATCTCCTTGCGATGGACCACGAACAGCAGTGTCGGCATGGCCCCTTGCGCGGTGACCTGATCACGATAGTCAAGCGCGGCAACCACGGTCTTGCCGGTACCGGTGGCAGCGACTACCAGATTTCGTGCCCGCCCCTGTTGACGGGCCGCCTGCAGCGCCTCGAGGATGCGCCGCTGAAATGGGCGCGGATTGATCTCCGCAAAGAATCGAGGCGCCGTCGATTCGGGTTGCCTGTAGCGGCCGATGGCAGCACGAAAGCGGCCAAACTCCGCTTCGTTGAAGGGCTCAAAATCCCGACTCTCCCAGTACACGGCAAACTCAGCACCAAAGCGATCGAGGATATGGGACATATCCTGGTCGGTTACCTTGACCGTCCACTCCAGGCCCTGAGTCATCGCGGCATGGGAGAGGTTGGCGGAGCCGATATAGGCGGTGGAAAACCCACTGTCGCGCCAGAAATGATAGGCCTTGGCGTGCAGGCGAGTGCCGGCGGTGTCATAGGAGAGACGCACCGTGATATTGGGCTGGCGAGCCAGCCACTCCAATGCTGCCGGATCGCTGGCGCCCATGTAGCTGGTGGAGAGAATGCGCACTGGCACATCACGCTGTCGTAATTGTTCAAAAGCAGGGATGAGCAGCCGCAATCCCGACCATTTGATGAAAGAGACCAGTATATCGACCCTGTCCGCACTGGCCATTTCGGTGCGCAACTCATGTTCCAGCGGCGGATCACCGCCCTGACCCGTCAATAAAGCGCTGCTGTTGAGCGGAGTGATCGGGCGTGCCAACGATTGCGGATGGGCTGTTATCTCGGTCAACACCGCTTTGTCGGTGACCAACAGCCTCCGGCATTGCAGATAGTCGAGTCCATCCTGTGCTGCAAGCAATTCAATCAGGCGGTTCAGCAGCGGCAGGCGATCACTTGGTTGCAGTTGGCGCAACGCCTGCTGCAGCAACCGGGCAACAAACTGGGCGTAGGCATGGGGTGCCGCCTCATCATCCAGTTGGCGCAGAATCGCACGCAGCTCCGGGGTGGCGGCGATGCGCTGCTGCAATGCCTCATCCAATAGTTGCTCATAGAGCCCTTGCGATAATGGTTTGGACATCGCCGTTAAGCCTCAAGCCGGTCCTTGATCAACGCCCTCTCCCTCTCGGCCACTGCCGAGTTCTACCCCGTCGCGACGGCCAACATCATTGAAGACACCGACGGAGCTTGTGGCGCGGCTGAGCGTTACAGAACTTTCCACTTGGCCCACTAGTGATCGACATAGCAGCGCCGGATGGTGTCAAGTGCCGAAGTCTTAAAAGTAGCTGCGCAGTTGATGAGGGCGAGTTGGGGAACCATCTCCCCCTCAAATGCTTTAGGCCGCCACACGAAGCTGCGATCTGCGCAGCCAGCCGTCACCTGCCCGGCAGGCCCGATCACGCCATCCAGTTTGCATTCGACCAGCTTTTCCGGTTCATCAATAGCCGGTGGCGGAACAAGAAACGCCGACATTGGGTAGCCATCTGAAAGTCCGAACAATCGCCACGCTCCCGATCCGATCAGGAGGACATGCTCACGCTCTGGGTTGAGCTGAACATCAGTAATTTTTCCAAGACCATTCGCATTTAAACGCCAGATCTGGCGACCCGTGGCCGCATCAAGCCTTGCCAGTGTGCCATCAGAACGCACAGCCAAATACTGCCGACCACCCAAGGATGCGATTGTATGCAACGATGAACCTGGGTTGTCCGACGCTAGGATGTCGAAGTACGGAGAAGCCCGCTCATCATCAACGCGCGTCCAGGGACCATCCTCAGCGGATGGCAGATAGGTCACCAACCGACCTTCAGCGACAACAGTCAAACCCGGTCTATCGATCTCGAAGTCGGCCCACAACCCATCAACCCTCGGGATACCCCTTTCGGGCACCAGTGGCTGAAGGCTTTGAAGATCGAAAACCGAGCCTCCAAAAGGCCAAAACAGGTAGCGGCCGTCAGCCGAGCGCAAAACCGGCAACTGGTTGGTATCCTCTCCCATCACTGACACTTCAAGACAGGCATCCCCGTCATCCCAAGGACGACAAACCGTCATCTGGTGACCCGAGTTAAATACCAAGTGCTCGAGGTAGATTGGGGCGGAACCGGCACCAATCGAAGTTTCCGGCCTCGACCAGCGCGGCGGTGGAGGCGACCCTACCTGATCATCGGCAGTGCGCGGGAGGTCGTCACGAATATAGGTCAATTCGGTTCGCCCACCAACGATGGGGCATGGGCGTGCTTCTGTGCAGTCTGGCAAGTAGGTGTTCTCCGCATCCTGGTGTCGCACAGGCTCCTCAGAACGCCATTGATCAACAGGCTCTACGCCGGGGCTCACGTCGAGGTTCACCGTGCGTACGCCCTGCAACGCGAGGCTGCCTGGAGTAAAGCCTTCTTCAGATCCGACAGACAGACATCCCGCTGCGGTAAACGGATTAGTTGTTGCGAAACCAAGAAAAGCATCTTGCGTCTGAAAAGCTGACCCAAAGCCACCCAGTCCCTTGATACCTGAGTCATCGGAATCGTCAGCCGCCCTGAAAACCGCGAGGCCGATAGGATCCAATGCACGATTCTCGGTCAGCGGGAAAGATAACACTTGCCATTGCCTTCGATCACCTTCGACGGCCAGCAAGAACGCCTCACAGGAAGGCGAAACACCGACAGCACTGCCCCAAAACGCATGCGCATCGATGCCCACCCTCTCGACCGTTCGTCCGTCGTTTGAGATGGTCAATACATACGGCAATACCGAGCCATTCGTTGGGCCGAGCACGGCACCTGCGATGAAGATCAAGCCAGAGGGCGACTCGAATGCGTACCCAAGCCACACCACCGATTCATTATCGACCTGACCGAGACGTTCACCATTGTCTGCATCAATGACAGCCACACGCTGGTCTCCGATGGCAATCAGACGCTTACCGTCTCGTGACCGGATTAGTCGGTCGAGCTTCAACCCGATATCTGAAATATCGTAAACACCCTGTGTCCGATCCAAGAGTGCCACCGCGTCCCGCAATCGCACCGGCTGAATACCGTTCGCACTAAGCTGCGCGGCGGGATCTGGAATCCATCCTAGCAATGTACGCAGTGGTCCTTCGACCATCTGCCTCGTTGCCGGATATTCGAGGTAAGGCGCTAGTCGACTAAGTGCCTCACCGACTCTGCCCTCTGCACTGCCACTACGCGCCAACCCAATTGCTTGGTCCGCAGCCTTTTGCCGCGCCGCTGTCTTTGCATCCAACCAACCAAGCCCGGCAACACCGATCACCGCGACAATAAATATGCTGGCCGCGGCTACGAGCAGTTTCGTCCGCCGTGCACGGCGGCGGTCTCTGCGCCACAGATCGTCGAAAGGAATACCCAGGAGCCCCGCAGCCAGCTGCGCACGCACCTTCTGCATCCCATCATGCCGCAGTTCAGGTGCCCTGGGTTCGTCTGGCTCACTCGTTGCCACGCCTCCCGCGCCAATCTTTACCTTGAGGGCCGGTGGGAAGCACTCATTACTTGGGTCTTTCGCATTGGGTTCGCCGGCAACAATAACGGCAAAAACCCCTGCATCACCACGTGACTTGAAATGCCTGACTTCGGCATCCACCCATTTGGACTGGGCCGCCGACGGCGAGCAGATGACAATCAGGTTCTCGGAATCGTCCAGGGCACCTTCCAAGGCTGCCCCGAGACTCTGGCTGGCGCCCATCTCGTCATCATCGCGAAAGAAGCGCCCGAGCCTGCGATCCGGTGCTACCGGAGCATCAATACCTTTTGGGACCCGGTACGTCTCGAGGGCACGGTGCAGTCGCCGAGCAACCCCCTTTTCACGCTGACTATAGCTGATAAATGCCCGGTAGCGCTTGTGTCCTTCGTCCACGCATAACCCTCCTGTACGCGAGCAGGAAAAGTCTAGACGAATTCATGCAAATCGGAAGGCGACGATGATTTTGGCTGCTGACACCGTTGGAATTCACAGCGACCTTGGGACTGGACGAGCCCGGGTCGATGAAGCCGAAACACCGATATTGTGGCGCCTTTATGTCAGATCGTTCTGGCCCTTACAGCCGAAAGCCCGGATCTCGAACTGCAGGCCTGAGCGGCAAATCCCGCGCTCAACAATGACAGCACTTAAGCAATTACACTGTTTCGTGTTTCTACTGAGCAGGCGGCCGCCTACACCTCACAAAGCCGAATCACGACCGAGTCGGCCTCCGTCTGATGGATGACGAATGATCCCCTACCGCGATTTTAAAATCATCACTACCGCCTGCCTGGTGGCCTGCGCGCTGCTAACCGCTGGCGCGTGCGAGGACATGACCGCAACCGATACTTTCGAGATCGAGATCGGTGGCGAAGCCTTCCACCTCGAGATCGCTGCCGACCAAGTTAGCCGCTACACAGGCCTCGGGGGCCGGGAATTCATTGATGCAAACGCCGGTATGATCTTCGTCTATCCCAAGGCTGCGATTTGGTATTCTGTAATGCGCGACTGCATCATCCCAATCGACATAATGTTCCTCGACAGTTCTGGGTCGGTCACAGCCACCCACACGATGCAGCCAGAGCGGCCAAGAGCAGAAGGCGAATCGAACATCGACTACGAGCGGCGGCTGAATCGCTACTATTCCAAGTCCAGCTCTGGATATGCCATCGAACTCCGTGCCGGAACGATTGACCGACTCGGAATCAAACTTAATGGACATGTGACGCTCAACACTCGGGGACTCGAGAACGCTTTGAACTAGTGGGCCAAGTTCACCAGCATTTTTGTTCGTAGCGTTTCCTGCAAAGCATCAAAACAGATCTGCAAACACAAGGCGTCGACGGTTGCCGAAACGTCTGCCGTGCGCCGCTTCTGATTCACCATCGTAACTTCACCGAAAACCGTTCCGGCCCCCATCGTGTTCAACCCTGAGCTGCTTTCCGGCATCGGGATCGACCAATACCTCGACCTCGCCGCTGAGTATGCAATACAGGCCGTCTGCCGTATCACCTGCACGCACAATCGGCGTGCCAGCAGCAAATCGACGTTCCGCACCAATCTCTTTGGGGGTGACCAATTCGGCCTCGGTCATCCCCGAGCAGAGGTACTGCCGATTCAGATCGACCACGGAGGAATCAGATGCACCACCAGGTAATCGACCTCCGACATGGCAGCCAGCATTTCGGATGTCACCGATTCGGTATTACCAAACAGCGACTCACACTGTAACGGGTGCACGCGGATGCGATGGCCCTGCGAGGAAAGCAGCCCGAGATCTGTTGTATTGCGACGTCGCCGGGAGGTGAATTTCGCGCAGTCGTAGACTTTTCGAACGATGGAAGCCGACGTCGAGCGCGCGACATTGAACAGATGCAGGCTGAAATCATTCGAAAGCCGTTTACACGCCTCCATGCCGCGCACGCCGTTGCCCTTCTCATCCAGCGCCGGCAAAAAAATACCGCGTACGAGTCGCCCGAATTGGCGGAACGACTTCGACCGCGCAGGCTATGCCGTTTTACCGCTCAGGGCCGGCATCGCGTACCGCTATCGATGGCAAACCATGAATGCATAGACCCGAGCCGCGGCGAACTCACCGGAAAAGCCCGCCCCATCTTGAAGCAGGCAACCCGGTAGCGCCCCATTGCAGTGTGCACCCGCGCCTGGCAGGCACCCGCCGAACCGAATGCCACTGCCGGTCTACAATGGCTCTTCAAACAATTCCTCGAAAAACGCCAGCATTCTCAGCCAGGATCGACGGTCGGCCTCTTCCTGGTATGCCAGGCCGGACATCCCATAGCCGTCGGCGTAAGGATTCGTGAAACCATGCTTGGCACCGGCATAGATATCCATCTCCCAATCCACGCCCGATTCCGACAGTGCCTTCTTGAAGGCAGCTATGCGCTCTGGCGGGACAAAGCCGTCGGCGTCGCCATGCGCGATCAGCACCCGCGCCTTGATGTTGGCCGCCTGTTCCGGCGTGGCCGGCGGCAATGAACCATGGAAACTCACCACGCCATCGAGATCAGCACCCAAGTAGGCCATCTGCATGACGGTCGCCCCGCCGAAACAGTAGCCGATAGCGGCCAACTTGCTGGACTCGACGTTCGGATGGGCCTTCAATTGATCGAGGGCAAGCACTGCGCGGCGCTGCCAGACATCAAGATTGGACGTTATCTGCTGCATCCAACCCTTGGCCTCGTCCGCATGCCGAGTCGCCCGTCCGTCACCGTACATATCGGCGGCAAAAGCGATATAGCCGGTCTCAGCAAGCATCTCCGCACGCAGTTTCGAATAATCATTCAGTCCCCACCACTCGTGGGCCACGAGGATTCCCGGACGCTTTCCGCTGAACGCATCGTCCCAGAACAGATATCCCGTCAGCGCAACATCACCGTCTTTATAAGTGATTTCCTCTTTATGCATCACCGCCAGCGAGGTTCCGCTGAACAGCAAGATCAATAGTCCGATCTGCCAAGCCTTCATGTCTCCCCCTCTCATTTCTGATCAATGCCAGATACCTTGCACACGCCACCGCGTAACACCCTGCGCATCTCGTTCAGACCCGGAGCCGATCGCCACCCACTGGCTCGGAAAACCATCGACACCGGCAGCACCCAAATCCCTTCCATCTCGCGTGCGCGGCGTACGCGGTATCGTTCAATCCAAGGCGTACCCGTTTTCAGTGAGGACGAAGCGAAACTCGCCCCATTGCTCGTCGGTAAAAGTATCGAGAATATTGCGTCGACACGACAATTGGTACTTCAGAACTTTTTTGTGCAGTTTGAAGATCTCTTCCTGTTTGGCCAGCAGGACCTCCTCGCTGGTCTTCGGGTTCAGCGAAATTCGCTGAAACGCCAGCCGTTCCTGGAGGACCCGGTTCATCGTATGAAGGAGCGGCACGCGATACTTGTTGCGCCAGTTGCGGAACACCCGCACCTGCGCGTTGCTCAAGCCGATCACATCGCGATTTTCCATGATCAGCGGCATAAGGAAGGGGTGGTAGCCGAGCTGACTCAGCATCGCCATCTGCTTTTTGGCCGCCCCCCAATCAATGATTTCAGGATCGCTGTCCGCCGCCTTACCCTGAGCGGCCTGCTGACCAGTCTGGGCAAGACCCTGGACACTCCAGCCGATACCGACAACAAATACCACTCGCCCCAACAAGCTTAGCCACGCATTCATCCCCACCTCCATCAATCCATTATTCGCCCCAACGGAGACGCCGCCAAGACATTCGCGGCGGCCCTCACCACCCATGACCCCAGGGCAGCTCTTTATCATCACCGGAGGACTCCACGACATCCGCGAATATAAAGAATAGCTGATTCCCACCCGCCTATTGCCTGTAAGTGCTGCGGATCACGCACCGCAATCCAGCGGCAGTGAGCACCCGGGACACCGCCCGGCTTGCCTGTCGAGTCACGAATGCCGGAAGCACAAGTGATTTGGACGATGGGTGAATCTCGGACTAAGCTCTCAAGGGGAACATTGGCCAGCCGACATGGTCGTATGACCAGCGTTGTTTGCCAAGGCGCTATTTGCGATCGGAACGGCCAAGGTGGCCAGACGCGGCAGGCCACTGGCGGTGGCCGAGACACTGAACAACGACCGCAGAACCAGACGGGTAATGCACCCAGGCAATCCTCGCCGACCACTGTCAGGACAGATGACGCCCCTCGGAAAATACGATGCCTATCAATCCCAGTCACATTGAACGAGTCGAACGGACAAGCATCCTGATGCGCGACACCATGCTCAAGGAGCGATTTCTGGCACTGTGGCAACGCTGCCTGCTACCGGGTGCGGCGAGTGATCCACAAGCGATCTGGGAGGACCTCGCGCAGCGCTATGCTGAGCCCCACCGCTATTATCACGACAACGGACACCTGGCACACTGCCTGGAACAGCTCGATCTGGCCGCTGCAAAGATACGTCAACCCGACCAGGTCGAGATGGCCGTCTGGTTTCACGACGTGATCAACAGGCCCGGCGAAAAGCAGAATGAGCAGCTCAGCGCAGAGTATTTCCGTGAGCAGGCGGATGGCCTGATTGATGCCGCGTTTATCGATGCCGTGGTCGCGTTGATTCTGGTCACGATGCACATTGAAGCGCCCAGCGACCATGACCAGCAGTTTGTCTGCGATATCGATCTGGCCAGTTTCGGTTGCCCATGGGAATGCTTCGTGCGCGATTCGAACGCAGTGAAGGCCGAGTTTCCAGGAACCGAGACGGAATACTACCGCGGCAAGACCGCCTTCCTGAATGCCATGCTGGCGCGCCCCAATATCTTCTTTACCGATTTCTTCAACGATCGATACGAACGGCAGGCGCGAGAAAACATCGAGCTGCTGCTGCGCAGTATGGAACAGCAGGGCAGCTGATCAGCACACAGTCGGCCCCTTGCATCAAGGCGGTCATCACATCGGGTTTATTGCCGAAACCGATATCCGATCGTCAGCCGTTTCGCCCGCTAGTCACGCCCAGGTGAACGCAGCACCACCAGCGTCAAGTCGTCCTACGGCGGCGCGCCGTCGATAAACGCGATTACCGAGCACGCAATCCTCAATCGTGTTTTTCCCGCAGCCTCTCGTCTATCGAATATTCGCTGGTCTGACGCAGACGCGCGCCGATGATCCGAGTGAGATTGCGGAACAGGCGGAAGGCAAGCAGCGGATAACGCCGCGTCAGCCGATCGATCCGCTCCCAGCTCAAAACCAACACCTGGGCATCCTGCAGGGTGACGACATCGGCTGTGCGTCGACCACCGGACAGCGGACCGACCTCGCCGAACAACTCACCGACTTTCATCTCACGCAGATGATTGATGGATCCGTCGCTGCGGGTCTTGCGTGCCTCGACACTGCCCTCAAGCACCACGAACATCTCCGAGCCCAGGTCACCTTCCCGGATGATGCGCTCATCGGCGGCGAAACCACGTACTTCACTGGCCAGTAGCAGTTTCTTTATCTGCCAGATGTACATGCCACCGAACAGCGGCGAGCGGCGCAGCGCATCCTCCTGCACCTTGTACGACAGCAGGTCCCACATGGTCAGCAATCGCGAGGTGCCCAGCAACAGCGGTGTCAGAACAAAGGTTGCGGCCAGTGCCACGATGATCACCATCGCGCTCAATAGGCCAAAGTTGACAACCGGCTGGAAACTCGAGGTCGCAAACACGGCGAAACCGGCTGCCAGCGCGATAGAGGTGGCGAAGATCGGTACCGCCTCGGCGCGAATCATCGCGGTGAGCGCCGCGCTGCGGCTGTCGTGAAGTTTGAGTTCCTTATGGAACCGCGACATGACATGCATGGTGTCATCGACGCAGATGCCCAGGGCGATAGCGGCCACCATGCTGGTACCGGCGTTCAACGGTATCCCGAACAACGCCATCACCCCGAACAGAATCGCCACCGGAAACAGGTTCGGCAGCAGCGCAATGAAACCCGCCCTGATACTCACGAACAGCAGCGAGACCAGGCCAAAGATCACGCCGCCGACCAGCAGCAGGGACTGCAACTGGCTCTGCGCCATCTCCTCGACCGCCTTGTTCGACAGGATCGACTTGCCGGTGATCTCGACCCGCAACGCCGGGTCGATATTCGCGTCCACGTAATCCCGCAGCCGGTCCACCGCGCGGTTCAAAACATCCGACGAACTGATATTGTGACGCACCAGAATCCGCGCACGATCGTAATCCCGCGACACGTAACTGGCGATATCCCGCTGCTTGATAAACAGCATGTATTCGCGAACGATGTCGTCCGACTCAGGCAGCCGCAAGCGAGTTGTCGTCGTCGTCTCGCCATTACGCTGCCAACCAGGGTGACGAAGTCGGCAAACGAGAACGAGCGATCAAACTCCGGAATGCCAGCGAGGTACTCCTGGATCTTCTCGATCTCCGCGAGGTACTTGACCTGCAGGAAGGTGTTGTCGATGCCCGAATCGATCACGATCGAGAACGAATGCACACCGGACAGCTCGGTGTGGATCCGTTCGGCATTCGTGCGCAGAGTCGACTGCTCATCCAGATAGTCGAGCAGATTGTTGTTGATGCGCAGCTGCGTCGCCGCGATCAGCGCGGCCACACCGAGCGACACCGGCGACAATGAAACACCGCCGTGCGCCGCTTCTGCACTGCCAGCAAAAGCGCCACTGCCCAGCGCTGAAACAGCGTGTCTTCCTGCGCTACGCGGGCCGCAGGTTTCTTGCGGTGGCCGATACCCCGCAGCATCACCGGCACCAGCAGCGTGGTGATCACAAAGTTGAACAGCAGGCCGGTCGAGGCCACCAGGCCAAACTGATAAAGCAGTTCGATATCGTTGAGTGCAATCGAAAGAAAACCGAAATAGGTGGTAATGAAGGTCAGGAAGACCGCCACGCCCATGTTGTCGGCCATCAGCCCGATCGACTGTGCGGCGCGAGTGCCCCTCATCGAATCCCGGTCGTGTACTCGGCCAGCAGGTGAATGTCTTCGGTCGACCCGATGATGATCACCAGGGCCGGTACGATCGACGTCATGATATTGACCGGGATGTCCAGCGCGCCCATGAAACCGAGCGTCCAGATCACGCTCAGGCCTGCCGTGCACAGCGGCATCAGGGCCGCGGTCGCACGCCGCAGACTGAAGGCCAGCGTCAGCAGCAGCACCAGCACCGACAGCGGCAGAAACACCTGCTGATCACCGCGGATCTTGCTGGTCAGGTCGCTGCGCATGGCCGACACGCCGACCTGGTATACGTCAGCAGACTTCGGAGCGCAGTGGCGCGATCAGCGCCTCGATCGCCTCGGTCGCCACGCGGTCGAAACTGGCATCGCCGACTTTGCGTTTGAAAAACACGTTGATCGCAATGGTCTGGCCGTCCGCCGAGATCAGGTTGCCCAGCACCAGCGGATTGCGAATGGCCTCGGCCTTGATCCGCGCCGCCTCCTGCGCGTTTTCCGGCAACCGGGCCAGGTATGGCTGAGTATGGATGAAGCCGTCGACGTTCTTCAGATTCGGGACGTCGAACAGGCTCGAGGTACTCCACACGTAGGGCAGCTTGCCCAGCGCCCTGACCACCTCATGGATCGCGGCGAGCTTCTCCGTGGAGAAGATATCGGGATCGCGCAACACGACAATCGCCAGATCCTCGCTGCCGAAGGTCTCCTCGGTCTCGACGAAGTAATCCCATGCTGGCGTACCCTTCTCCAGCATGCTTTCGGCAGAGATATTGACTTGCAGCTTGCTGAGTTGGGTAGCAGAGATGACGGTGATCAGTGCCAGGAAGGACAGCACCAGCCACGGATGGCCAGCAGCGAGTTTGATCAATCGTTTCAAACCATCTCCCCTGAGCCCGACACCTGCAGACCATGGCCGTTTGGCAGCATGCCCATACGTTACGGTCAGGCTACGTACTGATTATTCTTACCGGAAATTGCCTCAGGAAACGACTGTCAGTGCGTCCGGCTGCAGCAAGATTTCGCAGGACCCCATAACCTCTTTGTTCCGACCGCATCAGATCAGCCATTCCCGGGCCACTGACGCGCCAGCTTGGGGCGAATAAACGCCGTTTATCGACCCAATCCATCGCACCAGGTTCGACAATTAAAGTATTGCGACCAAATCGCAGGCCTCTCTTACACAACAAAGTTACCTATTATTGCACTGCTGACTTTCACGCACACGCACGGTGGAAAAACTGTCGCCATGCAACCAAGGCAGGCCTGTTCCAACCGTATCGACGAATGTAACCCATGCGTTTAGTTACTAAACGGCCACAAGAGGGGGTTATCAATTCTCTGAAATCACGTTTAAGATCTTGAATATAAACTCTGCATGATGTTTTCAGATTCGGGGTCATCTGGATCATGACAACAAAGAGACCCCGTAAATGTCGTTTGTCTGGCGGCATCGCCAAATAAACAAGACGCTATGGGGTGGCGTTGCGCCTGCCAGTCTTTTGGTGCGAAGGGAGATGCTAAAAATCCATAGAAAACTGTAGCGACAATACAAACGCATGGACAACAACAGTGCCGACAATAGCTGGAAAAGCTAAGAGGAAAACAAACCATGAAACTGATAATCAACCGCCCATTGGCCGGACTGGTCTTATTGGGCGCATTGCTCGGGTCAGCGATCGCGCTGGCTCAGTATCCAACGACCCATAGCGACCGATCTCTCGCCGTCGTACCCGACATAGCCGCGAATGCAGCTTGCCAGAGGTATACGGTTGGTGGAACCCAGCTGAGGAAGCCTCAACCGGTATCTCCGGGTGGTGCGCTGGTCACGCCAAGTGCTCGCGCAGATTACACGCTATCGCCCGACAAAAAGATCCTTGGATTTTCGCAGGCCGAACCGCCAGTCGACTTTGCCATCGTCAAGGCCGCAAACAGAAGAGTGGCGGTCCACCTCTACGCGAACGCAAGCAATGACAACAACATCATGGTGCTCAACGATTTAGGGCAACCGTTACCCATCGTCGAATTCGCGCTCTGTTCAAACGCCGAGGATACCGACGGCACACCGGCCTTAGGCGGGCTGGCCTTGAATCTGAAAGTCCCTCGCTGCGGCTCTGAAGGCACGCCGGCATTTGCTGACGTCTGCCCTGACTCCAGTGCCACTGGGCTTGATCAGGACAGCCAGAAGATCCTACTGATCGACGTCAAATCCTTGGAGGACGGCGCAGGGCCTCTCGCCTTCGAGACCGCGTTGGACGCACGCACCTGCTTCTGCACCGGCGGTGATGCAGCGGTCCGCGATCTCGATTTCCTGTACCAGTGCGATGACTCCTTGAGTGCTGCGGATACGGATCCCGGCGGGACCACCACTACCCCAACCGAGGCTGGCGGGGCCTGCACCGCGACGCCATCGCCAGGAACCAAGGTCGAAGAGATCGGCGAACTGAGCAATGACCCCTATTTCTGCCGGACGATCAACGGCGTAAGAACCTGCTGGAAGTACTGATGAAAGGGAAGACATCAAACAACCAGACCACGCCCGGTACAACAGCTGCTGACTTGGCTGCTGCCGGCTCCGTCGCAGGCATTCCAGGCGGTTCAGATCTCCGGAGAAATCAGATGAACACTTTCAAAACGACCTACACGACACTCGGCCTCGCCATGGCCGGCCTGTTGGTTTCCTCCTCGGTATTCGGCCAAATTTACCCCAACCCACCGAGCGAGAACTCTGTCGCGGTAGACGTCTATGCCGAAGACCAATCCTTCCTTTGTGGGGAGGTCGGCGGTGTAGAGGCGGCAAACTGCAGCGCTGGATTGGTGAGCGTGAACTTCTCGGCTTTCGCAGAAGACACCGTCCGCTACTGCTCCCCGCTGAGCGATCAATCAGTTTACCCATCCGCAGAGGGAATCATTTGCCAGATTGATCAGAACGGTACCGTCAGTTGGTCTCTGGTGCCCGTTTCAGCACCCGGCCAAGAGGTGATAGTCCCAAACTCGATCAGCTCGGTGATCGTGTCGCAATGCCAGTTCGGTTACGAAAGCGAGCGACCAGATCGAGCGCGTGCCTATACCTACTTCTACGGGCCGGTGGGAGTCGGCAAAGATACCGATTTGAAGCTGTTCAGCGACGGCGATGGATTTTTCCAGATCAATCCATACGACGTCACATTCTGCTACCCTGATCCTGACGAGGTAACGGAGAATCCTGCGTTGAGCGCAGCGCCGCCGATACCCGTCTGCGAGACAGCCTCCAGCTTCGACGACGCCGCCGGCACTACCGAGAAAGTGATATTCGAACCCAAGGTTCTGCGAAGCGACGATGGCACAGTGCAGCAGCCTCCATCGATGCCAAACGAGCAGACCTGCGTCGTTACGCCAGATGATGAGCCGCTGACACAATGCGATCCGTCAGCGGGCGAAGGCGACCCGAACGCCTGCCGCGATCCCTCCTCGGGTGGTCCCGGCCAGGTCACGCGCATCGATCAGTGGAACGGAGACCCCTACTTCTGCCGCACACTGAACGGCATCCGGACCTGCTGGGCCTACTGATCTGGTCAGACCGTTGTTCGCACCAATGAACACGCCCACCTCGCGGTGGGCGTTTTTTTGCGGGCTACAAGGGAACGGGCCGACAGTGCCAACCAACGTTTGCTTATCGGCAGCGGTTTCGGGGCCCAACAGATTCATAGCAACGCCGCGCTACCAACCCTTGTAACCATCATGCCCGATCAACCCACGACTCTCCCGTCGGCTGGCCTGCAGTCCATTCAGAAATTCACGATGACCTGGCCAAGGATGGTGCGTTCCGGAAAATAGGGTCCAGTCGACGGCTCATCGGCAACACCCCGATAGCTGTCATCCTGGAAATTGAACGACTGATCGAACGCGTTCTTGACCTCCAGGCTGATCACACCCCGACGATTCGGCAAACGATAACCCATCGCGAAATCGACCAGGAAGAAATCGTCACTACCGCTGGCCAGGGTCGAGGAGGATGGGCGTTGCACCTCCTGATCGACGTAGGTGCCACCGAGCCCGGCGTAAAAACCGCCAGGCATAAAATAGCGCAGTGCAACAGGCACGCTCACGGTCCTCACCCTCTGGGGCAGGTCCGACGGAATCCGCTGATCACTGCGGTAACGGTCGTAGACGACCTCACCAGTAACCGCCATGTCACTGGTCGGCGTCCAATAGGCATAAAGGCGATGCGTGCGTTCGTCCCGATCCTCATAGTAGAACCCATCCACCGAGTCCCGGATCGGTTCTTCCAGTTCCCTCATCGTCGCCTCGCCCCCTATCGTCAGGTTCGAGACCGGCATCCAGTCGAACCCGGCGCCGAGACGCGTCGACACCGTGCCATTGACGTCGTCGAAAAACTGATTGAACCCGGCAACCTGGGTCGGTTCCAACGTGCGATTGGCCAGCAGCGCCGGCTTCAACACCCGGAACCCAGCCGCGCGCAGCGTCAACGCATCATTCACCGCCCACTGCAGACCTACTTTCGGGTTGAAACTGTCCTTTTCCAGCGGCCGCACAGGGCCCAACCTCTGTTCATAGCTGTCATAGGAGGCGCCCAGGGTGGCGACCAGTCCTTCTGAAAGGCTGATGTTCGCGTAGACGTAGCCGTGCGGGTGTTCGATGTTGCCGGTCAACGATTCGGCGAAATCCACAAGCGGCGGAAAAAACGGCAGCGAGGGTGGACAAAAAGGAGCAAACGGTGGCAGGCAGAAATAACCGGACGTCTCCTGGGTCAAGTCGATGTCGCTGTACGCAATCCCGGCGATCACATTCACCGCGTCTTGCTTATAGATGAACTGCGCCTCTGTCTGATACCCCTCGGCTTCCCCCTTGCCCTGGAAGTCAAAGGTTGGGAAATCGGCATCCTTCTGGATGTCTTCACGCTTGCTGTAGATGTGCGAAACCAGAATATCGGACGAAGGTGCCGGCGAATAACGCAGTCCTACACGCGTAGTATCCAGCTGGCGCTCATAGGTCTGGTTGGTGAGAAAATTATCCGGATCGAAGTTGAACGCCAGGTCTCCCTCGGTCGATTCCCGGTGTCGCAACTCGAACTGCAGGTTGAGGTCGGGCGTCAGTGCCGCCTGCGCAAACAGGTTGTAGATGTCCTGTTCAAGTCCGTTGTTGTCGCGCCAGCCGTCGCTCTCATAGTCGTAGGCTCCCGCACTGATCGAGACCCGGTCGTATACCGCCGAAACCACCGCTTCGCCGCTTCGGGTGTCGTTGCTGCCTAAAACCCCCGCCAGGTTGAGCTGCACCGCATTGCGTTCGAACAGCGGGGTGAATTCATTGAAACCCACACTGGACGGACCGCTGCCCGTCACCGTATTCAGCGTGGTCTCACTGGTACTGGGCTGCACCGGACTGATATTCACATCCTGCAGCATCTGTGCCTGTAGCAGCTCACTGACACGTGAGATTTCGCGTCGGCGCACCTGGCTGTAGCTATCGGACAGAAAGCGGTGCGCAGAAGCGCTGGATGGGTCCAGCGTCAGGGAGCGGGTCGCAGCGTTCCGGCCTGAACCGCTGAATCCGAGGTCATTGAACACCCGTGCCTGACTGGCACTGCGCGCTGCACGATCCTGATCGAGCAACAGGCGGCTGCGGTACACCGCACGATTGTCGTTCAGCTTGATCGACTCCTCGAGTTGGCCCAATGCCTCAACCGGCCGGTTCTCGGTCTGGAGACGGATTCCGTCATACAGGAAGGCCGTCGGGTCGAGCGGGTCGAGCTCGTTCGCGATACGCAGTTGTTGGGCATCGAGCGGACCGCGGCGCTCTTCGAAATAGGCCTTGCCGAGATAGGCTCGCAAAAGTGCGTTGTTCGAATCCAGGGCGACCGCCGCCTCCACATCGCGACGTCCCTCCTCCAACTGCCCACTGCGTATCTTCGCCAGACCCAGACCCAGACGAGGCAGCGGGTCGGCCGAATCCGACGCGATTGCCTGCTCGAAGGCATCGCGCGCCGCTTCAACGCGAATTTCGGACAGCGCGGCAAAACCGAGCACGTTCTGGGTTCGGCTCAGGCCCGGTTGTAGCGCCACCGCACGCTGTGCAGCGGCATTCGAGGCCTTGCGGTCGCCCAGCGACAGGTGCAGCTCGGCCAGCCGGGCCCAGGCCAATGCATCGCCTGGCTGCTCTGCTACCGCCTGAAGCAGCGTGTCGCGTGCCTCTTCGAGCTGCAGGCCGGCCTGCAGCGCATATGACAACGCGATCTTTGCGGCCACCGAATCCGGGCTCAGTTCGACCGCCCGACGGCCGTCGGCCAGTGCCGCCGCGTTATTGTTCAATGCGACCGCGATCACCGCGCGCAGGGCATAGCCCTGCCCGGCCGCGGCATCCCGCTTGATTGCCTCATCTATATCGCTACGCGCGGCATCGACTCGACCGACCGACAACAGTGTGGCCGCCCGCGCGACGAAGAACCGCGCATCCCGCGCACCTGCGGGCACCTCGTCGAGCGCGGCAAAGGCGCAGGCGAGTGTTGCCGTTGGCGGCACAATTCGCCGCTTCGTGCGAGCGCCGGTGAACCCGCTGCATCAGGCCGGGCGGAAAGGATCGGCGGGTAGAACAGTGCCCACTGCACCTGTCACGTGGCTTGACCAGAGTCCGTCGCTGCGGCGCCTGCCCCTTCGCGGCGCGGGCCGATTCACCCGCGTTCACCGCGACCTGGCCCTGCTCGTTGGCGGCGAGCACCACGCCCTCGAACACCGTGATGACGGCCGCGTCGTCCAACACGCGGACGACGAACTCCGTCCCCTCGACCGAACCGTTCAGATATGGCGTGTTGACCTTGAGATACTTCGGCTTGCGGCTGAACGACTGGAAGGCGCCGCTGAACAGATCGAGCAGCGAGCTCTCTTCCTCCTCCGGGGTGATGTCGATCAGGCGCATCGTGGTGTTCTGATCGATCCGCAGCACCGCATCGTTGATCAGGGTCACGGCCGCGCGGCTGCGTCGACCGACGCGGATGGTGTCGCCCTCGCAAAGCCGGGTATCGAGCCTGGCCGGCCAGCCAGGCTGCGGCGCCGCTCGTCTGCACATCAACCGCACCGGTGACCGAGACGAACTCGCCGACGGCTGTCTGGCAATCGGCCAGTGCGTAGCCATAAACGAAAAGAAGGATGGTGGCAATACAGCCCTGCCATATGAATACGGTCCACGTCGCAGCATCGGAAAGTCTCCCCGTTCCGGTCTTCCATTCTTTTGTCCCTGAAAACCCCGCGACGCGGAAAAACGATACCTGCCCAAGGCTCTGACCCAGTGCAATTCGTGCCGTTCGAAAGGGGATTCCTCTAACCGGAGCGCGCCCCCCGCTGTTTGTCCGTACAAGGCTTCCGGGGTGTCATTTCGGCCACATCTGGCCGAAGCTAGCATGTTATGGGAACTCAGTGCCAGCCGCGCCCGAGGGCTCACGACCGAACCCGCGCAGGCAATAATCGGCTCAACCCGCATCTAGAGATTCGCCCCGACGCTTCATCGTCCGACGTGCCAGCATGGCGCCTACGACCGCCAACACGCAGCTCATGTCGCGCGCTGCCTGTACAGCGCCGGCTCCACGACACTCGCCATAGCCTGCGTGTCCAGCCCGCCAGCCCAGGAAGACGTTGACCTCCTCTGCCACCTTCAACGGGGCATCGAGGGCCTCCCGGTGGGAGACGAACAGCGTCTTGATGTTCGGCTGCCTGGCCAGCCAGAGCGCGAACCTGCTGGAGCTGCTGCCGAAAGGCCGCCTGCAACTGCTCGTCGCTCAGCTTCGGCCGTTCACGCCCGAGGTTTTCCAGCATCACCTGCTGAGAACTCAGGACTTCATCGCAGGTCGCGATCCATGAACACCACCCGGTACGGCAGATCGGCCGCCAGAAACGGCAGCAGCTGGGCGACGATCTTCACCGCATGCCCCTTGGCCGCCCGCAGCCAGTCCCTGTCCTTGCGCAGGCGGGTGGCATCCTCCAGCTCGAAATAACCGCGCGGATTGTCGGCGTCGGCCGAGCGCTTGCCATCGGTGAGCACCGGCAATGAGCCGGCGGCCAGCATCTGCATCATCATCGAGGTGCCGGAGCGCGGCAGCCCGGCCACCACGGTGACGCACTCGGCAGGATCGTCGGGCACCGCATGCTCTTGTCGACCAGCGGCGCCGGTGAGGCGTCGTAAGGGAGCTGTCGCCCTTCCTGATCGATACTCGGGCGCCAGCCGGTCAATGCCAACCGGACAGCCCCTCTTCGGCGCGCTGACCGCGCTTCGCGCGCCGCTCGGCTCGGATGTGGCGCACCACGGCCAGATGCTCGAGCGACTTCTCGATGTCCCGCTCCACCCGCCGCGCATAACGGGCCATGAAACGGTGGGCGCGTTCGAAGTTCGGATTCAGCGAGACCGCGACACGGACTGCCTGCGCCGCGCGCCGGTATTCCTTCATGCGGAACAGACCCAGCCCGAGGATGTAGTGCGCCATCGGGTTCTGGTACAGACAGCCGATCGACTCGAGTGCCGCGGCCACCCCTTCTTCCACCCGCTTCTGGCGCAGGCAGGCCTTGGCCACACCGAGCAGCGCATGCGGGTCGCGTGGATCGATCGCCAGTGCCCGACGGAAGGCCTGCTCCGCCTCGGGCCACTGGCGCAAGGCGCCCAAGCGCCTCGCCGATCTGCACATGCAGGCCCGGGCCTGCGCGGCTGGGCCTGACCGGCGCGTTGCAGGTGCTTCAGGGCCTGTTCGGGCTCGCCCTCGGCCATCAGCACCCAGCCCATCAGGTAGTCCAGGTCGAAGGTGCTGAAGCGGGCGGTCAGGCGCAGGTCGTCGTATTCCCGCGCCTCTTCCTCGGTCAGTTCCGCGGGGTCGATCTCGCCCTCGGCGGTGAGCTGTCCCGCCGCCTCCTGGCGCGCTTCGACGCCGTTCGACAAAGGCCTTGCAGGTCTTCGCCGGCCTGGGCGGCCGCGGCCTGGCGGTCGCGGGTCATGCGCTCCACCAGGGCACGCAATTGCGGCACCTTGCGTGCGGTCCGGTAACAGATGGCCAGGTGCACGCCGAAGCGGTACTGGTCCGGCTCGGCGTCGTAGAGCTCTTCCAGAATCTCCTCGCCCTGGGCATAGAAACCACCGTCCATGTAGGCACGCGCCAGGTTGTAGCGCATCTCGCGCACCGTGTTGCGGATCGACCTGCTCGCGGTCTTCCCCCGGGGCCTCGACGTAGCCCAGTGCGACCAGCTGATCCATCGCCTCCTTGGCGGCGATCGGATCGTACTGCTGCTCGCTCGCTCAGCCGGGCATCGTCGCCCGGCACCTCGTCCCAGCTCGGGATCGACTCGATCGTCGGGCGGCTCCTCGAAGGCGTCGAGCAAGCGGCTTGCCGTCCATGTCCTCACCGACCGGCAGGCCGTAGAGCGTCAGGATGGTCGGCGTGATGTCGAGCATGTTCGCGCCATGGATCAACGCGTCCTTTTTGATGCCGGGACCGGCCATGATGAACACGCCGAGATCGCGGTGCTCGATCGCTGGCGCGGCGGGCTCCTTGGGCAGCCGCACCGGGCGCAGATGATCGGGATGGAAGCCGTGGTCGGAACAGATGATGACCGTGGTGTCCTCGGGGACCATCGCCAGCATCGCGCCGAGCATCATGTCGTGGAAGCGGTAAGCGGCCTCGACCACGCCGCTGATAGAGCTCGTAGTCGCGCTCCGGGATATGCGGGCGGCGCGGCGGGTGGTATTTCATGAAACCGTGGCAGAAGTGGTCGATGGCGTCGTAGTAGACCCCCATGAAGTCCCAGGGCTCGTTCTGCATGCGCCCAGGTCGCCGCGGCATGCACCGTGGTGCACTCGGCCAGGATCTTCATCACCGAGGCCAGGCGCCGATCCTTGTCCTGGTCGATCTCGGCGGCCCTCGGGCACAAACGGCAGGACCTGCTCGGCGATCAGTTCGTTGGGATTGAGCCGCAGCTCCGCCAGCGTCTCCTCGACCCGCTTCGGGTGCACCATGCCGGGTGCGAGCGGCCAGGGCTCCTCGGGCGGCCCGACCGCGGTGTGGAAGTGATTGGAGACCATCACCCCGTTGATCGGCTCGACCGGGTGGCTCGGCCACCAGCCGATCACGTGGCTGCGCAGGCCCTGCTGGTTGAGGATGTTCCAGATCGCCTTGGTCTTGCGCGACAGCTGCGAGACCGGCTGCACCGAGCCGCCGTCCGGGGTCGGCTCGGTGAAGCCGAGGATGCCGTGCTTGTAGGGCCGCTTGCCGGTGGCGATGCGTGGTCCACAGCATCGGCGACAGCACCGGGTGCAGAGTCGCCAGGTCGCCCATCACCCCGCGCTCGACCAGCGCCGCCGTGTGCGGCATCTTGCCCTGATCGATCAGCGGATTGATCACCTTCCAGTCGGCCGCATCCCAGCCGATCACCAGTACCTTTTTTTGCGGGTCATTGCGCCCGGATGGGTCTTGCATGCTGAATGCACCGTCCGCAGAATTGAGTTGTCGTCAGAGTAAGGATAGCGGTGTAGCGGATCGCAGCGGAAGGCAGGCAGCGATATCACGCATCAAGCGATGCCACAGAGGACCACGGGACCGACAGTACGGCGGCGCGCCGGCTGCGTGCTTTCTGGCAGCCGGTGCGCTGTTTGTTCAGCGCCGCGGAAAAGGTCAGGCCGCTTTCTGGCCTTTGCGTCGACGAAACGCGCCGACGCCCAGCGCACCGGCAGCCAACAGCGCAAGCGGCGATGTCACCGGCACCGCCGCACAGGCATCGCCCCCAGAGGTCGCACCGGCAACGATGCTCGTTCCACAGCTCTCGAACGCCCAGTCGACGATCCTGACGGTGCCCGCAAACGTGTAATCCGCGGTGCTGGGCAACTGCGAAGCGTCGAAGGCGATATCGGTCAATTCGAGCCTGATCCAACCGACGTTTCCACTTCCCAGCTTGATGCCAACCAGGCCTTCGGCGGTCGGTTTGAAGTTCCCGTTGTAAGTCTGCAGGGCGCGAAGTAGTTGGCGGAGGAGACTGATACGCCTATTCGACCAGCCGGCGGAATTCGCATTGAAGAACTGCGCAGGGTCGATGGTCTCCCCGCCGCTCAGTTTTGAAGCATCGAACGACCCCGGTGCCGCAGCAGCAGAGGCATTGGCAAGATTCAGCAGCGCCGCACCATTCAACGCCTCCAATTTTGCCGTCGCCGCTGAAACTCCCGTAAGAGAAACTTCCATTGAGTGTCGATCCAGCGAATGAGGAAAAAAAAGCACCCTCAATCTTCACATCCGCGCTACTGTCGCCGTCGAGATCGAACGACAAAGCTGAATTGCTAAAGCTGTTCGGTACTACCGTGAACGTCCTTGAGTCGTCCGCCACCGTACCGCTATAGACGATACTCGCATCTGCCGCCCCGGCCATTGCCAGCGAGGCACCCGCCGCTGCCGCAAAGCCGGCGATCTCACCGATCGAACGCGTGCCTGCGGTCGATCCCTTCGCCGTGACCGCGTACTGATCCAGCTTTTTGTTCAGATCCTGCCCTTCGTACATAACTGCCCCCATGATGCTTGCCACTCCGCGGCTATCGGGATCCGTCGAGGTGTGCACGACGTTCTTCCAGTTGCCACGAATCCATTTCTTATCGCTAAAATATTGAAATATCATGCAATATTTAAACCATTATCAATTTTTCATTTTATGACAATGGGTTAGAAAATTGCCCAACCTGGACGATGGCGGCATTGGAAAAAGATCTGACACAATTCACCCCTGTCGACCGCCGAAACAGGGCTTGGCAGGATCGATCGTGACGCATCGGCCTGCACGACCGCTTACTTTGAATCCATCCGGATCACACCCGGTTCCGGCGCGGTGTCGGGATCGCTCACGAATCGGCGGCAACGGGCCAGGAGGAACTTCGCAGGGCCGTCATCGGAAAAATCGGCCAGTATGGCTTCAAGTTGCTCCGCAGCCGCCTGCCAGGCGCCCTGCTCGTAGTCAAGCATCGCCCCTTTGAACGAATCGCGCAGCGCAAGCTGCTGGTCCGTGGCCGTTTCGCGCAGCGCCATGACCTCGTAAATCGGGATTGCCTCGGTCTTGCCGACGAACTGGAAGGCACCCAGATATCTGGTCACCAGGTTCTCGAAGCCCTCGACCACATCGCCGGTCGCCAGGATCTCGGTCCCGACGTGCTTGTTCAGCCCCTCGACACGCGACGCGGTATTGGCTGAGTCGCCGACGATGCTGTAGACGAAGCGCCCGCCGCCGCCCGCGTGTCCGACGTAGACCCAGCCCGCCTCCAGACCGATGCGCAGGCGCGCCTCCGCCATCGGCGTGCCGTTGTTTGAAATCCTTGATCGCCTCGCCGGCCTCCAGCGCCGCGAGCAGCGCCTTGCGGCGCGGTTCGGGTGAGACCTCATCGGCGGTCCAGGCACACATGATCGCGTCGGCCCGGAACTCGGTGACATGCACGCCATGCTTTTTCAGTGGTGCCGCCAGCGTCTCGAAATAGTCGTTGAGATACTCGGCCAGTTCGCCCGGCGGCAGCTGCTCGGAGACGGTCGAGAAGCCGGCCATGTCGGTCGCCAGACAGGTGCTGTACACGACCTTGTTGATCTTTGCGGCATCGAACCTGTCCTGGGCCAGATCGCGTGCGATATCGTCCGGCAGGTAGTAGTTGATCGCATCACTGATGCGCTGGCCGCGCCGGCGCTCCAGCAGGTACTGGCCGAGCAGGCCGATGAACAGCGCCAGCGGGGCCTGCACCAGCAGCGGCGTGGCGATCGGCACCAGGATCGCCGACCCGTTGAATGCCTGCTGGGCCGCAAACCCGTAGGCGGCAGCCAGCAAAAACGCGACCGGCACGCCCGTGTAGCGCCGGCAGCGCATAGACCAACAGGCCGATGAGCAGGCCAAACACCGCCAGCATCGCGATCGCGGTCCAGCCTTCCACCGGGGTGAGCGAACGATTGGTCAGCAGATTGGCGAAGCCCGTGGCGGCGATCTCGACCCCGCTGAGGTCGACGCCATCCTCGCGCGTAAAGACGGTGTAGAAACGATCCGGCTGCCCCGGATCGAAGAGGTCCGAGTAACCGACGAACACGACCTTGCCGGCGAAATCCAGGGCTTCCTCGGAGCACGTTCGGATCGCCCCCCCGGATGACCGCATGGTAGGGCACCGTCTGTGATCGTGCCCGGCGGACCGTAGAAATTGAGGAAGCGGTTCGCCTCCCCGGCATAGAGCCCCTCCAGCGCCTGTTCCAGCAATATGGGTGGCTCGGTGGGGCTGGTCGATTCAACGGCACCGAGCGTGTCCGGTGCACCGATGTAGATGGCGCGCAGCGCACGCATGAAGTTGCGCAATTCCCCGGCCTCACTGAAGGCCTTGTCGAGCGGTGGAAGTGTAGCGTGCGCATCGGGTGCGACCGCGTCAATCAGGCCCACAAGGCCCGTCGTCTGCTCCCGGGCATGCAACTGCAGGGCTACCGCCGGCAGGGTCGGCGCATTATCGGTGCTTTCCTTGAACACCCAGAACTGATGCACCGACGCCCCCTCTTTCGGGAGCGGAAATGTCGCCAGACCGGCCGCGGCCTCGGCGAGGGCCGGCAACGGCGGCAACAGTTCTTCCGCCCAGACCATGCCTACGTGCCGCCCCTGCTGATCACTGATCGGCTGGCGCTTGCCGGTCAACAACTCGACAAGTATGACGCGGCCCGCCCGTTGCACGGCGTCGACGAACAACTGGTCGTCCGCCGGCGACTTCTCCCTGCCAAAGTGCACGTCGAAGACGATCGTCGATGCGCCCCTGGCCATCAGTTCGTCTACCAGACGACCGTGCATCGATCGGGGCCAATCGCGTGGAAGTGTCGGTAGTCCCAGGTTCTCACCCGTACGGCTGTCCATGGCAATCACCACCACGTCCCCGGGGGCTTCAACAACACCTCGTACCTTGAACAGCCAGGCGATCCCCACGTTCTGTTCGAAACCGGCGCCGAGCGGGGAAAGGCCAAGCCCGACGCCAACAATCGCGACGAATATCCCGACCAAGAACCCCTTAATCCAGCGCTTCATCTCGTCACCCCCCACGACCATCGGCAGGAATACCGTTGCTCGAGCGCATGTTGATCGTTAGTCGTAAGCTCGGTCACCCTTCTCCTACACAACGCGAGAAGCCTGGGAGGCGCCCGCAAATCATAATGCACTTTGTCTGAGCTATCAGGGAGAATCCATCGAACGCCACATCACAGACACACCGACGCCCGTCTTGGGAGACCTTTCCCGCGGCGTGAGCCACAACCGGTTTGTGACGCCAACGCGGCCATCCCTTCGAATCATTCAGGCCAGCCAAATCATCCCGGATGCGCGTGTAATTTGCGGGTTGACGCCCTGATGTAGTGCCCTACGCGGCATATCCGCAGGTGCTCTGCGCCTGGCCTGAGAACGATGTCTCGTGACAAGAAACAAATCGAATTGACTCGCGGCGATCTACTTCGGCCGCTCGATGGGCGCGTTGACCAGCGTGGCATCCGTCTCGCTGGCGGCCATGATTTTTACCGGCGACTTTTTTCGGCTCCCGCCGCCGCGGATGAATTCCTTGGCTATCTCAGCATGAAGGAGTTTGGCAAGGGACAGCTGATTAGACTGGGAGAGCCGACCCAGGAGACCATAACTCGGGGAACTGGGCTTTTATCTCAGCACGCCGCGTACAGCGTCCGTTATCGCCGACGGACCCGGCCGGACCTGTCGACTGACCGTCAATGCCCCTGGGTCGAATGGCATACAGCCCCCCGCCCCGGCCGCCGTGCTGCACCGGTTTGTGACTGACCTGATTGCCGAACGCCTGTTACGTACGAGCCACACGCTTGAGGCTGTGCTGGACTGAAGCACTGGGTGGAACCTACGCAATGAGCACCCTGGCGACGGCGCTCAATCGCATTCATCGTCGGTAGCCGTCTCCGCTTCCCCTTTTGAAGTCTCAACCTTCGTTCTGTCGAACATCATGTTGTCCGGATGATCGAACTGCTTGTTCGTCGCCAGTTGCCAATCCGCCTTGGGATCTGACACAGCAGCGGCACCCCACATCTGACATATGACCGTGATTGCAATGATAGTGTTCTTGATACCCATGGCGCTGTCCCCTCCCTTGCTACCCTTTCGTTCGAATTCCCGTGTCAACGGGCTTGAGAAAAAGCATAGAACCGGAATGCCTGCGACAGGCGTAGATACTGCTCAGGAAAAATGCGACATATTCACATTTCAACGCTGGCCCGCGAACGCGGCTCACAACCGCAAGGCTTTGAGGGACCGGCATGCAAGATTCCGCTCAAGCGACAGCCATGAATCATGGCCAATGGGACCGCCCTCTCTGCATGAACGCCATGTCCAACGGACACCCACGCTCAATAAGTGTAGCGAAAGCCGGTGTAGACGTTGCTGTTGTGTTCGAGTTGGCCGAAGAAGGTATCTTCTTCATCTCCGACAAAGACGTTCGCGCCCACTTCCACGCTGCTGTGGTCATCGAGTCGGTAATGAAGCTGGGGCCGAATGTAGGCGTCTCGATCCGAGGGCGACATGAAAGCGAACAGTGACAGGCGCAGATCCTGGTTCATCAGCAGCTGACTCAGACGCGCAGTCACGACATGCCGGTTGCGGTCGCGCCGCGGTGAACCCGGCAGACGGTCGTTGAGATAGCCACCATAGTCCTCGATATGGGTCAGGTAGTACTGCAGGCCGAGGGTCAGTTCTCTCGCCAACTCCTGCTGGTAGCCGAGCAGCAGGCGCTGTTCGCCGGGCGGCGCGTACCGGCCAACGTGCATGCCCGCGTCCTTCGAATCGTAATAGCCATACTCGGCGTTTACGATACCGCCCGCCAGGGGGCCACGGACGCTGGCGCCATACACGGCAAGCCGCGGGAACAGATACAGCTGGCGAGCGGGGTCG
Source organism: uncultured Gammaproteobacteria bacterium (assembly GCA_963719025.1). Taxonomy (GTDB): domain Bacteria; phylum Pseudomonadota; class Gammaproteobacteria; order Chromatiales; family Chromatiaceae; genus Thiosocius. Next base: position 15,624 of record CAVRBK010000047.1, on the reverse strand, counting down.
AATCCCTCCGGTCCCTTCCAGAACCCGTCATAGCCGTATGCTGCGAACTCCCAGGAACCAAAGCGGCGATAGGCCCGCACGGCCCACTCGTCATCTGACAACCATTCGTCCGGCATGTCGACCATCAGGCTCGTGTTACCCGGGCTGCCGAAGAACGACAGCCTGCGTGGGTCCAGATACCGGTTTGAATCGAAGCGTGGCGAATAGACCAGGTCGACATTGAACGGCTCGAGATAAGCCGAGACCTTGAGCGCATCCAGCGGACTTTTCAGGTACTCCTCGGCGCGCCCGGCGAAGAAGGCATTGAAGTCCTTCGGGAAAAGATCATTGATGAATACGAGGTCACCCGTGCCCCAGGTGAGAACCTGACGACCAAAGGCCACGTCCACCTGCTCATGCGGCTGCCAGCCGAACTTGGCCTCACGCAGCTGCAACCAGCCCTGGTGGCCCTCGAGGTCGATGTCATGATCATCGGCCAGCGCATCGAATAACAGGTCGCCTTTCAGACCGAACGCCACCTTGTCCCAGTCATGCCGGTATTCGAGCCGCAGGCGACTTTCGGCGAGTGTGAAATCATCGTCGACCCGATCATCGCTCTGCGTCCTGACGCCCAGCCGCGTGTCCCAGAAACGCACCAGCCGCGGCTGGCTGGCCGCTTCACCCATGTCATGGTTTTTCTCGCGGGCCGCCGCGCCATCCCCACCCAGACCATCAGGGAGTAACGGCTCGCCGAGGTCGAGGGGCGCCAGCCCCGGCGGCAGCGGCGGCGCGTCTGCCACACTGCGTGCCGACGTAACCACCACACAGACCGCCAGCACCAGGATGACTGTGCCGCGAATGCTGGACGGACGTTTCAACGCAACAGTTCGCGGGGCGGATTGCGCAGAAAGCGCTCATCGAAAATATCGGCGGCCATGCCGAGATCATATTGCACGCGGCTGAACTTCAGCGTGGTGTGGCTGCCGCGTTCCAGATCATCCATCCTGGATTCCATGACCGTGGGGAAACCCTGCACAGTTTCCACCTTGGTGGCCTGGTACACACGGTACTTGCGATCCTGCGCATCGTAGAACTCGACCTTGACCGGGATATAGCTCGCGCGATGGATCCACAGCACATAATGCTTGAATTCAACGCTGGCGGGATCAAGCGGCTTGCCCTTGACCACGAAATAATTGGTGCTGGTCTCGATCAGTTCGTGCTCATCCTGGTCAACGTTGCGCCCCGAGATATCCTCGTAGAAGAAAGTTGATCCGACAAAACTGGTGCGCTTGTCACCGGCAGCGATTCGATTGACCAGGTCGAGCGCCGGCAGATACAACCAGCGGTCGTCGTCCTTCCCGGCATGCTTCCACACGGCCAGCGCGGTGTCCCGCAGGTCTGTCGGACGGTGGAAGTAGACATAGTACTTCTGCTCCCGGCAGCCCGACTGTTCCTGCTCGCTCGACAATTCGTCACGCCGCAGGATGGTCATGCGGCGCGTGCGCGTGCGCCCCTGCTGGTCGGTGATGGTCATGGCGACCCGTGCCTTACCGTCTTGTCCGGCATAGTAGGCAACACAATTGGTCTTCTCGACAATATCCCCGACGGACGGAGCATCCTGCGCCACTGCGCCCGGCGACAGGCACAACTGTGCGGCCATTACCGCCGCGCCCAAGCCCGTATACCGATCAAGCCCAAACATCAAAGCATCCCCTTGTTTTCGTTTTCATCCACTGTGTCAACCGACATCCGCCCGCAGCTTTCGTCTGCCGCGGGTCTTGAGTACGGCAACACCCGGCAGGCCGATCAGCAGCAGTATCCACATCACGACACGACCCATCTCACCGAGGTGCGGTTGGATGTTGATCCCGAGCAGCAGCGCCGCCAATACGCCGACAAAGACCGCATCGCGCGTGCCAAACAAGGTTGTACGCCGGCTGTCGCTTTGCGGGAAGAAAACCCCTTCCCAGGCACGCAGGCAGGCCGGGACAATCAACAGCGTCGCTATGCCCGAGGCGCATAGTATCGTTGCTATCAGGGTGCCGACGGTCTGATAGGGTACCAACGGCGCGAGCAACAACGGAAGAAAGCCAATCGCCACTACCAGCACATTGCGCGAGATGGCCACCGCCGGCTCGCCGAACGCCAGTTCGTGCGCCCTGATAGGCGACTGCGTCTGACTCAGGTAGTGGCGAATGCGCACCAGGAAATGGATGGTAAAGTCCACGGCCAGGCCGATCGATAGTGAAGAAAGCACGGCCACGGGCATATCGTAGGATTTGCCGGTCAGACCCAGCACACCGTAGATCAGCAGCATCGTGGCACTCAGCGGGATCATCGCAAGCAGCCCCCATAGGGTCGAGCGCAGCAGCAGGATCATCAGCAGCAGCACGCAGAGGAAACTGCCGGCGATCGACCCCAGCATGCCGGTGACCATCTTGTCCTGCCAGATCACGTTGATGTAGGTCAGCCCGAACCACCTGGCAGTCAGCTCCACCGGTGGCGGGTTGGCCGCCATGAATTCATTCGCGGCGTTGACAACCGCGGTCATATCGCGATTGTCTCCGCTGTTGAGCATCAGCCACAACACCGCTTTGCGGAAATCCGGGGTGACCGTGTGCCACAGATCCTGCGGCCGATGGCTGTTCTGATAGGTCAGCAACGCCTGTGCCACACCCTGCGCGGAATCGGGCACGCGGTAGTCCTCAAGCGCACCGCCATGCAGCTCGCGGTTCACGGTTTTTGCGTAGTCGGCGATCGTGACCACCTTGCCGACGATACCCGTTTCAAGCAGCGCCGCCTGCAATTCATCAATGTAGTTCAGCACGGCCGGGGATTTGAAGACCTGTTCCGCCTGGGCCAACTCATCGAGACGCATGAGCAAGGCATCCCAGAAGTCGTATTGCCCGTCCGGCGCTGCATCCAACTTGCGTTCGGCGAATCCCTGCAACTCGGCCACCAGGTCAGACGATCCGGCGGCCATTTGTTGCGTGCGCGCCCGCACCTCTGCGATCAACCCGGGGTGCGCCGGAAACCCGGCAGCGAGTTCGCCGAGATGACGCGCCACATCGGCCTCCCCCGTCCCGGTCGCATCGCTGCCCTGCGTTGGTTCGAGCGCCAGATAGGCCATGTAGGTACCGGCAAGGTGCTCGTTCAGCACCTGGTCGGCGACCCGGATCGGGTGATCCAGACCGAACCAGCGTACCGGATTGTCGTTGACCTCGATGCGGGTGATGCCAACGACGCAGGCCGCAACCACCACGAACACGACCATCAGGACCCGCCGCGGATATCGCGCGGTCAGGCGCCCCGTTCCGTCGAGCAATCTGCCCCTGACGAAACCCTTGCGCGAAGCCGCGCGCTCGGCGGCCAGCGCCAGCTTGGCGCGGGTTTTGTCGGACAGCAGCGCGATGTACGCCGGGATAAAGGTGACCGAGAGCAGCCAGGCCAGCAACACACCGACGGCCACGAACAGACCAAACACCTGCACCGGAGGGATCGGCACCAGCGCCAGGGAGGCAAAGCCGACGGCAGTGGTCACCGAGGTAAAGAACATCGGGATGAACAGCTGCCGCATGACGTGGTTCATCGTAAAGCGCACATTGCGGATGCGGGGATAAAAGTCGAAGAACTCCGACAGGATATGCACCGAGTCGAGCACCGCGATGGGCATGATGAAGATCGGAATCATGGAACTCATGATATGCACGGTGTTGCCGGTGATCACCAGCAACGCCATGGTGCACATCACCGAGACCATGGCGACAATCATGGGCGCCCAGATGAGGGTGAGGTTGCGGAAGAAGAACAGCAGTAATGCAAATACAACGATCATCGCCATCGGCGCAGAGATCGCCATCTGGATGAACATCTCCACACCGAAGATATCCTCCGCTACCGGCAGACCGGTGATGAAGTAGCGCTCCTCGCCGTTCATATCGGCAATCCACTCACGCAGGGCCGTGTAGATGCGGTAGCTGATTTCCTTCGAGGTGATCGGCAGGTACAAGGCAAGCACCTGGCCATCACCGGAGACCATGATCCGCTCCATCATAGGAAAGCGCTGCATGGTCTCGAAGATGGCCGTTGCTTCTTCCTGGGTCGTTGGAGGCGCGCGCATCAGCCAGGAGAAATTGACCGTGCCCGGCGCCCCCTGTTCGATAACGTCAACGGCGGAGGGCGCGATCATATCGACCGACACGACACCGACAAGCTTGTCCGGGTCGTCCTTGTCGGGCCATTGCAGGGTTTTGATGAACTCGGTCAGCGCGTGCACCCGCTGCAGCGAATCGGGGTTGAACATGCCATTCGGGTGAGTTTCGTTGATCACACCCAGCACGATCATGTCGTGCAGATCCATCTCGCGGCGCATCTGTTTGTGATACTGGCGCACCGGTTCGTCCGCCGCGAGCATGTTCTCCGGATTGGTATCGACCTGCAGCGGACTGAGGTAAGGAAACACACCCGGCAGAAAGTTGGGGACGATCGCCGGCACCAGCAACAGCACGGTCATCAATACCGTTATGAGCATAAACAGCCTTGGCCGGTTCATCGCCAGGCTGGGCATGTAGAAGAAGGCAGACTTGTCGAAGAAAAACGGCACAATCAGCTTCAGCCCCGACAGGCCGGGCAGATTCATCGCAATCGAGGGCGTACGACGCACCAAGCTGACGAAATCGCGCTTGCGCAGCACGCCAACCTTACCGTCGCTTTGCATCGTCACCGACCGGCCATGACGGCTGAATGCCAAAAGCCCCGTAGCACCAACGTGATCGCCGTGTCCCAACGTGCCGGGCTTCGCCTCGTCCAGACCGGGACGGCAACTCCGAGCAGTTCCCTCGAGGATCAGTAGCAGTTCGTCGGCCGGCTGGCCCTCCTCAACCAACACGTCATCGGCCAGGACATCACGCTCAGAACACAGTCCCTGGATCTGTTCGAGCGCCTTGTCGTCAAGATCCGCAAACAAGGGGATGCTGGACAGCAGACGATGGGCATGGAGGCGTTCCATCAGCTGATGGAACGAGGCATTGGCCTCGATCAGCTGGTGAAAATGCTGCTTGTCGAGTTCAAACAGCTGGACATCGGTGAGCGCCGTGACCGACGCCGTTCGAGGTACGCCCTGGAGCAATCCGATCTCGCCAAACACCTCGCCGGGTTTGCGCACGCTGAGGGTCCGATCCGGCCCGTATGAGCTATGCTGAGTGACCAGCAATTCGCCGGAATGGATGACGCAAAACGTCTCGGCCGCATCTCCCTCGGCGAAAATGACGTCACCCGGCCGATAGTGCCTGAGGCTGAAAAAGCCCCTGAAATCCCGCACCTGGTCGTCGGATAGACCGAATCGCTGCAGTGTCGCTTCCAGATCCATTTCCCTGCTCCGTGAACAATAAGGCAGACACTGCCAAGCCGGCGATTACCGATCAGGGTTCCTCGTCCGAACACTGCATCTGATGCCACACCCGCATGAGTATAGTTTCTGCGTCGTCGCAGGAACGGATTCAACAGGCCACCTGGTAGCGGAAAGGCTCACGCCTTTCACCCGGGCGCCCTGGCCGGCCCTGATTCGAGAGAAGCCGGCGACGGCTCGGCACGGAAACCCGGAGACGGTTCTCCGATAGCCCGAGGACCCATATTCGTCGATTTACGACTGATTGGGAATCTGGCGGCAGTTCGGGGTTATCGCGGTCAACTGACGTCAACCACGTCCAGGAGCCCGAGGCCACTCGGTGCGAAGCGAAGGGGGAAGCCGGACCTATGCGACCGACAGGCCGGCTGCTTCATCTAACCGATCAGGTATGTCTCACCAACGATCTGAGTAACCCCATCCTGCACCTTTGCCGCTTCGGCCTCCAAAACCAGCTTTGCAAGCCGTTCGGTCGTAGACCGCGCCCGCTGCGCCAGCATAAGCGCAATATTTCGCAGCAGTTTGTAGGCTACCGGATTGTTCTCGTTCAGGAGTTCCTCAAAGGCCTGGCGTGATATCCGCAGTACAACGCAATCCTCGAGCGCCTGAATCGTGGCCGAACGTGGCTGGCCGTCCAGGATCGCGATCTCACCGAAGCATGCACCAGAGTCGAGGGGATAGATTTCTTTCTGACCAGGACCCACTTCCTTGATCACGTCGACCCTGCCCCGGTACAAGGCGTACCAGGCGTCACCGGCATCTCCTTCGTTGAACAAGACCGCGCCGGCAGCGTATTCGGCAACCTCGATAACGTGTATGAGCCGATTGATCTCCGTAGGATCGAGCATCTCGAACATCGGAGTCTCGAGCAGAAAGGTGATCATTCTTTCTCGTGTAACCGTTGTGTTCACTGTGATCTCCCGTCGCATCCTTTCATCTGACGTTTCCATCTACGCACGAATGCCGATCCGATTTGCTGATGTGCGTCAATCTTTTATCGCATCGGCACGCGCCTGGAGGGCGGCGGAACATAGCCGCGTTGTAATCCGGACCCTGTGCAACGGGGTGCCAGGATCTCGCCATATCCACGCACGGCGTCGCGTGAGCGCCCCGGTGGATATTCTGTGCCCCAATAAGGTGTAAAATGCGGTATGAAATCACCAAAACGAATCCAACCTCTGATCGAAGAAGGCCTGGTGGATGAAGTCATCTGCCAATTGATGAGCGGCAAAGAGGCCATGGTTTACATGGTGCGCTGCGGCACCGAGATCCGCTGTGCCAAAGTCTACAAGGAAGCGAACAAACGCAGTTTCAAAAAGGCCGTGACCTATCGGGAAGGCCGCAAAGGACGCAATAGCCGTCGCACTCGCGCCATGGAGAAAGGTTCGAGATTCGGCCGCGATCAGCAGGAAACCGCCTGGCAGAATGCCGAAGTGGATGCGCTTTATCGTCTGGCCAATGCCGGCGTACGCGTGCCGCAGCCCTACGGCTGCTTTGACGGTGTCCTGCTGATGGAATTGATCACTGACGAGAAAGGCAGTGTGGCACCACGTCTGGGCGATGTCTCCATGGGCGCTGAACGGGCGCTGGCAGGACCATGCGGTCGTTATGAAGCACGTGACCCGCATGCTCTGCGCGGGGGTAGTGCATGGCGACCTGTCGGAATTCAACGTGTTGGTGGATGAATCTGGCCCGGTGATCATCGATCTGCCGCAGGCGGTGGACGCGGCCGCCAACAACAACGCCCAGTCGATGCTGGAACGGGATGTGAACAACATTACCGCCTATTACGCGCAGTTCGCACCAGAGTTGCTGGACAGCAAGTACGCCAAGGAGATCTGGTCGCTCTACGAAGACGGTGAATTGCATCCGGAAGTCGAGCTGACCGGCCACTTTGAGGAAAGCACGGAAGCCGTTGACGTGGACCTGGTGGTCGAGGAAATCAAAGCGGCTTTCGCCGAAGAGCAGGAGCGGCAGGAGCGAATTCGTGCCGCGGCTGCAGAAAGCGCGTGAATTCCGGGTGGGTCCGCAACACCACGCACGCTTTTATAGATCGTGTAATCCAGCTTTCACCAGGATGTGCAGATCTATCTTGGCGGCGATAGCAGTCACGTTGTGACTGACCGAGAGAGATTCAACGCTGTACTCGGTAGCTGGCTTTCTCAGTTACAGCAGCCTTTCCAGGTTTGCGCACCGCGCTCGGCGAGTTCCTGCTCGATCCATTTGTGCTGAATACGCCCGATACGGATCTGATTGCCAAGCAGGGAAGCCGCCGCAATCGTATACCGGGAATAGACTCTGTTCTTCGCCATCACACCCCAACCAAAGAAAATGCTCGGAATGATGGTCGATCACGTCACTCCCGGGCGGAATCCAGGGGCCACGCAACACCGAAGGGGCTGACCATTCGTAATCCAGGTATCCGGCGAAGGGGATTGACTGCGCGGAGGACCGCCGCAAGGTGTTGTTAACCAATATCCGCAGTTGACGGCCGGTGTCCGTGACATCAGGTTAAAACCCATGCCTGAAGTCAACGCCTTGCGCAAAGGCCCAACGTGAAGTTCACTGGAATGCGTCTGCCCGGGTGAACGTGAGATTGAAGGACGAACCGTATGGACGAACTGCTGTCCAGCACTGTCCCATGAAACAGCGCAGTATCGTCCTTGCATCACTCTGGTGGGTCTGCTGGTACCCCTCGTCACCCGTATGCTTTCTCAGGATGCGAATACCCTGGCCTGGCTGGTCGACCTGGCGAGTCACTGGCAATGGCTTTTTTTCGGCGGCCTCATACTGTTCGGCACCATCGCCGCGTTGCTCGAGAAGCGCATGGCCTTTCTGCTGCTGGCCGCCCCGCTGCCCTGGTTCACTGCCTCGCAATCCGCTCCGACGACCAATGCCGATGCGCCAGCCTTGAAGATCGCTGCCGCGAATGTCGGGCTGGCGAGCAAACAGCCGGGGCCCTTGTTTGATTGGCTGGATGCCGGGGGGTTCGATCTGGTCGTGCTGTCCGAGGTGTCTCCCGCCTACGCGCTTGCGCTTCGGGCAAGGTCGAACTTCGAGTACCAGCACCTGGTGCCAAGAAGCGGACCGTTCGGCCTCGCGCTCCTGTCACGGTATCCGCTGGTTGATCCGCAGGACCTGCAGGACGAGGAAGGCATCCCGCGCATTCAGGCAACGATGCGCTGGCAGGGGCAACCCGTGACGGTGACAGCCGTGCACCCCATGCCACCACTCTCCGCTCATTATCACCATGCCCGAAACGCGCAGTTGCGGACTGCCGCCCGGGAGGCAGAGGTCTCGGGTCACCCCAGCCTGCTGCTGGGCGACCTCAACGCATCACCCTGGTCTGCCGGGATGCTCGGCCCCAGCGACACCGGTTACCGCCGCGCAACGGGCTTGTGGCCGACATGGCCGGCCGAGTTGCGGGGACTCGTTGGCATACCCATCGACCAGGTCCTTGTTTCCGGGCATTGGGCCGTGGTGGGTGCAGGTACCGGCCCGGTCCTTGACTCTGACCACATCCCCGTCTGGGCCTCCCTAAGCCTTCTTGCAGACGACGCCCGTGAATGAACGCCTTCCCACATCACGCAAGGCGCCCGCAACAGGAACCGGTTTTTGAACCGGGCGACGGGTCCATTTGGCTCACGAACATTCGGATGCAGCGCCTGAATCCCGTTTTTCTGATTCTTGGCTCGGTAGTTGCATCAAATGCTTTAGAGCCAGCTTCCACCTGCCGAACCATCCGGTGAGACTGGCATAACCATCTGAGCTGCCGAAATTTGATTGCCTCGGATGGAACAATACGGCGGATCGGCAGTCTCATTGTGCAGTGCACCATTTTCGCCCCCAGGGAAACCTTATCGGTGCGTTGGCCCGGGTGGGGTGGCAACCAGCAGGTGAAGTCGTGAAATTTGATGAGCAGTATCGGGAACACATACGTCTTTCGGAAGATATCCATGCCAGGCTCCGCCTGGTGCAACCCGCTGACAAGGCGCGGTTGCGTGACGGATTTCTCAATCTCTCGGGTGCATCCCGCCACAAACGTTTCTTCGGCGGCAAACACTGCCTGTCGGATACCGAACTTCGTTATTTCACCGAACTTGATCATGTCGACCATTTCGCGATCGGTGCAGTGGAGCTGGACAGTAGCGGTGAGGAAGGGGGTGGAATCGGCGTCGCCCGCTTCGTTCGGCTTCCTCAGGATGCCGGCTGTGCGGAAGTCGCCATCACCGTAATTGACCGGATGCAGGGCAAAGGGGTCGGCCGAAAACTGCTGGAGGCACTTGTCGAGGCGGCTGTCGAGCGAGACATCAAACGTTTTCGCTTCGAGTGTCTTCCGCACAACCAGGATATCAGGAAGCTGGTAGAGCAAACCTGCAACGTGGTCGAGTTCGTGAACGAGGACGATGTCATCGTTGCGGAGGTAGAGCTTCCAGGCCGCCAACTTGGTTCACAAGAGCTTTCTGTTGCTGCATTCGAACGCCTGTTCGTGCTGCTTCGTACCTTTGCCACCGATGCGTTGGAGTTTCAGGCGAATGTCGGCATGGTCACGGTGCAACGCTCGTTCGACGCGGCGTTGGACAAACGAAATTTCTGGGCCGGAAAGGCGAACGCACAGCCGTCCCGGGAATCGGCGAAGTAAGTGACTTCCGATGTAACCGGTCAGTGACCGTTGCTTGGCCATGAGCAAGCGCCAGGTCTGTCGACCGGAGGGCCAAATCCCGACGAAATCCCGGAACTGCTCGGGGCAATAAAAAGGGTCAGTGACTGGCGTTCCCGCAGAAGTCACGCAATCCATCCGCTGTGCCGCCGGCGGCGCAACGTGTTACGCCGAGGGCCGAGACCTATGGCTTCTGGCCACCCTTCAGCATAATCGCTTGCGTCGTTGAAGGATGATCGTAGTAAAGGATCCAGCGCCCAAGAATTGCAAAAGCCTAGCAAACTCCCCCGGCAAGCATTGGCATAATATGCCAATTGAGCTACTCTATGTTTACTTCAACCGACCAGGTACCTCGCCATGCCGACACGCAATGTGGTGCTCACCGACCAGCAAGCGGAATTGGTCGAAAAGCTCGTCCAATCCGGTCGTTACCAAAATGCAAGTGAGGTGCTCCGGGACGGCCTTCGTTTCCTGCAACGCCGCGAACGTGAGGAAACGGCCAAACTAGAAGCTCTCCGTGGCGCGCTCGATGAAGCAGAAGCTGCAGTCGCCACGGGAGATCTCTATGACTACACTCCCACTCTGTTCGACGATGTCGACATTGAAGGGGAAACAATCTCCACTCGAGATCCTCAAGTATGAGGCGGATTCGCGTCACCGGCCCAGCGAGACGCGACATCACCAAGATACTTCGACACAGTAGTGCAGAATTCGGCGACCAGGCGCGCCAGCGTTATCGGAGGCTTATCGACCAAGCACTGAAAGATCTCGGGGCCGACGCAAACCGAGTCGGCGTGCAATCCATCGATGACATCCGGAAGAGTTATTTTCTCTACCACTTGAAATGGAGCCGCAAAGCTCCAGTAGGCCCACCTGTGCACCAACCCCGACATCTGATCGCTTTTTATATCGACAACTCGGACGATATCATCGTGGCGCGGGTGTTCCATGAACGACAGATGCTGTCTCAACATCTTACGGAGCCGGATGATCGCTAAATTGTCTATGCTCGCGAACAGTTGGATTCGTGCTGTAGGTGAGAACCGTGGTATCCAGGCTGGTAGGGTCGAGAGTTGGCGCGGTGGCGCAGTAACCATTGTGGTCCCGAATACTCATGCAGCCTTCGGAAGATAGACATGGTGAAGGCCATGGACGGCTGGGAATTCCACAACGTCGCAGGGTTCCGCTGCTCGTAAGGGACGACCGTCCGGCGCATCGCCGTTCAAGGACTGGTGTGTTCGCCACGGATGGTAGTAATCCAGATACGACGACATGAGTCTCTTGAGATGCCGCTCGTTGAGCACGATCACGTGGTCGAAAAGTTCTCGGCGTAACGTCCCGATCACTCGTTCCGCATAGGCATTTTGCCATGGCGACGCGGGTGCCGTGACGACCTCGTCGATGCCCAGACTTTCAAGCCTCCGCGTAACGCGCTCGCCGTATATGCCATCACCGTCTCGAATCAGATAACTCGGAGCAGTATCAAACGGGAACGCTTCGACGATCTGTTGCGCTGTCCACTGTGCTGTAGGATGTTCCGTCACGTTGAAGTGAACAATTCGCCGCCGGTCGTGGGCAAGCACGATGAAGACGAACAACACCCGAAAAGTCGCAGTCGGGACGATGAAAAAGTCGATCGATACCAGATCTCGAACATGCTGATTGCGTATTCCACGCCAACCCTGCCACTGATTCCAGAGCAAGCCTGCCACCCATTCCAGACGAAAGCTGCCACTGATTCCAGAGCAAAGCTGCCACCCATGCGGATTGCCCCAGGGCACATGCTGGAGCTGCCCGACGCGGGATAACTCACGGGTATTCTGGCCCGTTTCCATTGAGGGAACGGGTAGATGCCAGCGAAGAGGTTATCCATGCGAAAAATCCAAGAGGTACTGCGCCTGAAATGGTCCCAGGGCCTGAGCAATCGGCAGATTGCCAAGGCCTGCGGGATCGCACGCCCGACGGTCGGCGAATACCTGCGCCGTGCCGCAGAAGCCGGCCTGGCCTGGCCTTTGCCTGCCGGGCTGGATGAGGCAGCCCTGGAGCGTCAGCTGTTTCCGCCACCCCCGTCACTACCCGCGCAGTTGCGCGGTGTGCCCGACTGGTCGCTCGTACACCAGGAGCTCAAGCGCAAAGGCGTCACCCTGTTCCTGCTCTGGCAGGAGTACCGCGAAACTCACCCAGAGGGTTACCAGTACAGCTGGTTTTGCGATCACTACCGCGCCTGGCAGGGCAAGCTGGATGTGGTCATGCGCCAGGACCACCGGGCCGGGGAGAAGCTGTTTGTGGATTATGCCGGCCAGACGATGCCGGTGGTGGACCGGGACACCGGCGAGATCCGTGAGGCACAGATCTTTGTTGCCGTCCTCGGTGCCTCCAATTACACCTATGCCGAGGCGACCTGGACACAAGGCTTGCCGGACTGGATCGGCTCCCACCGGCGGGCCTTTACCTTCCTCGGTGGTGTGCCGGAATTGGTCGTCCCGACAATCTGCGCGCCGGGGTGAGCAAGGCCCATCGTTACGAGCCCGACACCAATCCCACCTATCAGGACATGGCTGCGCACTATGGGGTCGCGGTACTGCCGACCCGTGTCCGTCGTCCGCGTGACAAGGCCAAGGTCGAGGCCGGCGTGCTGGTGGTCGAGCGCTGGATCCTGGCGGCGCTGCGCCGCCGTACCTTCTTCTCCCTGGCTGAATTGAATGCCGCCATCCGCGGACTGCTGGAGAAGCTCAACACCCGGCCCTTCAAGAAACTGCCAGGCTCTCGCCAGCAACACTTCGACAGCCTCGATAAACCGGCTCTGCAACCGTTACCGGCCGCGCCTTATGAATATGCCGAATGGAAAAAGGCACGCGTGCACATCGACTACCACGTGGCGGTGGAAGGCCACTATTACTCGGTGCCCCATGCGCTGATCAAGAAACAACTGGATGTGCGCATCACCCAGCATACCCTTGAGTGCTTTTACCGTGGCAATCGGGTCGCCAGCCACCGGCGCTCACCACAGAAGGGACGTCATACGACGGTCCCGGCGCATATGCCCGAATCACACCGCCAGGCGGGTGAGTGGACACCCCAGCGCCTATCCAGCTGGGCGGCCAAGACCGGCCCGGCGACGGGAAAACTCATCATCACCGTGCTGACATCGCGCCAGCACCCGCAGCAGGCCTATCGCAGCTGCCTGGGGATCTTGCGTCTGGGCAAGGCGTACGGCGATGCCCGTCTGGAAGCCGCCTGCCGGCGCGCGCTCATCCTCGGCAGCCACAGCTACAAGAGTATCGAGTCGATCCTCAAGCATCGACTGGATGACAAACCCCTGGCCGAGCAACAAGAGCTGGCCTTACCCGAGGACCACGACAACATCCGTGGCCCGTCTTACTACCACTGATTGGAGAGACGCATGCTGACACACCCCACCCTGGACAAACTCCAGGCACTCAAATTCACCGGCATGGCCACGGCACTGGCCGAGCAGATGCAAATGCCGGACATTGAAGAACTGTCCTTCGAGGAACGCCTCGGACTGCTGGTCGACCGCGAAACCACGGAACGCGACAACCGGCGCCTGAGCAGCCGCCTGCGCCGAGCGAAACTCAAACACAATGCCGCCCTGGAGGACATTGATTATCGGCACCCCAGGGGCCTGGACAAATCCCTCATCCAGTCACTGGCGGCCTGTCAGTGGGTGAAAGAGCACCTCAACATCCTGCTCACCGGCCCCACCGGCGTCGGCAAGACCTGGCTGGCCTGCGCTCTGGCGCAGAAGGCCTGCCGGGAAGGGTACACCGCCCTGTACCTGCGTCTACCCAGACTCCTGCAGGAGATGGCGATCGCCAAAGGCGATGGGCGCTATCCCAAGCTCCTGGCCACGCTGGCCAAGACCGATGTCTTGATACTGGATGACTGGGGGCTGGCCAAACTGACGGCAGAGCATCGGCGCGATCTGCTGGAGATACTGGAGGATCGACACGGCACCCGCTCGACTCTGGTCACCAGTCAATTTCCCATCGAAAAATGGCATGACGTCATCGGCGATCCCACCCTGGCTGACGCCATCCTCGATCGCCTCGTACACAACGCTTACAAGATAAATCTCAAAGGAGATTCCATGCGCAAACACCAAGCAAAATTGACGCAGCTATCCCAACCCGAGTAACAATGCACAAACCCCGCGTCGCTACGCTCCGATAGGTGGCAGCTTTGCCCCGGTCCGGGTGGCAGCCTTCACGTGGAATGGGTGGCAGGTTTCAGTGGAATACGCATGCAGACGCGAATTGGGTGAATGGCAGACCTTTCAGACCGACACAGGTAACGACGGAATCGGGTTGGTTACCGGTCGTAGGCCGGGAAACCTCGTCGAACGTCGGCTGATTGAGTTGATGGCCGGCAGGAAACAACACTAAACAGAATCGAGTAGGAGGCGGGGTCGCCCCCGCCGTCCTCTCACACCACCGGGCATACGGTTCCGTACCACGGCGGTTCATGCAACACACTGGAGTCGTCGCACGGTATCGAGCAAAGACACCAGCCCAAGTCGATCAAAATAGGACTTCCGAATGGCTTGGTTCATGTGGCTCGCACCACTGTTCCACCACGGCCCTCGTTGATTGAAGGCCGAACGAAACGCCCGTTCCTCCGTCAGTCCCGCCTTCATCAGATTGCGCGCCCGCGTGTATGGCCGTTTCCACTGCCGCCACAGAATGCAACGCAGCTTGCGCCTGATCCAACCATCCAACTTTTCCAAAGCCCACTTGGTCTCGGTCAGCTTGAAGTACGCCGCCCAGCCTCGTAGTACCGGGTTGAGTTCTTGAATCGTGTTGGCCAGACTCCGCCCTCTCGCACCTTTGAGTACATCCCGGATACGTTTCTCCAGCCGTTGCAGGCTGCTCGGCGCTATCCGTCGCTTCGGGGCTTTATGCCAAGTCAGGCTATACCCCAGAAACTTCCGCACCCACGGTCGTGCCACCGCACTCTTGGCCGCATTGACCTTGAGCTTGAGGCGTTCCGTGAGAAACCGCGTCAGGTTTGCCAATACCCGCTCTCCCGCCACTTGGCTACGGACATAGATGTTGCAGTCGTCAGCGTAGCGGCAGAAGGCATGGCCCCGGCGTTCCAGTTCACGGTCCAACTCCGTCAGCAGGATGTTCGATAACAGGGGGCTGAGCGGACCGCCTTGTGGCGTGCCCTCTCGTCGTTGCGAAATCAACCCCTCTGACATCATCCCTGCTTCCAGGTAGCGGCGGATCAGTTGTAGCACTCGTCGGTCATCAATCTTCTGTGCCAGTTTCCCCATCAAAAGATCGTGATTAACCCGGTCGAAGAATTTCTCCAAATCCAGATCTACCACCACCCGACGGCCCTCGGCAATATATCGCTGCGCTGCCAGTACCGCCTGATGAGCACTCCTCCCCGGCCGAAAGCCGTAGCTCGACGCCGAGAAGGTCGGTTCGAAGATCGGTGAGAGTACCTGATGCAACGCCTGTTGGATCAAACGATCCGTCAGCGTTGGAATACCGAGTGTCCGTACCCCGCCTTGCGGCTTGGGAATGTCTACCCGGCGCACCGGCGAAGGCAT